>CATJWI010000162.1 GCA_949744075.1 uncultured Eubacteriales bacterium | reverse complement strand
GGGCGCAAATGCGGATGTGCTGGAATTGGTAGACTGGCCAGCTTGAGGTGCTGGTGCTCAATTGGGCGTGCGGGTTCAAGTCCCGCCATCCGCACCAAGAGGAACCCTGTAATCGCAACGGTTACAGGGTTTTTTCATGCCTGTTTTTCAGGATTTTCCCTTATTTTTTCCCTTTTTCAAAAGAGCGGTCCGCTTGGGCCGCTCTCTTTTTCCCTTCTCCGAGGATGGAAAAGCAGACCAGGCCATGGTATAATAATGAAAATCAGCTATTGCCGATCTAAATTTTTGAGGAGGGACCTCTATGCCCATCCAGATCGTCCGCAACGACATCACCCTCATGGCCGCGGACGCCATCGTCAACGCCGCCAACACCTCCCTTTTGGGGGGTGGTGGGGTAGACGGGTGCATCCACCGCGCGGCGGGGCCGGAGCTGCTGGCCGAGTGCCGCACCCTGGGAGGTTGCCCCACCGGGAGTGCCAAGGTCACCAAGGGTTACCGCCTACCCTGCAAATATGTCATCCACACCGTGGGGCCTGTGTGGCAGGGCGGTGGCCACGGGGAACAGGAGCTGCTGGAGTCCTGCTACCGCACTTCTCTGGCCCTGGCCCTGGAAAAGGGCTGTGAGACGGTGGCCTTCCCCCTCATCTCCGCCGGGGTGTACCGCTACCCCAAGGACCAGGCCCTCCAGGTGGCCATGGAGACCATCGGCAAGTTTTTGCTGGAGCATGAGATGACGGTCTATATCGTCATTTTTGATAAAGCCTCCTTCCAGTTGGGGGAGACCCTTTTCGCCGACATCGCCGCCTACATCGACGACCACTATGTAGAGGAGCACACCGACCTCCCTTCCCGGTCCGACCGCCGCTACTGGGATTCCCTTCCCCAGGCCGCCGCCATGCCCATAGCCGCCCCACGAACTCTGGACGAGCTGGTGGACCACCTGGACGAGAGCTTTTCCCAGATGCTTCTTCGGAAGATCGACGAGAGGGGCCTCACCGATGCCCAGTGCTACAAGCGGGCCAACATCGACCGGAAGCTCTTCTCCAAGATCCGCTCGGACAAGCTTTACCGCCCCAGCAAGCCCACCGTCCTGGCCTTTGCCATCGCCCTGGAGCTGCCCATGGAGGAGGTCCACCAGCTGCTGCGCACGGCGGGCTTCGCCCTGTCCCGTTCCAACAAGTTCGACGTTATCGTGGAGTATTTCCTCTCCCAGGGCCAGTACGACGTCCTCGCCATCAACGAGGCCCTCTTTGCCTTCGACCAGTCCCTGCTGGGCGGCTGACCGCCACCCGGCAGGCCCTTTCTTTTTCTGCGGGACGGTCCCCCGCCGGAAAGGCGCGCCGAGGCGTCGCGCCCTATAAAATTTTCTCCCATATTTGTCGCCCGCCGGGCGACCATTTTCCTCCCCGTCCCTGCTATCATCATACCTGCAAGACACGAACCGCCAATTTGATGGTAGGAGGAACCGATCATGACACTGAAAAACTACCCCAACCAGGACCTCACCGAGCTGGTCTTCATCCTGGACCGCAGCGGCTCCATGCACGGCCTGGAGGCCGACACCCTGGGCGGCTTCAACTCCATGCTGAAGCAGCAGCGCCGCACCCCGGGGCGCACCCTGATCAGCACCGTCCTCTTCAGCCATACCGCCCAGGTCCTCCACGACCGGACGCCCCTCCCCCGGGTCTCCCCCATGACGGAGCGGGACTACACCACCGGGGGCTGCACCGCCCTGCTGGACGCCCTGGGAGGCGCCATCCACCACATAGGCATGATCCACAAATACGCCCGGCGGGAGGATGTGCCCGTCCGGACCCTCTTTGTCATTACCACCGACGGCATGGAGAACGCCAGCCGCCGCTACACCCTCCCCCAGGTCCGGGAAATGGTGGGCCGGCAGAAGGAAAAATACGGCTGGGAATTCCTCTTCCTGGGGGCCAACATCGACGCGGTGGAGACCGCCGCCGGCTTCGGCATCGGCGCGGACCATGCGGTGGACTACCACTGCGACAGCGCGGGCACCCGCCTCAACTACGACGTACTCAGCCACACCATCCAGGCCTTTCGCCAGGCCGTCCCCATCTCTGCCGGCTGGCAGGCCCCCATCGCCCGGGACTTTCATGAGCGCAAGGGGAAATAAAGCCCGCACACAGGGACTAGTTTTGTCCTCCCGGCCTTTTTTTGAAAATTTCCGTGGGTTTTTCTCAAAACTCCTGTATAATCAGATAGAGAGCAAAAAGGAGGTGAGCCGATGGAGGAACAGATCGTGACCCTGCTGGGCCAGGACCGGGAGGAGGGCCTGCACCAGCTCCAGGCTCATTACGGCAACCTGGTCCGCTACTTGGTCCGGGGCGTCCTCCGAAGTCCGGAGGACGTGGAGGAGTGTGTTAGCGACGTATATCTCCAGGTCTGGGCCAAATTTGACCAATACGACCCGGCCAAAGGTCAATTGTCCACCTGGCTCACCGCCGTGGCCCGGAACACCGCCCTCAATTACCGCAACCGCCGGGGCACCGAGACCATCCCCCTGGAGCCCAATCTGGCCGATCCCGCTCCCACCCCCGAGGAAGCGCTGCTGCGTCAGGAGCGTGCCCAACGGCTCCGGGATGCCGTCTCCACCCTGGACCTCAAGGACCGCCAGCTCTTTTACCGGAAATATTACTACCTCCAACCCACCGCTCAGATCGCCGCAGAGTGCGGCATGTCGGAGCGGGCGGTGGAGGGCCGCCTGTACCGTCTGCGGCAAAAACTGCGCCGCACGTTAGGAGGTGACGCGCCATGACCGAACAGGACCTGGACCTTCTGCTGGCCAAAGAGGCCACCCTGCTTCCCCCCACCGATGACATCGTCCGGGACACCAACCCTTGGGAGACCCCCATCTGGCGCATCATCGCCGGGCTGGCCCTTATTACCCTGAAGTTAGGTTTCTTCCATCTGGACGATATCCTGCCCACCGTGGGCTACCTTCAGCTCTACCTGGGCTTCCGGGCCCTGCGGAGGGAGAACAAGTGGTTCACCGCCGCCTGGCTCCTCTCCGCCCTGTGGTTCCTGGCACGGCCGGTGGCCCTGGCCTCCGATGCCCTGGGGCTCTCCGCCTCTCTTCAGTTCACCGCTGCCAACGTTCCCCTCTGGGCTCTTCTGTGGGTGGTCCTGGTCCAGGGCGGCTTCTTCCTCCTGTTCCGCCAGGGCCTGAAAGAGGTCTTCCAAAAGGCGGGGGTGGAGCGGCAGGACGGCGACCCCCTGCTCTGGGCCTTCCTCTGGGTGACCGCCTTGGCCCTGCTGTCCCTCACTCCCTTGGCCCAGAGCTGGGTCATCGTCTTCATCCTCATCGGCGCCTATATCTATATCCTGCGCACCCTCAGCCGTGTCCCCGACCAGCTGGCCGGGTCCCCCGAGGCCCTCTCCGACGCGGGCTACGCCCTCTCCGCCGCCCCGGTCCACATCACCGACAGGGTGGTCCGCCGGGTCTACCTCTGGGGCTGCCTGGCCCTGGTGCTGGGGTGCTGCCTCTGGGCCAACCACATTGTCCTGAAGTCCGCCCCTGCGGCCCAGCCCGGGGCCATAGAGGTCCGCCAAGAGTTAGAGGACCTGGGCTTCCCCGCCCCGCTCCTCGCCGACCTGCCCGATGACACGGTGGAGGGCCTCACTGGGGCCCTCTCGGTGAAGAGCCACCGGGAGCTCCTCATGTTCGATCCCCAGGCCGTCCCCGTGGTCAACAGCTACGGCCTGGAGACCCAGCAGCGCACCCAGGTGCCGGGGGATATCAACCTGGACGCCACCGCCGTCCTGGTGGAGTTGCCCGGTTATCAATTCCGCACCTTCGTCTTCTTCCAATGGCGGGAGGACCTCTCTCCCAAACGGGACTACGCCCCCTTTTGGACCGACGGCTTTTCCCTGGTATCCAACGAGTACGCCAACATCACCGACTGTGCTGGGGCCCTGCTCTACGAGAAGGACGGCCAGACCTACACCGCCCCCATCCCGGAGCTACAAAATACCACCCGTACCATCCAGACCTACTTCGGCCCCAACACCAGGACCCGGGTCACAGGCAAAGTGAATTACCCCTTCGGCACACAAAACCGCCGAGGCTGGGTCATGGCGGAGCTGGATGAATCCCGCGTCTTCACATCCGACGATGGCATCTCCATCACCGCTTCCGACTATTGGGGCGGCCTCACCCACTTCGCCTACCGCCGCACCCCCTCCCCTCTCCGCTTCCCCTACAAAGATCCGGTGGAAGCCTTCTTCTCCGGTGGCCTCTCCTTCGACTTCTCCGACCAGACCCAGAGTTTTTCTATCTTCTTTCACGATTCGGACAGAGAAGCATAGGCTTCCAGTCTATTCTTCGCCTTTCCCACCTGTTCTTCCCTCTGCCTGGCAGCCGCCCCCAACGAAAAGGCAAGGTCCAAATATCTCCTATCTCCACTCTCCTATCCTGAGAATAACAGAGCGCGGGCCGTTTGGCCCGCGCTCTGTTATTCTCACATGACTCCGGCTTCCTTGTAATCCTTCTCCGCCCCGGGATGCAGAGGCAGCCCCGCGATATCCTTCACAGCCTCCTCCGCGGTGAGTCCCTTCAAATTACCCTGGGCCTCCCCCAACTCGTCGATGTTCTCCCACAGGGTCTTAGTCAGGTCATAGACGGTCTGCTCGTCCAAGTCCCCCCGGCAGAACATGACCATCTTGATACCCGAGGTCTGCACATCCTCCTCCTGGCCGGGATAGGTGCCGGCGGGGATGGTGACGGAGGCGTACCAGGGGTAGTCCTTCTGCAGGTCGGCGATGATGTCGTCGCCGATATTCAGCAGCTTGCACCCGGCGGTGCAGGCCTGGGTCACCGCCCCGGCGGGGGCGCCAGACATGATCCAGGCTCCGTCGATGGTACCGTTCTGGAGCATATCGGCGGCGTCGCCAAAGGCGATGTACTCACAGTTGATGTCGTCGGGATAGCTGAGCCCGGCGGCGGTAAAGTGGTTCCGGCACTCCCCCTCCACACTGGAGCCCGCGGCGGCCACGGCGAAGTGCTTGCCTTTCACCCCGGCCAGGTCGGTGATGCCCGACTTCTCGGTGACCACCACCTGGTTGGGGTTGAAGTAGAGCCCAGCGATGACCTTCAAATCCTCGTAGGCGTGGCCCTCAAAGCTGTCGGTGCCCTCCAGGCACTGCAGGCAGTTGGAGCTGATGGCGATGGACACCTGGCTCTCCCCCTCGGAAATCTGGTTCAGGTTGTCGATGCCGCCGTTTGACGCCTGGCTGGAGGCGCTGACGTAGTCGATCTCGGTGTCCCACAGGTTGGTGATGGCGGCCCCCACGGCGTAGAGGGCACCGGTGGCAGTGGCGGTGGGGAAATTGATGGTCACGGGATCGTGGGCTTGGGCGGGAGCGGTGCTCTCCGCGGGGGCGGAGGGCTGGGCACCGGCGCCGGCGCAGCCGGCCAGAGCGCCCACCAGCAGGGCCCCGGCCAGGAGCAGAGACAGGGTCTTCTTCATTTCGATTCTCTCCTTTGCGTTGCTGAATGTATTGTCAGGCGGCCCCCAGCTTGGGAGACGCGGGACGACGGGTGAAATACTGGACGGCCATGACGGCAGCCATGACCCCAAAGCCGATGGCGTCGGTGAGCCCGCCGGGGTAGAGCATCAGCGGGGCTACCCCGATGAGGACCAGCCGCTCCAGCCAGTTGGCCTTCCGCAAAAACCAGCCCTCCAGCCCCCCCACCAGGGCCACCGTCCCCACCGAGGCGGTGAACACCGCCCAGGCGGTGCCCCCCGCCGTGGCCGCGGGGTCCACCCCGATGAGCAGGATGGGGCTGCCCAGGAAGAAAAAGGGGATCAAAAACCCGATGAGCCCCAGCCGGACGGACAGCAGTCCCGTCTTGGTCTGGTCGGAGCCTGCGATGCCCGAGGCCACATAGGCGCTCATGGCCACAGGCGGGGTGATGTTGGAAAGGCAGGCGTAGATGAGGCAAAAGAGGTGGGCCGAGATATCCAGCACCCCCACCTTGATGAGCACGGGCACCGCCACTGCCTGGACGATGACATAGGCGGCCACTCCCGGCACTCCCATGCCCAAAATGGTGGACATGATCATCACCAAGAACCCGGTGAGGTAGATATTGCTGTTGTCCACCACGGACAAAATAAGGTAGCCCATATTGAGCCCCAGGCTGGTGAGGGTCACGGTGCCGATAATGACGCCGATGATGACGCAGCACACCCCCACCGACACGGCCCCCTTGGCCCCCTCCACCGTGGCGGCCACAATCTTGTCCCAGGTCATCCGGGTCTCCTTCCGCAGCCAGCTGGCGGCCACTGTGGCAAAGATGGAGATGACGGCGGCGTAGAGGGGGGTATAGCCAAAGGCCATGAGGCCGATGAGCACCACCAGCGGAATGACCAAATGGCCCTGCTCCTTCACCACCTTCATGGCGTCGGGGATATTCTCTTTGGAAAGGCCGCTGAGCCCCAGCTGCCGGGCCTCAAAGTGGACGGCGAAGAGCAGCCCCAGATAATAGAGGAAGGCGGGCACGATGGCAGCCAGCATGACCACCGTATAGCTCAGCCCCAAAAACTCCGCCATGACGAAGCCCACCGCCCCCATGATGGGGGGACAGAATTGCCCGCCCGTGGAGGCCACCGCCTCCACCGCCCCGGCGAACTCCTTCTTGTAGCCCGTCTGCTTCATCAAGGGGATGGTGATGGTGCCCGTGGTGGCCACGTTGGCGATGGCCGAGCCGTTGATCATCCCCATAAGGGCGGAGGCCAGCACCGCCACCTTGGCGGGCCCCCCGGGGGTCTGGCCCACCAGGGTCAGGGAGAAGTCGTTGATGAACTTGGAAAAGCCGCTGTACTTCAAAAAGGCCCCGAAGACCACGAACAAAAAGATGTAGGTGGCCGACACCCCGATGCCGGTGCCCAGAATGCCCTGGGTCCCCCAGAACTGGGTGGACAGCACCCGCTTGAGGGCAAACCCGTTGTGCCCCAATTTCCCCGGGATGAACTTCCCAAACCAGTTGTAGGCCAGGAAAATGAGGGCCAGCACCGCCAGATTCCCCGAGGCCCGCCGGGCCGCCTCAAAGGCCAGCACCAGCGCCACCCCGGCGATGACCAACTCCAGGTCGGTGAGCCGCCCCCCGTTCTGGGCGATGCGGGTGTAGTTCAAAATAAGATAGCCGAAGGTGAGCAGGGTCAGCAGGATGAGCAAGACATCCCACACCGGCGGCGCCTTCCGCACCCGCCGCTCCTTCTTGTAGGTGGGGTAGAGCAAAAAGGTAAAGCACAGCAAAAAGATGCAGTGGAAAGCCCGCAAATTGATGGCGCTGATGGCCCCCACAGTGGTATAGTAGAGCTGAAACACCGCCCACAGACACAGCAAAACGGTGAGTGCCGAGCCAAAGGCCCCGTCATAGCTCCGGGTCCGGGACTCCGCCTCCTTCTCCTCCAGCAGCTCCTGTGCCTTGGCTGCCGCTGCCGCCTGCTCCTGTCTGGTCTCTCTCTTCTCCTCCATCGGATCTCCTCCCATTCCGGGGATACTTTATCAATTAAAAGCGTTGAAGTGACTGTTATTATAGCACACATCCATAAAAAGTCAATACCGCCCGGTAAATCAGGTTTTCTTCGCTTCGTTTGTATTATGACTATCTTTTCTTCATTTTTAGGATCATATAGACAGGCGTCTCAATAAATGCCTCATATCTGCCCGGCTGAACCGCTTTCCACTCTTCCGGAGCCATTGGCTCACATATCTGTTCGATGGTCAGCCCCGCCCCGATGATGGCATTCACATAATCGGCAAAGGTATGGTGATAGCTTCTGCTGAGATGATCTTCAAAGGCCTCGTTATATTCGATCCACGGCTGGATATAGGCCCTCATCGACCGGTCCAAATATCTTACCATCCACTCCTCATCCCCCGGAAAGTCATCCCCATGTTCCACCGGGTACATGGCGGAATATACGGGGTGTATCACAGAAAAAATGCATTCGCCGCCTTCTTTAAGGCTCTTAGATACATTATTGAACAACTGTGCCAAATCTTCTATATAGTGGCTGGTAGTTGACGAAAAAATGAGATCAACGGGCTTTGAGATCACATCGGAGCACTTCGCCCCGTCATATAAAACAAACTCAGCACGAGAGCCCTTTTCCCTTGCCTTGTCCTTCGCGATCTGCAGCATTTCCTCCGACAGGTCGATGCCCATGATCCTCGAAGGGCCGCCCTGCTCCAAAAGGAAGGTAAAAATACCGGTCCCACAGCCAAGGTCCACCACCGTTTTCCCCTTGAGCTCCGGCAGCAATTTTCTGATACATGGCCATTCTATTTTGTAGCTGTAGGAGTCTGCTGCAGTATTAAATTCCTCATAGGCCCGCGCCATACTGTTCCAATCGCGCTTGATCTCATCCATATCCGCCCCTCCCTTTTTGCGCCAAAAAAAGTTCCCACTCCAAAGGAGTGGGAACTCTTTGGTCTCAACTCACTTCTGGAGCTGCTTGGCGATCTCCTCGGCGAAGTTCTCCTGCTTCTTCTCGATGCCCTCGCCCTTCTCGAACCGGACGGCGGTCTTGAAGGTGATAGCCCCGCCGGCAGCCTTGGCCTCGGCGGCCACGTACTGCTCCACGCTCATGGAGCCGTCCTTCACGAAGGACTGCTGCAGCAGGCAGTTCTCCTCGTAGAACTTGCGCAGCTTGCCGGTGACGATGCCCTCCTTGACCTTGTCAGGCTTGGCGGCCATCTTGGGGTCGTTGGCCATCTGCACCAGCATGATCTTCTTCTCCTCCTCCAGGGTGGTGTCGTCCACCTGGCTCTTGTCCCAGAAGCGGGGGTTCATGGCGGCGATCTGCATGGCCACGTCCTTGCCCACGGGCTCCACCTTGTCGGCGGAGAGGTCCGTCTCAAAGTTCACCAGCACGCCGATCTTGCCGCCAGCGTGGACATAGGCCACGCTGACGCCGGTGTCGAACCGGGCAAAGCGGCGAACCTTGATGTTCTCGCCGATGACCAGAACCATCTCCTGCTGCTCCTCCTGAACGCTGCGGCCGTTGCCGTAGGGAGCAGCCATCAGGGCCTCCAAGTCGGCGGGGTTGGTCTTGGCCACAGCGGCGGCCACGCCGTGGACGAAGTCCACGAACTTCTCGTTCTTGCCCACAAA
This sequence comes from uncultured Eubacteriales bacterium, assembly GCA_949744075.1. Lineage (GTDB taxonomy): Bacteria > Bacillota > Clostridia > Oscillospirales > Oscillospiraceae > Vermiculatibacterium. The sequence continues at coordinate 101 of CATJWI010000162.1, read as the reverse complement.
GTCGGTCTCGGCGTTGACGTCGACCACGACGCCCATGCGGTGAATCACGGGGGCATAAGCCATACTCTCGGGGGCAGTGGGGCGGGCTTTCTTTGGAGAGG
>CATJWI010000161.1 GCA_949744075.1 uncultured Eubacteriales bacterium | reverse complement strand
TACCCCGGACGTAGGGGGATCGCTATTCGTGGTCCTTCTTGCGATCAGTCTTGAAAGCCTAAATTTGCTAAGCTATCCCTTTCTATCCGTGCTATTCCTGGCAATGGGGTAGGTCCCTGTCGGCTCAGAGCATTTTTTCGATTAGGTGGTCCCTCTTGCCTGCTCGCTCCTCCGCTCGCTGGTGAGATGGAACACTATAGAAACTTCGCTGCCTCAACTCCGCCTTTGCGTGTTCTATCCAAGGAGGAGGTGTGTGTAAGCAACAAACCACGTTGTACCCTTCCCCCGTAGGGGCGAGCTGTGCTCGCCCGGTGCGCTGTTCCATCCCTCCACGCCCCGGGAGGATACGATTCGCCCCTACGGAGACCGAATGGTTTTGTGGCGGGGGAATTAGGTCGGGGCAGGGTGTGGTGGGCGGCCTTGCCAGGGTGGGGCAAATGTGCTACAATGGACCACAATAGCAGAATATTCGACAAGGGAGTGGGGGACATGCCTGCCGTGGATACGGAGACCACCCAGGAGACTTTGAGCATTATTGAAAATACGTTGAGGAATTTTTCCTGGCAGACCGCCGCTATTTTGGTGACTCTGCTGGTGGCCTGTATCGTGGTCATCCGGATCGTGGTGACCCTGGCGGACAGGACCATGGAGCGGGCCAGGCTGGACCGGGGGGTGCGGACCTTTTTGCGCTCCGGGCTGAAAGTGGTGCTGTGGCTGGTGGCATTGTGCGCCCTGCTGGGGTATTTGGGGGTGCCCATGACCTCCTTGGTGGCCCTGCTCAGCGTGTTAGGTCTGGCTTTGTCGTTGGCCATCCAGGGGACTCTGTCCAATCTGGCGGGGGGTATCATGTTGTTGTCTTCCCGGCCCTTCTCTGCCGGGGACTTTGTGGAGGCGGGCAGCGTCAGCGGCACCGTCCGGGAGGTGGGGCTTATTTACACCAAGCTGGACACCATCGACAACAAGGTGGTGTATATCCCCAACGGGGAGATCTCCGGCAAGACCATTACCAATTACTCCGCCAATGAGAAGCGACGGGTGGATCTGAAATTCACCGTCTCCTATGACGCGCCCATGGAGATGGTGAAAGGCTGCATTGCCAGAGTGGTGGGGGAGCATCCCCTGACCTTGCCCAGCCCGGAGCCTCTCATCCGGGTCAATGGGTACGGCAGCAGCTCCATTGAGTACGTGCTGCGGGTGTGGTGCGCCACAGGGGACTACTGGGATGTGTATTTCGACCTGATGGAGCAGGTGAAGGGGGCCTTTGATAAGGCGGGGGTGGAGATGACCTATGACCATTTGAATGTGCATATGGTGGAGAAGTGAGGGAAGAAGCGCCGGAAAGAGGAAAGGAACGATGAGGGAGAAGATCGGAACGGAGCGGTACGGCAAGGTGGGGCGGGGGCTCAGGGTGCTGTTTTTCAGTGAGAGCCTGTCGGCGGTGACGATCTTAGGGCTGCCTTTCGTGATGACGGTGCTGGCCTATCGGGCCGGATTCCTGCCGGGACAGGTCCTGGTGGTCGGTTGGATGCTGATGCTACTGATGATGCTGGCGGGGACTATGCTGAAGCTGGTGGGGCTGTTTCGGGCCACCTTGCCCCACCGCAACTATGACATCGCCTTTTTTTGAGCCTGCTGTACCTGCCCCTGAGAGCGGTGGGGGAGAGCTGGGCCGACGGGAGCGTGGAGGTGTCCTGGTCCTCGCTGACCTATGGGAGCAAGGACCTGGCGCCGCTGCTGAACCTGGGGGCGGCGATACTGGCCGTGCTGGCGGGTTATCTGGTCTGCACTGCCACCTCCCAGCTGCTGCGGGAGCTGGGGGAGGAGAAGACGGCCCGGCTGGGGGACCTGGCGTGGAAGGTTTGGACCCTGGTGGAGTGAAAGAGAAACGCGGCGCTGCTGCAGCGCCGCGTTTCTCTTTCACTCCGGTAGGGCCAGGCCCTGGAGGAAGCTGTCCCCCATGATCTCCCCGGCGATGACCCGGTTCTTGTAGATCAGCAGGTGGGCCACCACCCCGGCTTCCCCGGTAGGGTAGTTGAGGACCTCGTAGGTATAGCGCCGGACCCGCTTGCCGGCGTATTTGGTGAGGTCGAAGCCCTGGCCGTTCTGGAGGTCCAGGTACTGGCTGTACTCCGGGCCCAACTCCTTGGGCAGCTCCAGCTCCTCCACCAGGACGGCCTGGGGAGAGACCTGCCAGCCCCAGTCCTGGAGGTAGGCCACCCGGTCCTCCTCGGTCTTCACCCCTTTGGGGTCGGCCAGGGCGGCCGCCGCCGTCCCCCGGGAGCCCAGCACCGCAGCGGCCACCGCTGAGATGCAGACCACCGCCGCCAGGGTCAAGAGCACCTTTTTTCGATTTATTTTTGCCGTCCAAATAAACACATCCATCGCCCCTCATCTGTTTGACTTTGCTCTATTCCTATGGAAAAAGGGCTTGTCATATGATAGAATAAGGAAAAAGAAGCGGAAAGGCCCGGCGGAGGGGAGAGGAAGACGGTATGGAGCGTATCGACAAGCTATTGGCCAATACTGGCCGCTGGTCCCGGAAGGAGGCTGCGGAGCTCATCCGGGCCGGCCGGGTCACGGTAGATGGGACCGTGGTGGAGCGGCGGGAGGAGAAGTTTGAGCCTGGGGCAGCCCTCTGGGTGGACGGGGAGCGGGTATCCACCGAAGAGTACACCTATCTGATGCTCCATAAGCCCGCCGGGCTGGTGTCGGCCACCGAGGACCCCCGGGAGAAGACGGTGGTGTCCCTGTTGCCGGAGCACCTGCGGCGGGTGGGGCTCTTTCCCGCCGGACGGTTGGACAAGGACACGGTGGGGCTGCTGCTCCTCACCAACGACGGGGCCCTGGCCCACGCCCTCCTGGCCCCTAAGAACCATGTGGACAAGACCTACCTGGTCCGGGTGGAGGGGGGGCTGGACGGGGAGGACGAGGCGGCCTTCCGGGAGGGGGTCACCCTGGCCGACGGCTACCGGTGTCTTCCCGCGGGGCTGGAGCGGCTGGGGCCCAACGAGGCCCTGGTGACCCTCCGGGAGGGGAAGTACCACCAGATCAAGCGGATGTGCGCCGCCCGGGGCAAGCCGGTGGCCTTTTTGAAGCGGCTCACTTTTGGGCCTTTGCGCCTGGATGAGGGGCTTGGAGCGGGCCAATGGAGGGCCCTCACCGGGGAGGAATTGGCCGCGCTCCGGGCCGCCGGAGGAAGGGAATAGAAAGATTTCGGCATTTTCCACAAAAAACTTGTCGTTTCCTATTGAAAAGGGAGAAAAAAGTCGTTATAATAGAGTTGATAGCGTTCATACAAGACACCCGGACGGGGAAATGAGCAAGGAGGCATTCCAGATGTCCAATCGGATCTTTCAGAGTGTCGTGCTGCAAATGAAGGAAGGCACAGACCGGGCAGTGGGCGTCATTGACGCCGAGGGTACTGTGGTGGCCTGCGACGATCCCTCCCTCATCGGGGAAAACTGGAGCGGGGTCGTGGGACCCATCAACGCCGCCGAGAGCGGCATGGTGTGCTGTGAGGGGAAGACCTTTAAGGCCCTGGCCAGTTGGGGGGCCCAGTTCGACTACGCCGGCTTTGTGGAGGGGGAGGACGAGACGGCCCACTCCCTGTGCGCCATTGCCGGGGTGGCCCTCAACGGCGCCAAGCAGAGCTACGAGGAAAAGCATGATAAGGGCACCTTTGTCAAGAACATCATCTCGGACAACATCATGCTGGGGGACATCTATGTCCGGGCCAAGGAGCTCCACTTTGTGTGCGACGTGCCGCGGGGAGTGTTCCTGGTGCGGCAGACCGAGCCTGCCGACCCGGCCATGATCGACACCATCCAGGCCATGTTCCCCGACAAGCAGGCGGATTTTGTCCTCTCGGCCAGCGAGACCGAGGTGGCGGTCATCAAGCAGCTGCCTGAGGGCACCGAGAGCAAGCGCCTGGACCGCATCGCCCAGCAGATCGAGGAGGGCCTGGCCAACGAGCTGGAGCTCAAGGCTGTGGTGGGTATCGGCACGGTGGTCACCAACATCCGGGACCTGGCCCGGTCCTACAAGGAGGCCCAGCTGGCCATTGAGGTGGGCAAGGTCTTCGACACCGAGCGGAGCATCATCAACTACGACAACCTGGGCATCGGCCGGCTCATCTACCAGCTGCCCACCACCCTGTGCGAGATGTTCCTCCAGGAGGTCTTCAAGAAGAATCCCATCGACGCCCTGGACCAGGAGACTCTCTTTACCATCAACAAGTTCTTTGAGAACAACCTGAACGTGTCTGAGACCGCCCGGAAGCTCTTTGTCCACCGGAACACCCTGGTGTACCGGCTGGAAAAGATCAAGAAGCTCACGGGGCTGGACCTGCGGGAGTTTGACGACGCCATCACCTTCAAGGTGGCCCTCATGGTCAAGAAGTATCTGGTGTCCCGGGGCATCGACAACTGATAAAAACCAACGATCGACGATCTGCCATGGGGCTCCCATCCCTTCATGCCCGGTCGTCGGTCGTCCTTATGAGGAAGAGCGCATGATTCGTCTTTTAGACATCCAAAAAACCTATGATAACGGCACCAAGGCATTGAAGGGCGTCACCCTGAACATTGAGGACGGGGAGTTCGTCTTTCTGGTGGGGCCCTCGGGCTCGGGGAAGAGCACCATCATCAAGCTCATCACCGGGGAGGAGCACCCCAACGCCGGGCGTATCATGGTCAACGGGTATAATCTTAACAGCATCCACCCCAGGCAGATCCCCTATATGCGCCGGACCCTGGGGGTCATCTTTCAGGACTTCCGGCTCATCGACAAGAAGACGGTGGGGGAGAACCTGGAGTTTGCCATGCGGGCGGTGGGGGCCTCCACCCGGGAGATCCGTAAGCGCATCCCCTATGTGCTGGACCTGGTGGACCTGTCCCAGAAGGAGGACCGGTATCCCAGCCAGCTTTCCGGCGGAGAGCAGCAGCGGGTGGCCATCGCCCGGGCGCTGGTGAACAACCCGGACATGATCATCGCCGACGAGCCTACGGGCAACCTGGACCCCCAGCGGTCTCTGGAGATCATGACATTGCTGGAGAAGATCAACGAGCTGGGGACCACCATGCTGGTGGTGACCCACGCCAAGGAACTGGTGAACCGCTTTACCAAGCGGGTCATCGCCATCGAGAACGGACGTATTTTCAGCGACGAGACGGGCGGGTACTATAAACATGAAGAGATATAATTTCGGCTACTATTTTGGGGAGGGCTTCCGGTCCATCTTTACCCACGGCCTTATGTCCTTTGTGGCCGTGTTTATGATCGTGGCCTGCCTTCTCATCATGGGCTCCTTTTCCCTGGTGGCCCTGAACCTGGAGCGGGAGCTGGGCAACCTGGAGCGGGACAACGAGTTTTTGGCCTTCGTGGACGAGAGCTATACCCGGGAGCAGGCCATGGAGCTCCAAAGCCGGATCGAAATGGTGAACAACGTCTCCGGGGTCTCCTTCACCACCAAGGAGCAGGCCCAGGAGGACTATGCCGCCAAGTACGCCAGCGATCAGAACGCCGCGCTCTATTCCGAGCTTCCCGCCGAGGTGTTCCGGGACCGGTATTCGGTCCATATGGAGGATCTGAGCCTCATTCAGGAAACCATCGACGCAGTGGAGGCCATCGAGGGCATCGACGGGCACCAGGCCGCCCCCGAGGTGGCTGAGGGCTTTGTGCTGGTGCGGAACGTGGCGACGGCGGTGGCTATGATCCTCATTGTGCTCCTGCTGCTCATCTCCCTCTTTATTATTTACAACACCATCAAGCTGGGCACCTTTACCCGGCGGGAGGAGATCGCCATCATGAAGATGTGCGGGGCTACCAACGGCTTTGTCCGGGGGCCCTTTGTCTTTGAGGGCATGATCTTGGGGCTCTTTGGCGCGGTGGTGGCCTTCTTCTGCCAGTGGGGGGTCTACGCCCTGATCGCCCAGGCCATTGAGACGGGAGAGACCTTCCAGCTCATCACGGTGATCCCCTTTGGGGAGATCTGGCCCAAGGTGCTGGGGGTCTTCGCCGGCACCGGACTGGTGGTGGGCACCGGGGGCTCGGTGATGGCTATTCGGAAATTTTTGCAGGTATAACGGAGGAGACCGTTTTGAAAAAAGGAAATACCCCACAAAAAAAGCGGAAACGGGTGGACTGGCGGCGGGTCTTTGTGTGCCTGCTGGCCCTTGTGATGGTACTGGCCCTGGTGCTGCCTCTGCTGAGCAGTGCCCTGCTGTCGGCCCGGGCGGTGACCCAGGATGAGCTCCGGAGCCAGATCGCCTCTTTGAAGGGGGCGGCCTCTGAGGCCTCCGACCGGAAGAAGGAGCTCCAAGATCAGCTGAAGGCCATCGAGAGCGACAAGGCAAAGGCTTTGCAGCGCAAGGAGATCCTGGACCAGCAGCTGGCCGCCATCGACGCCCAGGTGGCCAATACTGAGAGCCAGATCAATACCTATGTGGAGCTCATCGCCCAGGAGGAGATCGCCCTCAGCGAGGCCCAGGCCAGGGAGCAGGCCGCCTACGAACGGTTCTGCCAGCGGGTCCGGTCTATGGAGGAGGCGGGAGAGATCTCCTACTGGTCGGTGCTGTTTTCCGCCAGCGATTTCTCCGACCTGCTGGACCGGCTGGCCATGGTGGATATGATCATGGAGTACGACAACGCCGTGGTGGACGCACTGGTGGCCGCCCGGCAGGAGGTGGAGGAGAACCTGGCTGCCCTCAACGCCTCCAAGGCTGAGCTGGACGAGCAGAAGGCCCAGCTGGATATCCAGCGCTCTGAGCAGGCCAGTAAGGTGGCCGAGGCCCAGGCTCTCTTTGACGAGCTGAAGACCCAGGCCGGCGCGGCGGAGGCGTTGGTGGAGGCCGAGGAGGCCGAGATCAAGCGGCTGGAGCGGGAGCAGGCCGCCAAGGAGAAGGCCCTGGCCCAGAAGATCGCCGAGGCCAACTTCACCACCGGCTCGGGCTACGCCTACCCATTGCCAGTAAGCTATACCCGGCTCACCTCCTACTTTGGGCCCCGGACCCACCCCATTTCGGGGAAGTATCATAACCATACGGGCATCGACATCCCCGCCCCCGGGGGCACCCCCGTCACCGCGGTGCAGGGGGGGATCGTCATCACCTCGGCCTATGCCCCCAAGTCCTATGGAGAGTATGTGGTCATCGCCCACGGAAACGGGGTCACCACCCTCTACGCCCACATGCAGCGGGGCACCCGCACCGTGAAGGAGGGGGACACCGTCAGCCAGGGGCAGGTCCTGGGGAAGGTGGGCACCACCGGGTCCTCCACGGGCAATCACCTCCATCTGGAATATAAGGTCAACGGCGTCCGGCAGGACCCCAGGCTGCTGTTCCCCGGGGTGACGTTTACCGACGGGACCTGAGCGAAAAAAGAGAGAAGGGCGGGCGGAGAGAGTCTCCGTCCGCCTTTTGTGAAAGGATATGATTTCCATGCAGACGCAGATGAAAGAGGGCCGCCGGACCTACAAGGGGCGGCACCTGGTCTTCTCCGCCCTGGGCGGGGCCCTGGCCATGCTGCTGGCGTTGGCATTGGCCCTGTGGCTCATTTTGGGGCCCTATGCCCTGTCCATCCTGGGGGCCTGGGGGGCGGTGCGGCTGCGGTTCGTGGGGGAGTATGATCCCGCCGCGGCCACCGACGCCGCCCTCAGCGGTTTGGTCTCCGGCCTGGGGGACCGGTGGAGCTATTATTTGAACGCCGAGGGCTACGCCGCTCAGAAGGAGAGGCGGAACAACACCTATGTGGGCATTGGGGTGACGGTGGAGTATTCCGACCCCCGGGGGCTACTCATCACCCAAGTCAGCAGGGGCGGGCCCGCCGAGGCGGCGGGGCTGGAGCCCGGGGAGGTCATCACCGCCGCCGACGGGGTCTCCCTGGCCGGAGAGGCCAGGTACACTGGGACGGAGCACATCCGGGGAGAGGAGGGGACGGAAGTGGTCCTCACTCTTCTGGGCCTGGACGGGAAAGAGCGGGAGACAGCGGTGAGGCGGGGGGCGGTGGAGAACCAGTCCCTCCGCTATGAGCTGCTCTCCGACGGCACGGGCTACATAGACGTAGACGACTTCTATAGCCACAGCGCCGGGCAGTTTATGGACGCGGTGGACGACCTGCTGGAGCAGGGGGCGGAGCGGCTGGTCTTCGACATGCGGGACAACGGGGGCGGCTATGTAGACGAGCTCACCCAGATGCTGGACCGGTTGCTGCCCGAGGGGCCCATCTTCCGCTCGGAGGACAAGGGGGGCAGGGAAGAGGTGAGCCAGTCCGACGCGATCTGCGTGGAGCTGCCCATGGCCACCCTGGTCAACGGCAATACCTATTCGGCGGCAGAGTTTTTCGGAGCCCAGCTCCAGGAGAGCGTGGGGGCCCTGATCGTGGGGGAGCCCACCTCTGGGAAGGGCTATTCCCAGCAGGCGGTGCCCCTTCCCGGCGGCGGGGCGCTGAACCTGTCCACCGGGCGGTACACTACGGGGGCGGGGGTCTCCCTGGTGGGGACCGGGGTTACTTTGGACGCGGAGGTGGCGCTGGGGGAGGAGGTGGTGGAGCTTCTCCGGGCGGGGGTTTTGCCCCATGAGGAGGATGCACAGCTACAGAGGGCTATTGAGATGTTGAAGGAAGTGGAACGGTAACGGGGGACAGTGTGGGTGCGCTGTTTCTGGTAGGGACTTCCGAGAGAGCAGCGTGTATGCCGCCCCTACGGAGGGTGTGTATCCTTAATACAATATGGGGCCGCCGGGGTCGGCGGCCCTTTGTGTTTTTGCTTTTAATTTTGAACGGTCCTGCATATTCTCCTTTGAAGGGAGATGACGCAGATGGTGGCCTGGCTCCGCCGGGAGGAGAGGTACCGGTTGCTACCGCGGGTGAAAGTGGTGGCGGTAGAGACGCTGCCTCTTTTGGCGGCGGAGGTGCCGCCGGGAAAGCTGGAGCGGCGGATGGCCCAGGTGGGCAGGGCCCTGGGCCGCCGGGGTGTCCGGCGGGTGCTGGTGTCCCCGGAGCTGGCGGGCCCAGAGGGGATAAGCGGTTTGGAGGCCTATGGTCTTCAGGAGGTGGACCCTCTGCCCCTCTGCCGGGCTAAGGGAGGGGAGCTGGCGCTGGCCTGTCTGGAGGGGGTGCCCTGCCGGGAGCGGCGGGTGGTCCTCCGGGGGGAGAGGGCCGACGGGACGGCCTGGACCTTGGCGGAGAAGCTGTGTCCCCATGTGGGACTTTTACTGCTGGACTTTCAGCAGGGGGAGGAGGCCCTGAGCCGCCACCTGCGGGCTCTCTATGGGGCTCCGGTCCTCCGGCCGGAGCAGGCGCCGCCGCCCCAGGCGGCGGTAGAGCTATCCCCCTGCCGGGCCCTTCCGGTGCGGACCCTGCGGCTGTGGGGGAAGCCCGAGCTGGCCGGACTGACCCTGACCGGGGGAGAAGGGGCCCACCCAGAGATACCCCGGCTTCCTTTTTTGCAGCTCCTCTGGGAGACCGGCCGGGTGGAATTAAAGGACCTTTGGGTGGCCGGAAGGGCGGAATAACCTTGACAGAAGGGCAGAAAATACATATAATACTATGGAATGTGAAGGAAAGAAAGCCCTGCGGGGCTTTTTATCGTCAAAATCAGAATAGCAATGAAAGGTGAAGCAGAAATGGCCAAGCAGTACAAACTTACCCCCCAGCGACTGGAGGAGCTCCAGGAGGAGCTGAATTACCTGAAGACCGTCCGGGAGCGGGAGGTGGCGGAGCAGATCAAGGAGGCCCGGTCCTTTGGCGATCTCAGCGAGAACAGCGAGTACGACGAGGCGAAGAACGAGCAGGGCAAGCTCTACTCCCGTATCGCCGAGGTGGAGGCCGTGCTGGCCAACTATGTGCTCATCGAGGAGCCCACCTATGACGCTAACGCCGTGAGCCTGGGCAGCCAGGTCACCGTGGAGGACATGGAGACTGGCGACAAGGAGACCTACCGCATCGTGGGCTCCCAGGAGGCCGACCCCATGAACGGCCGCATTTCGGAGGACTCCCCCTTCGGCAAGGCCCTGCTGGGCAAGGTAGTGGGAGACAAGGTGGAGGTAGAGGCCCCCATGGGCATGCTCCGCTACACCCTGCTGGAGCTCCACAAGAACTGACACCGACGATAGGAGAGAGATACTATGGCAGAGGAACAAAAGAAGACCCCTCAGCAGCCTGAGCTTTCCGAGCTGCTGCGCCTGCGCCGGGAGAAGCTCACCGCCCTTCAGCAGGCGGGGGAGGACCCCTTCCAGCAGACCAAGTTTGAGTGGGACGCCACCTCTCAGCAGATCAAGGACAACTTTGACGCCATGGAGGGTAAGGCCGTGAAGGTGGCAGGCCGGCTCATGTCCAAGCGGGGCATGGGCAAGGTGTCCTTCTGCGACCTCCAGGACCGGGACGGCCGCATCCAGCTCTACGCCCGCCAGGACGAGATGGACGAGGAAGTCTATAAGAAGTTCAAAAAGTTTGACATTGGCGACATCGTGGGGGTGGACGGAGAGGTCTTCCGCACCCAGCGGGGGGAGATGAGCGTCCGG
>CATJWI010000160.1 GCA_949744075.1 uncultured Eubacteriales bacterium | reverse complement strand
GCTGTTCCGTAATATATATAATTGATTCGTGACAAGCACGGGAACTGCACATACCTTGACAAATTTGCTTCCTCTGCTATAATACAGCAATTTGACGGGTGGCTCAAAACAAGGAGGCTCTTCTATGGGACTTTGGGAAATCATCAAGGGTGAACAGCCCGGTATCATTAAGTCTATTTTGAACTATGAGAACGTTGGTCAATTTGGCGAGTTCTCAACCGAATACGCTCTCACCAACAACAATCTTGAGGGTGAGCTTGTCGTTCTGAAAAACATCTATGTCCCCTATCGGGATAAAACTTCTGAAATTGATTTGCTGATGATCCACGAAAAAGGCATCTTTGTATTTGAAAGCAAAAACTACAGCGGCTGGATCTTCGGCAGTGCCGAACAGTTAAACTGGACACAGTCCCTGCCAAACAGGGAAAAACATCAGTTTTATAACCCCATCCGTCAAAATCAGACGCACATTAAGGCTCTTTCTGAATTCCTGAACATACCGACTTCTTCCTTTACATCCTACATTGTTTTTTCTGAACGATGCAGTCTGAAAAGTGTCCCAGAAAACACCGACCAGATTATTATTGTCCGTCGGCCTGATATGCTGAAAAAATTGCGTATGCAGCTCCGTTCATCCGTGAATTTATACACTCCTGAAGAGATAATGCAGCTTGTACAAAAGCTGCAGCCTCTAACCAACAAGAGTGAAGCGGAAAAGCAGCAGCACATTGATGATATCAAAGAAAAATGTCCGTTCTGTGGCAGCGAGCTTGTTCTGCGCCGAGGAAAATATGGGCAATTCTGGGGCTGTAGCGCATATCCAAAGTGCAAGTTTACCCGGCCACTGAAATAGGAAACTCATACCGTTGCGCACTGAGGCGGTGTGGAACTCTTTCCTTGTTTACAGCGAGGTACCGATTGCCTCTCTCGCAGAAAGGACTTGCGCAACCTCTCCAGCAGAGTTACAATCCAACTAACAGAAACACGAAAACGCTTCCCGGGTTGGGGTGGTGAGGATCACCATCCCGGCCCGGGAAGCGTTTTGACCACATATTCTGCCACAGTTGGGGGTGGACCACATGGAAAGGCTGTGGGTGGAGAGTTCTAAAGAGCATATCAAACGGAGCAGAAATGGCTATAAACATCTAAAAAATATTATAAAAAAGTTCTCTGTATTCTTTGGGATGTAGACTTCCTACGTTCGAGTCACATTATTTGAATCACCTCCTCAAAAATTGTTGATTTTAGAAAGGTATTGTCTATGGATAAGGCTGTCCAATTGGCGGTTATGCATCTAACGGAAAAATCCCCTGTGTGGAATCCATTTTAGCATCCGTCTTGGCCCATAAAAGGTTTGCGCTTTTTCCCTTCTGTTGGTACAATAGTAGCACCACAAACCAGGGAGGTCCTCCTACGGCGTCCATCTATACCACCCAAGAGCTCTTGGAGGCAAAGCGGTCCATTTCCTCCACCCTGAGCAAATGCGAAAAGGCCCTGCTCAAGCTGACGCCGGGAAAGTCACAGCACACCTTGACCCTCCGCCGGATCAAGGCCTTTCGTCTGGCTCTGGGGCTCATCGGCATGGAACTGGAAAACCAAGCTGAGGAGGAACCTACAAATGATACGTGAAATCGTTCGGAACGAGGTCTTTCTGTCCAAGACCTGCTGGACACCCTGGCCGCCCACCGGGACCAATGCGTGGTCATGGCCGCCAATATGATTGGGGTCTCCAAGCGGGTCATCCTCTTTGATGACCAAGGCACCAGCCGGGTCCTGTTCAACCCGGAGATCATAAAAAAGTCCGCCCCCTATGAGGCGGAGGAGGGCTGTCTGTCCCTCCCGGGCACCCGAAAGGCCAAGCGGTAACAGTCCATCAAGGTCCAATACCAGAATGACCGCTTTCAGCCCCGCTTCAAGACCTTCTCCGGCTGGACGACAGGGATCATCCAGCGCGAGATCGGCCATTGCGACGGGGTCCTGATTTAACCCCGCCCCGAAAGTGCAAAGGAGGAAGAACACCATGACACGCGCAGCCATTCTCTCAGACACCCACGGTCTTCTCCGCCCAGAGGTCCTGTCCTACCTGGCCCAGGCGGACGTGATCCTCCACGGCGGGGACATCAATACCCAAGCCATTGTAGATACCTTGGAGGGCTATGCCCCCCTCTATATCGTCCGGGGCAATAACGACAAGGAGTGGGCAGAAGAACTGCCCCAGAGCCTCACCTTTTTCATTGAGGGCGTTCGGTTCTTTATGGTCCACAACAAAAAGGAAGTTCCTCCTCACCTTTCCGGCACAGATGTGGTCGTCTACGGCCACTCCCACAAATATGCCTGCGAGAACCATGAGGGGGTCCTGTGGCTCAACCCGGGCAGTTGCGGCAAGCGGCGGTTTGACCAGGAGATCACCTTTGCCATGATGACCATTCAGGGCCACGACTTCCAGGTGGAAAAGATCACCGTCCCCCACCCGTAAAGCCCCTCCCGCTCTTGACTTTCCTTTCCGGGTCCAGTATGATAGGAAATAACTTCACGAAGAGAGAAAAGGATGGATCGACATATGGATCGGGAACACTTTCAATCCCGGCTTGGCTTCTTACTGGTCAGCGCCGGATGCGCCATAGGCATCGGGAACGTCTGGAAGTTCCCCTACGTCACTGGGCAAAACGGCGGTGGCGTCTTCGTTTTGTTCTATCTCCTGTTTCTGGTGATCATGGGGGTGCCGGTGCTCACCATGGAGCTGGCGGTAGGCAGGGCCAGCCGGAAGAGCGCCATTTTGGCCTATAAGGCCCTGGAGCCCCGAAACAGTAAATGGCATATCCACGGCTGGTTCTGCGTCATCGGCTGCTGTCTTCTGATGATGTACTACACCACCGTTTCCGGCTGGATGCTGGGCTATTTCTTCAAGTTTGCCGGCGGCGCCTTTTCCGGAATGGATACCGCCGCTGTGGACGGGGTGTTTTCCTCCATGCGGGCCAACCCGGCGGAGATGATCGCCTGGATGTCCATTACTGTGGTGGCGGGCTTTCTGGTGTGCAGCTTCGGCCTTCAAAAGGGGCTGGAGCAGATCACTACGGTGATGATGGTGGGCCTGCTGGGACTCATCGCCCTGCTGGCCGTCCACAGCCTCACCTTGCCCGGCGGCATGGAGGGGGTCAAATTCTACCTGCTGCCCGACCTGGATCGGGCCAGGGAGGCAGGGCTGGGCAATGTGATCACCGCAGCTATGAACCAGGCCTTCTTTACCCTCAGCCTGGGCATCGCCGCCATGGAGGTCTTCGGCAGCTACATGAAGCGGGACCACAGCCTCACCAGTGAGGCTGTGCGCATCTGCTCCCTGGACACCTTTGTGGCGCTGATGGCGGGACTCATCATCTTCCCCGCCTGTTTCTCCTTCGGGGTCCAGCCTGACAACGGGCCTCCCCTCATCTTTATGACCCTCCCCAAGGTGTTTTTGAACATGGCCGGCGGCCGGGTCTGGGGCAGCCTGTTCTTCCTGTTTATGACCTTCGCCAGCTTCTCCACCGTTATCGCCGTCTTCGAAAACCTGCTGGCCAACGCCATGGACAACTTCGGCTGGCCCCGGAAGAAGGCCGCCCTCATCGGCTGCGTCTTCATCCTTGTCGCCAGCCTGCCCTGTGTGCTGGGCTATAACCTGTGGAGTGATGTGAGCATCCTAGGCAGGGATGTGCTGGACTTTGAGGACTTTCTGGTCTCCAACCTGCTGCTGCCTCTGGGCTCGCTGGTCTATCTGATGTTCTGCGTCAGCAAGTGGGGCTGGGGCTACGACAAGTACCTGGCCGAGGCCAACGAGGGCAGCGGCCTGAAGATGCCCCGGTGGCTCAAGCCCTATTTCCAGTTCATCCTCCCTGTTCTGGTACTGGTCATCCTCATCCAGGGGTTGCTGCCAAAATAAGTAAGGACTGCGATCTGGCTTGCCGTAACGGCTCTGCCCTCCGGGCACAGGGTCTTTTAGGTCCTGCCCGGCTGGGTCGCAGTGCTGGACAAGCCTTTGAGTGGGGCGCACCCAGCCCGCGTCCCGGAAACTGTCGGCGGCCCTGCCGGAACATACGGTCCTCTGCACAGAATATTTTGACGACGATTTTACGGAGTTCTCCCTCTACCGGGCGGGGAAAAAGGTGGCCCGGCACATCCCCGCCCCCTACGCAGGTTTTGACCGCCATGTGGGGCGGATGAGGGATTTTGTGTCCCTGCCGGAGCTGGGACCAGAGGAGGAAAAGCTGCTGCGGCTCATTTTTCGGGAGACCCACCCGGAAACCAGCGTTTCTCTGCTGGAAAGCCTGCTATCCTGCCCCATCCGGATGGACCCGGAGGAGCCCAGGGCTTCGGAGGACGCCATGAGCCGGGACTATCTGGAGGCCTAGGTGGCCCGGAAGCAGCAGAAAGTCCGAAATCATACCAAATTGGTCCTTACCGATGAGAGGGAATATTCCCCCTTCCTCTACCATCTGACCCACCCCTTCCGCCTGCGCCGGGAGGAGGGGAAGGCCGCCTCCTGGGCGTGGACGGCCGGGGGAAGATTGCCCCCCGCCGTCAGGGATGGGAACACCTACCGCCGGGCCGTCAAGGATGCCGGCCCCTACGGGTGGATGCTCATATGACCCCCATTTTCATTTAGGACATGGGCCAGCCCCACAAATCAAAACGCCACCTTCATAAACAAGGCCACACAGCACAAAATGACGGCACAGGGCACATAGACATATCTCCCCACACAGTACCAAGCCTTTCCCGGCGCTTTCCCCGCGCCCTGGCCCACCTCGTCCATCAACTCCTGCCGGGGAATGATCCAGAACCAGCTCACCGCCCCCAGGGTGGCCCCGATGGGGATGATGTAGATGGAAACGATGTCCATCCAGGGCCCCCATTTGGAGATGGGCTCCATGTGCAGCCCTACCCCCAGGCAGATCACGCACAGCAGCGCAAGCACCGCCTTTCGGCTCAGCTTGGGGAACCGGTGCAGGAGGGATTCCCCCACCGCCTCAAACATGTTTTGCAGGGAACTGACCCCGGCGAAGATCATAGCGGTGTAGAGAATAATGGCAAACAGCCGCCCCAGGGGGATATCCTGCAGGATCCGGGGCAGGGTGACAAACAGCAGGGAGGGCCCCGCTCCCACGTCCAGCCCATAGGCAAAGCAAGCCGGGATGATGACCAGGGCGGCCACCAGGGCGGCGATGGTGTCAAAAAGGGCGGTCCGCTTGGCCAAGGAGACCACGTCCGCCTCCCGGCCCAGATAGGCTCCGTAGACGATCATGCCGCTGCCGGTGATGGAAAGGGAAAAGAATGCCTGTCCCATGGCCCAGATCCACACCATGGGATCCAGCAGTTCCTCCCAGCGGGGAGAAAACATGTACCGGTAGCCCTCCGCCGCGCCGGGGAGGAAGGCCACCCGCACCGCGATCACCAGGAAGATCAGGAAAAACAGGGGCATCATCACCTTGTTGGACTTCTCAATGCTCTTGGCCCCCAGAAGCAGCGTCAGAAGGGTGCCCACCACCACGATAACATGAAAGGGGACCACCGAGTAGTCGGAGAGGGAAAAGCTCTCAAACCAGGCCGCCGTGTCCAACCTCATCAGCGCCCCGGTGAGGGAGTTGGCAAAGGCCTTCAGCACATAGGAGATGATGACCGCGTAACCGATAGCGATGCACAGGGACCCGGCCAGCGGCAGCCAGCCCAAAGCCCCTCCCGCCCGGCCCAGGGACTTCTTCCGGCTGCCCCAGGTCATTTGATAGGTCCCCAACGTACCCGTCCGGGCCCGGCGGCCCATGGCATATTCGGCAGAGAGGCCCACCGTACCAAACAGGGCGATAAACACCAGGTAGGCGATGAGAAAGGCGCTGCCGCCGTAGCTGCCCAGCTTGGCGGGAAAGCCCCACACATTGGCCATCCCCACGGCAGAGCCCACAGCGGACAGGACAAACCCCCAGCCGCTGGAAAATTTGTGCTTTTCGTGGCTCACGGTCTTCTCCCCCCTTCTTTTCTTATCTTTAAGAATACCCAGAAATCCGGAAAATGTCAACCGTCTCTCCCCTTCCCCGCCTCAAAACAGACGCCGCAGGCACTTCTCGCCTGCGGCGTCCTTTTTGAGAGGCCTTAGTCCTCCCACTCGTATTTCAAGATCTCCCCGGTGGCCCCGTCGATGACATACTCATACTCCCGCCCGTCCAGCACAAACTCGATCTCGTACTCCAGGCAGTTGTCCTCGTAGTCCCGGTCGGTCTTCAGGCCGGTCACCTGGATCTCGTCACAGCCGCAGTGGGCAAAGGCGGCATTTTTGGCCGCCGCCTCCCCGATGTCGGTTGGGGCGGCCCCGCCGTGGTGGCCGTTTCCGTGGTGGCCGCTGTTGTGGCCGTAGTGGTCCGAGACCATTTTCTGCTCACAGCTCAGCACCGTCCCGGTATAGTGGTCTATGCAGTAGACATACCGGCTCTCCCCCATCATGAATTCCACCCGGTAGCACTCGGGCCGGCCGTCGTCGTAATGATGGTAGCTGTTGCAATAAGTGGTATCGCTCTCCGCGCAGCCTGCGGCCTTGAGAGCGGCGGCCTTAGCCGCCTCCTCCCCGATGTAATCTGCCGGGGCCGGGGTCCCGGGGGCGGGGGCGGCAGAGGCGGGAGCCATACTCTTGTAGTCGGCCTCCCAGTCCAACACCGCTCCGGTGAGGGCGTCGATCTCATACTCGAACTCGTAGCCCCCCTGGAAAAACTCCAGCTTGTAGACCTGGCGGCCGTCCTCCCAGTCCAGGTCGTTGTGGTCCGGGAAGATGTTGTATCCCGCCAGGGACGGATATTGGGCCAGGCTGTGCTCCGACGCGATCGCAAGGGCCTGATCCTGGGTGATGAGGCTTTGGGGCTCATCGGCTTTCAGGATACCGCTCCGGCCGCTGAGGACCTCTCCTGTGTAGGCGTCCACCTTGTATTCATACTTCTCCCCCGTGGCTGTCACGTAAAGGTCCACCTCGTAGTGAGCCGGGGTCTCGTCCAGCTCGGGCTCCACCTTCGCCTCGACGGCGGACAGCGCCATCACGTCGGCGTAGTCCCTGACTGTCGCCGCGGCCGCCTTCATCCCGATGGGCAGGCCGGGGACCCCTGCCTGCAGCAGTTGGTCCAGCTCCGCCACCGTCAGGGCCGCGGCCTCCTGGAAGGTCAGGGTCCCGTTGGCCCGGAGGACCTGGTCTACCAAGGCCGCCTTGCCCACCGAGATATTGCTCTCCTGGGCCCTCCGGTCCAGGTCTGCATTCACCTCCAGGTTCTGACTGAGGACGGCGGCGTTGGGGGCCTCAGCCTGGAGGAAACCGCTGACGATGCTCCGCAGCTCCTCCTCCATCCGGGCGGCCCGGGCCTGATCCTTGTCCTCCACAGACACCAGGATGGCGGATGACAGGCCGTCCAGGTAGCCGTGGCGCACCAGGGCCCCCACCACGGCGTTCACCGCCACCTCCAGCTTGGCCCCCTCCAAGTCGGTCCCGCCGCCCATCTCGGCCAGGGCCTCTTTGGCCTCCTCATTGAGCGCCGTGCAGGAGAGGACCTTTTCGTCCCGGTTGACCCGCAGCTCGATGCTGGGGTTCACGTCCAAAGAGATCACCGAGGCCACGGCGTGGGCCCGCTGATAGACGATGCCTCCGCCGCCTCCCACCAACACCAGGGCCAGGCAGGCGGCGATGAGTCCCTTTGTATTCCAGCCTTTTTTCTTCTTTGCCGGAGTCGGGGAGACCTCCTTCTCCCCACAGCGGGAAAGGACTCCCTTCAGATCGTTGGGGGCGGCATGCTCCGCCGCCTGCGCCAAACGCTTTTCCAGTTCTTTATCCGTCATTGCTCCTCCCATCCTTTCACGGTTTTCCGCAGCTTCGCCAGCGCGCGGCTGTATCTCGACAGGGCCGTATTTAAGGGGATCCCCAGCAGATCGGCGATCTCCCGGTGGCGCAGCCCGCTCACCGCATAGAGCAGCACCACCTCCCGGTCGCCGTCGGGCAGTTGGGCCAGGGCTTCCTGGAGAAACAGGCGGTCCTCCGGGGTCACCCGGGGCGCCTCGGCGGGAATGGCCTCCCACTCCGTCTCCTTCAGCTCGGAGCCCCAGCCCGCCCAGCGCGTCCGGCTCCGGGCCAGGTTCCGGGTCACCGCCAGTAGCCAAGACATGGGCTTTCCCTGGCAGGTGTACAGCCCCGCCTTCTCCCAGACCTGGACATAGACATCCTGGGTCACATCCTGGGCCTCGACGGCATTGTGGACCACGGCCAGGGCCGCGGCGTACACCGCGCCCCTGGTCTTGGCGTAGAGCCGCCCCAGCGCCTCCCGGTCTTCCCCCGCGATAGCCAGGAGTAGCTCTTCCAGCTCCTCCCGGTCCCCCCGGGGCTTTTCTTCTGTTGTCTGCTTCCTCCAGCTGATCAGCATATATCTCGACTCCTGTCAACCAAGTAACGCATGGGGAGGGCATTTTATTGCATCCTGAGAAAAAATTTTTTTGAAAAAGCCGCCGCGGCTGCGGCGGCTTCTTTTAGCCCTCCGGCTCCGCCGGGGTGGTCTCTGGTGGGAGAGACTCCGCTTCCGGGGGCGGCAGCGGGTCCTCTTCCGGCAGCTGGGTCTCCTCAGGGAGAGGCTGGATCGGCTCCTCCGAGGGCTGGGGACTCTCCACAGGTTCCCCGGTCAGCTCCTCCACGGGCACCTCTCCCCGGAGGACCCCCTGGACCACCCAGCGGGTGGCATGGCCCCGGCCAGTGCAGGTGGAGAGGGTCACCACCTGATCGTACACCGTGGGCACGATGCCTGTGTCGATCACCGACTGGGCCATGCAGTAGTCCAGAAAGCTCTGCTTCTCCTCCTGGTCCCGGAAGCTGAGACGGTAGGTATCCCCGGCGGTGCTCACCTCGTAGGCGGCGAAAATCTCAAAGCGGCGGCTTCCGTTGTCGTCGGTGAGGTAGATGCAGGGGTGCTCCACCCAAAAACTTTGCTTAGAGTAGGACTTCAGGGCATTGAACATGGTGCCGTTGCCCATGCGGTGGCCGTAGATGATGGTGTTGAAATCGGTGAGGTCGGCGCTGTTGCGGCACTCCAGGAAGATGGCGCCCACCGCGCTGCGGTTGCCCCGCCAGGTATGGTTCAGGTAATAGCTGTTGTCCTCGGCCTGGACTATAGGGTAGGAGATCCGGGTGCCGGGCACCAGGATCCAGCCCAGCACGTCCTCGTTCACCTCCCGCAGGGTGGCAAAGTCCATGTTCCGCAGGGCGTCGGCATAGGGATCCACATACACCGGGGCGGGCTCCCGGCTCTCCTCCGGGTCGGGGGCCGAGGAGGAGAGCACCGCGGGCGGCTCCGAAAGCACCGCCGGAGTCACCGGGGGCAGGTCGGACAGGTCGGGAAGGCCCACCAGGTCCTCCGCAGCGGAGTAGTCCTCATCCCCCTGGCGGTAGTCGATACCCGACTGGACCAAATGATAGGCGCTGACCGCCAACACCACTGCCAGCGCCCCCGCCAGGAGCGTCCATCTCTTTTTCGGTTTCTTCTTCACGGTGGTAGCCTCCCTTTTCTGGGCTGCCCTCAAAGGGCGCAAAAGGCCCGGACAGCGTCCGGGCCTTTGCTCTCATTCTACCTTCAGGTCCCGCAGAGCGCTGTCCATCAGGAAGATCAGCTCCAGCACGCTGCGGAAACTGTCCTCCCGTCCGCCCTCCAGCCAGGCCACCGAGCCCTGCCAGCTGGCGTTTTGCCGGAACAGGATCCGTATCGCGAAGGTAGCCAGCTTGCCCTCCTGGGGCTTTTCCCCTCTGGGCCGCTTGCCCTCCTTGCTCTCAAAAAGGCCGGAAAAGCCCCGGGCCGCCGTGTAGGATTGGGGCATCTGCATCCCGTCCAGCATGTCCTCCATCTGGATCAGAAACCGGCTCAGGCTTTGAAATTCCTTTCCGCCGGGACATTGGGGATTGTAAAAGCAACCGGCAAGTACGCCGTCAGTATACCCGTCTACGCAAACCAAGGTGGTGCGGTATTCGTTCCCGCGGGGCCTGTTCTGCATCATAATTGCGCTCCCTTCCTGTGTTGGCGGCCTACTGTCCTTCCCCGGTCTCTGGGCCGGGCTCCCGTTTATCCCAACCGCCGCCGGAGCTGGTCCGGGTTCTCGCTATAGAGAAGCACCGTCTCCTTGCTGATCCGGCCGGCGTGGTAGAGGTTCAAAATGGACTGCTCCATGGTGATCATGCCCTCGGCGCTGCCGGCGGCGATGGTGCTGTCGATCTGGTGAGTCTTGCTCTCCCGGATCTGGTTGCGGATGGCGTTGTTGGTGTGCATGATCTCAAAGGCGGGCACCAGGCCGCCGTTCACGTCAGGCAGCAACTGCTGGGACACCACGGTGTGGAGCACCATGCTCAGCTGGACCCGGATCTGGCTCTGCTGGTTGCTGGGGAAGCTGTCCACGATCCGGTCGATGGTGTTCACCGCCCCCTTGGTGTGGAGGGTGGCAATGAGCAGGTGGCCCGTCTCGGCCGCCGTCATGGCGGTGCGGATGGTCTCGTGGTCCCGCATCTCCCCTAACTGGATCACGTCGGGGGGGGGCCGCCGGCAGGCCCCGGGGGGGGGGGGGGGGAGGGGGGGG
>CATJWI010000159.1 GCA_949744075.1 uncultured Eubacteriales bacterium | reverse complement strand
CCTGGACAAGCTGGAGGCCATGACCTGTGTGTGCTCGGTGGGCCTGGACATGATCGCCGTCCCCGGGGATACCAGCGCCGAGACCCTCTCCGCCATCATCGCCGACGAGGCGGCCATCGGCATGGTCAACTCCAAGACCACCGCCGTGCGCATCATCCCCGCCCCGGACTGCAAGGTGGGGGATACGGTGGAGTTCGGCGGCCTCCTGGGCTCCGCCCCGGTGATGCCGGTGCACCCGGAGTCCAGCGCGGCCTTCGTAAACCGCGGCGGCCGCATCCCCGCGCCTATGCAGAGTCTGAAGAATTAAAGAAGAACAGAAGGACCGTGGGGTATCAAACGCCCTGCGGCCCTTTTTTGCCATGGGACCCGGACGGAGGTACCCCGTAGGGCGGGGGCTTGCCCCCGCCAAAACGCTGTACTATGCCGAACGGCAGGGGAAAGCTCCTGCCATACAGTCCTAACGTATCCGGGTATACGTGCTCCTGGTATAGGGCCGCCGCTTTCCCCTTGCATCAGAGGCCGGGGTGGAGTACAATAGGGAAGAAAATCAGGAAAGGGAGAGTTTTTATGGAAGCCATTTTTAAACGTTGCAGCGTCCGCAAATATACCGAAGAGCCGGTGACCGACAAGGAGCTGGAGCAGCTCCTCCGGGCGGCCATGGCCGCCCCCAGCGCCAAGAACAGCCAGAACTGGCTCTACTTCGTCCAGAAGGGCCAGGGGAGCCTGCCCACCCTGCAGGAGGTCCACCCCAATGCCTTCGCCCTCCAGACCGCCACCGCTGCCATCGTGGTCTGCGCCGACAAGAAGAAGGGGGTCCAGACAGACCCCCTCAACGACTGGTGGATCCAGGACTGCTCCGCCGCCACCGAGAACATCCTGCTCCAGGCCGCCGACCTGGGCCTGGGGAGCCTCTGGATCGGGGTGTGGCCCGACCCCAAGCGGGTCATGGCCCTGCGGAAGGACCTGGACCTGCCCGAGCACATCCTGCCCCTCAGCGCCATCGCCCTGGGCCATCCCGCCAAGGAGAAGGAGAATGCCGACCGCTTTGATCCCAGCAAGGTGTTTTACGGAAAATACCAGGCCCGGGAGGACTGAGCCGGGAAGAGAAAAGACCGCCTTCCGGGGCGGTCTTTCCCACAGAAAAGGAGATGGAGAACAGATGAAAAAGCGGCTTCTCAGCATGCTGCTTGCCCTGTCCCTGACGGCGGGGCTCTGTCAGGTCCCGGCCGCAGCCGTTCGTTATCCCGTATCCTGGGACCCGGCGCCCGCCCCCTGGGCCGTGGAGCAGATGGAGGACCTGGCCGACGCCGGCGTCCTGTCCCAAGGTGCCTACGACCCCACCTACACCATGACCCGGGGCCAATTCTGCTATTTTATGGTCAATGTGGTCCAGCGGGAGGGGCGCCGGAGCCTTCTGGAGCAGGTGGAGCCCATGCCAGTGGGGTATTTTCAAGATGTGGAGAGCGGCGACGGCTTTGGCGGCCGCTACAATGTTTACACCGCGGCGGCCTACGGCCTCACCGAGGGGGCCTGGGTGGACGGCAGGCGGCTGGCCAACTGCAGCGACGTGCTGACCCGGGAGCAGGGGGCCAAGATGATGTGCGCCCTCATGGACGCCCTGGAGAAGTTCACCGGCATGGCCGCCGGCGGAGCGGGAGCCCCCGTGGATTTCGAGGACGGGGAGAGCATCAGCCCCTGGGCCAGGGAGTCGGTGGACCGGGCCTCCGCCCTGGGCATCCTGAAGGGGGACGAGGCCGGCCGCTTCAACCCACAGGGCGTCCTGTCCTTTCAGGAGGCCTGCGTCATGCTGGACCGGGCCCTCTGTCAGGCCGAGGTGGCGGTAGTGGAGTGGGAAGCCGTCCACGGCATCCAAAGTCTTGCCTCCCAACTGGAGGAGGACGCCCTTTTGGGCATGGGGGACACCATGACCCAGATGTATTGGCTGGAAAAGGACGGGACCGCCTCGGTACTCCGGATAAAAAACAGCTATGACGGCCCTTCCGCCATTCAGGTGGAAGATCTTGACGCCCAGGGAAGGTCCGCCGGAGTCAGGGATATTCCCACAGAGCTGGAGTTCTGCGCCGCCTTCTGCGAGGGAGAGAACGGGTACTACCTGGCCTTTGGACAGGACAACCCGGGCGAGGAGAACGGGAAAGAGGTCTACCGCATCGTCCGCTACGACAGAGCTTGGAACCGGCTGGGGGCGGCGTCTGTGACCGGCGGGGAGAGCTATACTGTCCGGCCCTACCACGCCACCACCCACACCGCCATGGCGGAGCGGGACGGCGTCCTGATTCTCCATACGGCCCGGCTGCGGTATCAAAGCTCCGACGGAGTGAACCACCAGTCCAACATCACCATCAAGGTGCGCACCCCGGATATGCACATCCTGTCGGTAAGCCCACCCTATCCCGGCAACCACGTGAGCCATTCCTTTGCCCAATATGTGGTCTTTGACGGGGAGGAGCCGGTCTACGCCGACCACGGCGACGCCTATCCCCGGGGCTTTGCCCTAAACTGGGACGCTCCCACCGGCAATGGCAAGGAGATGAATTTCTTCCCCTTTTCCGGTGAGATCGGGGACAACAACACCAACGCCTACCCCGGCGGCTTGGGGGTGGGGGCGGACCACTATCTCTTTGCCGGGGCCTCCTCTCCCCAGGACGGCAATGACAAACGGACCTACGGCAACGTTTTCCTGGCGGTGGTGCCCAAGGAGGGCTTTCCCAACGGCAGGGCGGAGATCCAGTGGCTCACCGACTATCCCCGGACCGGGGAGGAATTTGTCAGCGACGTGAAGCTGGCGTCGCTGAACAACAACACCTTTGTGGTGATGTGGCAGAGCACCCGCCAGGACGCCCCGGCCGGTATGGGGGAGTTCTGCTATGCCGTCTTTGACGGGGCCGGGCGGCAGGTGGGCCGGACCCAGGCTGTGGAGAATTTCATCATGCCTCTGAACGACCCCACCGTGGCAGGGAACACCATCACCTGGGTCCGCCCGGAGACGGGAGCCTACAGTGTGTTTCTGAACAGCCGCTCCCGATACCTGAAGCGGTATCAGCTGAAGATCGAGTTGAACGGAGAGGCAGAGGAGACCGACCCCGCCGGTCCCACCGATTTTTCCCTGAGCAAGACGGACTTCACCTTTTTCGAGCCGGGGGAGACCTACACCATGAAAGTGCGCCTCACCCCGGAGGATGCCTCCGCCCAGGTGACTTGGCGCTCCAGCGATCCCAACGTGGCGTCGGTGTCATGGAACGGAGTGGTCACCGCCGTGGGGAAGGGTACCGCCACCGTCACCGCTGAGGTGAAAGGCCTGGGGACCAGAAGCTGCACCGTCCGCTGCCAGTTTAAGGATTGGCATAAGCCCACTGAGACCCTCGGACCCACCGGCCCGGAGGAGGGCCCTGCCACCACCGTTCTCCCCGCTGACGGGGTCACCGACCGCTACTGCCTGAACTGGGGCGGCGGCCAGTGGATGACGCTGGAGATGGTGGACGGGGAGACCCTCCGGCTGACGGGCTGCATGCCCGACCTGCCAGACTACTACAACTATGTGGTCCTCCAGGCGTATGGGGAACAGGCCGAGGCCCCCTTGGTGCTGGGGGAGGAGTTCTCCATGGAGGTCGCCATCGATACCGGCCGGTTTCTCCGAAACTATGAGGAGGGGGACCTCTTCTATGTGACCGCCATGGTCTGCCAGAACCACCAGCCGGGGAAGGTGAACCTGGCGGGGTTCTCCTTCAACGGGGCCAGGGTCTCCCTGGTGCCCGACGGCAAGGGAGGGTGCTCCCTTCGGGTGATAGGGATATAAAAGAAAGGGCCCCGGAGATCATGTCTCCGGGGCCCTTTTTGCGTTAATCCACCAACTGCCTCAAATACCGCCCGGTGACGCTGCCGGGGTCGGCGGCCACCTGCCGGGGGGTGCCCCGGGAGACGATGCGTCCCCCCTGGTCCCCGCCGCCGGGGCCCAGGTCCACCACGTAGTCGGCGTTGACGATCATGTCCAGGTCGTGCTCGATGACCACCACCGTGGCCCCGGCGTCCATGAGCCGCTGGAAGACCCGGATGAGGGTGCGCACGTCCAGGGGGTGGAGGCCGATGGTGGGCTCATCGAAGACGAAGACCGCGTCCTCCTGGCCGCGGCCCATCTCGGCGGCCAGCTTCAGCCGCTGGGCTTCGCCCCCGGAGAGGGCGGGGGTGGCCTCCCCTAAGGTGAGGTAGCCCAGCCCCAGGTGGGAGAGGACCTGCAGCCGCTCCCGAAGCCTTTTCACGTCCCCGAAGACCTCCAGGGCCCGCTCCACCGTCATGGCCATCACCTGGGGCAGGGGGAAGCCGTGGGAGAGGAGGCGGTCCGTCTCCTTGCCGTACCGGGAGCCGTGGCACTGGGGGCAGGGGATGTCCACGTCGGGGAGGAACTGCACGTCCATGGTGATCTGCCCCGTACCGTCGCAGGTGGGACAGCGCAGGGAGCCGGTGTTGTAGGAGAGGTCCCCCACCTTGAAGCCCAGGGCCTTGGCCTCCGGCAGGGCGGCGTAGAGCCGCCGCAGGTCGTCCAGCACCCCGCTGTAGGTGGCCACGGTGGAGCGGACGTTGACCCCAATGGGGGTGGCGTCGATGAGCTCCACCCGGCGGATGCCGGGGGCGTCCACCCCCCTCACATGGCCGGGGAGGGGCTCCCCGGCGGCCTGGGCCTTCAGGGCGGGGACCAGGCTCTCCAAAATGAGGGTGGTCTTCCCCGAGCCGGAGACCCCGGTGACGGCGGTGAGCCGCCCCTTGGGCAGGGCCAACTCCAAAGGATGAACGGTATGGAGGGTCCCGGTGGACAAGCGGAGGGTCCCCCGGTCAAAGAGGTTCTGTTCTCCCGCCCACTCCCGGATCACCGCTTTTTCTTGCCCAGAAAGGAACCCGGCGATGAGGGAGCCGGGGGTGCGGCAGACCTCCTCCACGGTGCCCTGGGAGAGCACCCGGCCCCCGTGCTCTCCCGCCCCGGGGCCCATCTCGATGAGCCAGTCGGCGGCCTTCAGCACCCGGGTGTCGTGGTCCACCAGCACCACGGAGTTGCCGTGGGCGGTGAGGTCGGACACCACCCCCAAAAGGCCGTCCACGTTGGAGGGGTGGAGGCCGATGGAGGGCTCGTCCAGCACGTAGAGCACCCCGGTGGTCCGGTTCCGGACCGCCCGGGCCAGCTGGACCCGCTGGCGCTCTCCGGTGGAGAGGGTGGCCCCCGCCCGGTCCAGGGTCAGGTAGCCCAGCCCCAGCTCCATAAGCCGCCGGGCGGTGTGGGAAAACTGGGCGCAAATGCTCCGGGCCATGTCCCGCAATTCCTCCGGTATGGCCGCGGGAACGGCCTCCACCCAGGGAAGGAGGTCGCTGAGAGGCAGGGCGGTGAGCTCCGGCAGGCTTTTTCCCAGCAGCAGGGTGCCCCGGGCCCTCTCATTGAGCCGGGTGCCACCGCAGTCCGGGCAAGGCCCCTGCTTCAAAAACTTCTCCACCCGCTTCATGCCCTTGTCGTCCTTCACCTTGGACAGGGCGTTCTCCACGGTGTAGACGGCGTTGAAGTAGGTGAAGTCCAGCTCGGCGAAGTCGTTGGAGTCCGACTTCTTGGGCCGGTAGAGGATGTGTTTTTTCTCCGCCGGGCCGTGGAAGACGATGTCCCGCTCCTCCGCCGTGAGCTCCCGGAAGGGCACGTGGGTGCGCACCCCCATGGCCCGGCACACGTCGGTCATGAGGGACCACATCAGGCTGTTCCAGGGGGCCACCGCCCCCTGGTCGATGGTGAGGGACTCGTCGGGAACCAGGGCGGCCTCGTCCACCTGCCGCACCACCCCAGTGCCCGAGCAGGTGGGGCAGGCCCCCTGGCTGTTGAAGGAGAACTCCTCGGCGCTGGGGCCGTCGAAGACCGCCCCGCACTCCGGGCAGCGCAGGGGCTGCCCTATGGCCACGTTCATAGAGGGGGGGAGCAGGTGGCCCTGGGGACACCGGTGGCTGCCCACCCGGGAAAACAGGAGCCGCAGGGGGTTCAAGAGCTCTGTGGAGGTGCCGAAGGTGCTGCGCACTCCGGGCACGGCGGGCCGCTGGTGGAGGGCCAGGGCGGCGGGGACATACCGGATGGAGTCCAGCTTGGCCTCGGCGGCCTGGGTCATCCGCCGCCGGGTATAGGCGGACAGGGCCTCCAAATACCGCCGGGAGCCTTCGGCATACAGCACCCCCAGGGCCAGGGAGGACTTCCCCGACCCGGAGACCCCGGCCACCCCCACCAGCTTGCCCAGAGGGATGTCCAGGTCAATATTTTTCAGGTTGTGGACCCGTGCCCCCCGGAGCTCGATATGGTCGGGGGCGGGGGAATGAGGGGAGGTCATAGGCGCTGCTCCTTCCGGAAAAAGGGTTTACCATGATTATACTGATTTTTTGCGCAAGTGCAAGTGGGGAAAAAGGCTTTTCAAATAAGTCGTGGGAGCGTATACTGGTTCTATACAAAGGGGGAGGGGGAAATGAAACAATTTCGAAAGGTCCTGCCGGCCATAGGGATCGGTTTACTCCTCTTGCTGGTGGTGGCCATAACGGTGTTCACCGTCTGGTTCCATTCTAAGATCGAGACCTCGGATCAGCTCATCCTGACCGTGGAAGAGGTGGGGGAGAAGACCCTGACCTTGAAGATCAGGAACAACTCTGATTCGGAAATATATTTTTCTCCTGGCTTTGAATTGGAGCGAAGGGGTTTGATCGGATGGTATTGGATATCATTATATCCAAAGGGGGAACCAGCTGTGCTCAATTGGGTCCCGGCTGGTGGAGAAGTAGAAGTATCCATCCCCTATCGAACCGTTCCCGGCAGTGGTCTGCCGGGCCGGTACCGGGTAGTGAAATGGTTCAAACTGGATGGAAGAGAGTTTTACCTGACGGCAGAATTCCAAAAGTAAGCCAAGGAGCCGCCTTCGGGCGGCTCCTCATTTTTTGAAACCGCACCTTACGGAAGAGTTCCCCTCCCATGGCGAAAATCCCCCAGAAACCGCTTTTCAAATGGCCCCAGGGGGTGTATACTAAAAACATCCCACGATTGAGCGATACCCCATTTTACATAGGAGGTTTTGATATGCTTCATCTTGATCTTTCCAATGTAGCCCCCTTCCTTCCCGCCGGCTGGCGCGCCGGGGAGGAGAAGGGTCTGGAAAAGGCCCACCAATACCTGATGGAGGGCACCGGCGCGGGCAGCGATTACCTGGGCTGGGTCCGGCTCCCCGCCGACTACGATAAGGAGGAGTTCGCCCGCATCCAGAAGGCGGCCGCCAAGATCCGCTCCGACTCCCAGGCCCTGGTGGTCATCGGCATCGGCGGCAGCTACCTGGGGGCCCGGGCAGTGATCGAGACCCTCACCTCCAACAACTACAACCTGACCCGGAAGGATGGCCCCGCCATCTACTTCGCCGGCAACGGCCTGTCCGCCGACGCCATGAATGAGGTCATCGGGCAGCTCCAGGGGGTGGACTGGTCCATCAACGTCATCTCCAAGTCGGGCACCACCACCGAGCCCGCCGTGGCCTTCCGTATCTTCAAGGCCTTGCTGGAGGAGAAGTACGGCAAGGAGGGGGCCAAGGGCCGCATCTACGCCACCACCGACGCCAAGCGGGGGGCCCTGAAGGGCCTTGCCGACAAGGAGGGCTACGAGGAGTTCGTGGTGCCCGACGCCGTGGGCGGGCGCTACAGTGTCCTCACCGCCGTGGGCCTGCTGCCCATCGCCGCCGCCGGCATTGACATCCAGGCTCTCATGGACGGGGCCCGG
>CATJWI010000158.1 GCA_949744075.1 uncultured Eubacteriales bacterium | reverse complement strand
TCACGGCCGGTCTTGTCGATGTAGGTCTCCTTCTGGCCCAGCTGGACCTTGGCGTAGCCGTTTTTAAAGTCATCGGCGTAGGCATACTGGAAGGGGATGGCGATATTCCCCTTGGTGTCAAAGTAGCCCCAGTAGCCATTGGGTTCGTCATAGGCCAGGATCAGGCCATCAGAGGGCTCGTGAACATAGGCGCCGTTGTTGTTCCTGCCGTACTCCAGAGGGATCACCACATTGCCGGTCTTGTCGATGATGCCGTACTTCTTGGTCTCCGGGTCCTGCACCCGGGCCACGCCCTCGTGGAACTGTCCGGCAACATTGAACTGCGGTTCGATGACCATCTTGCCGGTCTTGTCGATGTAGCCGTAGCCCCGATAATCCTGCTGGTTCGTCAGCTTGGGCTGTACTGCGGCCAGGCCCTCGGAAAAGTCCTGGACCGGACCAAAGGGTCCGCCGGGGATCTCGTTGCCGTTTCTGTCCAGGTAGGTATTGCCGCCATCGGTTTTTTCCACGGCCAGCATACCATCGGAATAGATCTGATAGTTGAAGCACTTCTCATACCCTTCCAGGGGTTTGACTACTGTGACCTCCGCCGCTGAGGCGGGGACGGCCAGCAGGCTGAGCCCCATGGTCAGAGCGAGGACCAAAGAGAAAATTTTTCGTTTCATGTTGACTCCTTCTTTCTTCAACGTAAATTCTTTCCCTACACAAAAAGATACGGCATACGCCGTTGGTTTTTCCAGTATATCACAAGGGCCCACCCTTGGCAAGAGCGTTTCTCCCTCTGCTCCCTCCGAGCCCTTGACAACAGGGGCGGGCCGTGGTAACATAGAGTATCTAAACCTGATAGAGGCGCGGTTTTCATCAGTATCCCCCCGCAAGGCCAGGCAGCCGCGGCGGGAGAAAGGGGACGCCGCCGAGGAAGGCAACGGTGCCTGCCATTTGTCTTTCGGGCCGCCGGGGAATACCCGCCGGACTGTCACAGCTTTTGTGGAGTGCTATCCAGGTCTGTCCGGCCCCCAGGGGCCCCACATACCAGAAACGGAACGCTCTCTTACTGAGAGCGTTTTTCTTTTTCCAATTTGCAGGAATCCTGTTTTTCTCTGGCAAAGAGTTTTCTTATCCGCTCCGCCAAAAGACTTGCTTTACGCTGTCTTCACTTTACAAGAGAGCCAAAACATGATAAAATGGATTATCTTTATCAACGCCGTCAATTTGAATTTATCAAAGGCCAAAGATTCATAATCCCAGGGAGGTGTTTTGCTTTGCGCATTGTTGATATCCAAGTGGGAAGTCTGGTCCTCCCTCTGGCCCACCCCTTCAAGACCGCCCTGCGGACAGTGGACCACCTGGACGACATCGTGGTCCGGGTCATAGGAGAGAACGGAGAGGTGGGCTACGGTGAAGCCCCTC
Source organism: uncultured Eubacteriales bacterium (assembly GCA_949744075.1). GTDB lineage: Bacteria > Bacillota > Clostridia > Oscillospirales > Oscillospiraceae > Vermiculatibacterium. Next base: position 15,554 of record CATJWI010000158.1, on the reverse strand, counting down.
CCACCGCCGTCATCACCGGAGATACCAAGGGCTCCATCCTCTGCGCCATTCAGGATTTCATTAAACCCGCCCTGGTGGGCATGGACCTGATGGACTTTGAGGCCGTCATGGAGAAGCTCAACGGCTGTATGGTACATAATACCTCCCCCAAGGCCGCCGTGGACATGGCTCTCTACGACCTGTGGGGCAAGGTCCAGGGCAAACCCCTCTACCAGCTTTTAGGCGGGGCGAAAACCAGCTTTGAGACCGATATCACCATTTCAGTCAATCCCGTGGACGAGATGGTCCGGGACAGTCTGGAGGCGGTGGAGCGGGGCTTCCATACCCTGAAGGTCAAGGTGGGCAAGGAAGGCACCGCCGACGTGCAGCGCATGGCCGCCATCCGTGAGGCGGTGGGCCCCGGCATCAAGCTCCGGGTAGATGCCAACCAGGGCTGGACGGCGGCGGAGAGTGTAGCCATCATTAAGGCCATGGAGGACAAGGGCCTTGATATCGAACTGGTGGAGCAGCCGGTGGCCGCCCACGACATTGCCGGGCTCAAGTATGTCACTGGGCAGGTAAATACCCCCATCCTGGCCGACGAGGCGGTATTCTCCCCCCTGGATGCGGCTAATTTGATCGCCATCCATGCCGCCGACTATATCAATATCAAGCTGATGAAAACGGGCGGCATCTGGAACGCTTTGAAAATTTGTGAGATGGCCAGACAACACGGGGTCAAGTGTATGATCGGCTGCATGCTGGAAAGCCAGGTCTCGGTGGCCGCGGCGGCCCATCTCTGCGCCGGGCAGGAGGTCATCACCATGGCTGACCTGGACGGCCCCTCCCTCTGCGCCACCGAGCCCTTCCCCGGGGGGCCCATTTTTGAAGGGGCCGCCATCACCATGAGCCAGGACCCGGGCATCGGCGTCCGGTTTGACGCCCAATGGGAATAAAAAGCTGCCAAAAATCTGTATCGTCGCCGCGCTTTTGCGGTTATGATAGGGGCTTTCAGCCCTATTCCAAAGGAAAGAAGGAGTTTTTGATGAAATTGCGCAACCGATTGACCGCCCTGTCTCTGGCCGCCGTGTTGGTGCTGGGACTGGCCGCCTGCGGCGAGAAGGGCAGCGAAGCCTCCGCCCCCGTGGGCAGCGAGGGACCCGCCCCGGCCGCCGAGTCGGTCTACCGTCAGCTCTACGCCAGCGAGGTCACCACCTTTAACTATCTCTACACCGGCAACACCAACGACTTCCAGATGTCCGCCAACTGCGTGGACTGCCTGGTGGAGTATGACAACTACGGCGTCATGATCCCCTCCCTGGCCGAGAGCTGGGAGCCCAACGAGGACAACACCGAGTGGACCTTCCACATCCGTAAGGGCGTAAAGTGGGTGGACTACCAGGGCAACGAGGTGGCCGAGGTCACCGCCAACGATTGGGTGACCGCCGCTAAGTGGGTGAACACCGCCGAAAACGAGGCCGCCAACCAGTACATGTACGACGGCATCGTGAAGAACGCCCAGCCCTACTACGAGTATACCGCCTATCTGCTGGAGAGCGACAACGGCACCAAGACGGTGGACGACGAGGGCAACGAGATCACCCCCGTGGCCGAGGTCAAGTGGGAGGACGTGGGCGTGAAGGCCGTGGATGACTACACCCTGGTCTACACCATGGAGGCCCCTTGCCCCTACTTCCCCTCCGTGCTGAGCTACGACAGCTATATGCCCGTCTATGAGCCCTTCCTCACCGAGATGGGGGAGAACTTCGGCGCCGCCACCGGCCCCGACACCATCCTCTACAACGGCGCCTTCCTCATGGCGGAGTTCGCCCCCCAGGACCACCGGACCCTGGTGAAGAACCCCACCTACTGGGACAAGGACAAGGTCTACATCGACCGCATGGAGTGGCGGTACAATAACACCGCCAACACCCTGGGCCCCGAGCAGTTCGTTCGGGGTGAGGTGGACTACGCCCAGCTGGACGCCTCCCTGCTCACCTCCTGGCTCCAGGACGACGCCAAATACCAGATGGTCTCCCCCAGCCGTCCCGGCGTGGCCTACTCCTACTTCTATGTGTTTAACTTCGAGCCCCGGTTCGACGACTCTCTGGAGCCCGACAACTGGGTGCTGGCCGTGAACAACGAGAACTTCCGCCAGTCCATCCTGCACGCCCTGGACCGGGTGGGCGCCCTGGCCGTCCAGGACCCCCAGTATCCTGAGACTCTGGTGAACAACACCGTCACGCCCCCCACCTTCGCCAGCGGCGACGGCCTGGACTTCACCCAGTATCCCGCCCTCAAGGCCATCACCGAGGGAGACAGCTTTGACGTGGACGCAGCCCTGGACTACAAGGCTAAGGCCATGGAGGAGCTCTCCGCCCAGGGCTGCACCTTCCCCGTGAAGGTCTACATGCGCTATAACCCCTCCACTGCCAACTGGGACAAGGAGTGCCAGGTGGTAGAGCAGCAGCTGGAGGGCGCGCTGGGCACCGACTACATCGACGTCATCGTGGAGGCCGGTCCCTCCACCAACTATCTGGCCACCGTCCGCCGCTCCGGCGACTTTGGCCTGATGAAGTGCAACTGGGGCGCCGACTACGCCGATCCCCAGACATGGACCGATCCCTTCGGCAAGAACAGCACCTACAACTTCATGAACCAGGACGCCAGCCGTACTCTGGGGGAGAAGCCCTGCGACAGCAAGGGTCCCGAGACCCAGGCCATCGTGGAGGAGTACTTCCGCCTCCAGGAGGCCGCCAAGGCCATCACCACTGACGAGGCCGCCCGCTACACCGCCTTTGCTGAGGCGGAGGCCCACCTCATCAACCACGCCGTCATCATCCCCTTCTCCCTGTCCACCGACGGCTATGTGGCCACCCGGCTCAACGTCTTCGAGGGCCAGTACGCCCCCTACGGTCTGGCCCAACAGCGGTACAAGGGCCAGCACCTGATGGCCGAGCCCATGAACATGGAGCAGTTCAACACCCTCTACGAGCAGTGGCAGACCGACCGTACCGCCGCTCTGGCTGCCGCGGAGCAGTAAGCGGTCTTTGTGCCCCTCCTTTGCGGGAGAGAGGTTTTGAGACGCAAATTTTGGCGAGGAAAGGAAGGCGGCCTGGGGCCGCCTTCCTTCCCCGCATATATGACGGCCCCGTCCTGGGAGGAGGCCGCGATATATGCGCCGGCCCTATGAAAGGAGAGCGACCCATGGCCAAATATATCGGAAAGCGACTGCTGCGGTCCCTTTTGACCTTGTTTCTCATCATGTCCATCGTCTTCATCCTCTTGCGGCAGATGCCCATCGAGGGATACTTCCAAAACTTTGAGAAGATGAGCGCCCTCCAGATCAAGGTGGGCCTCCAGCAGCTGGGCCTCACCGATCCCCTTCCCGTCCAGCTGGCCAACTTCTGGAAGGGGGTCCTCACCGGGGACCTGGGGGTGTCCCATAAATACCGGGTGGGGGTGGACGTGCTGGAGATCATCGCCGGCAAGATGCCCCTGTCCATCTGCATCGGCATGGCCGCTCTGTGTATCTCCCTGCTGGTGGGCCTGCCCCTGGGCATCCTCATGGCCCGGTCCACCCGCACCCGGTGGAAGCTCGGGGATAAGCTGGGCACCGTCTTCGTGGTGGTGATCCAGGGTGTCCCCGCCGCCATCTACTACCTGCTGATCCAGTTCTATTTCAGCCGTCTGCCCGGAGCCTCTATGTTCTTTTATATGGACCAGCCCACCACCTGGATCCTGCCCATTTTGTCCCTCTCCCTGGGCAACACCGCTTACTACGCCATGTGGCTGCGGCGGTACATGGTGGATGAGTCCAACAAGGACTATGTGACCCTGGCCCGGGCCAAGGGCGTGCCCACGGCGGCCATCTCCCGGAAGCATGTGTTCCGCAACGCCCTGGTGCCCCTGGTCCAGTTCATTCCCACCTCGGTGATCCTCACCCTCATGGGCTCCCTCTATGTGGAGAGCCTCTACTCTATCCCCGGCATGGGCGGCCTGCTGGTCACTGCTATTCAGGGGCAGGACAACACCCTGGTCCAGGCCCTGGTCCTCATCTACGCTGCCATCTCCATCCTGGGTCTTCTGGTGGGCGACCTCCTCATGGCCCTGATGGACCCCCGCATCACTCTGGGCAAGAAAGAAGGTGGCCGCTGATGGCGCTCTTCCGCTTCAAAGACAGCAAGACCCAGGACCTCTCCGAAAGCCTGGCCCGGGAGACCAAGCGGCAGTTCTCCCAGGAGGAGCTGTTCCAGTTCGCCGCCTATGACCCCAACGCCGGAGAGCGGGGAGGCTATTCTGATTACTCCTATTGGCGCTCTACCCTCCGGGCCTTCCGGAAGAACCGGGTGGCCATGTTCTTCCTGTGCGTCATCCTGGCCACTCTGCTCTTCACCTTTCTGGAGCCCCTCCTCCCCTATGACCGGGAGCCCAACACCATCTACTACTCCGAGCAGGTGCAGATGAACCTCTTCACCCGCCAGCCCATTTTGGACGAGGCGGGCAACCCCGTAGTGAAGGTGGCCCTGGCCAAGGATATGCGCCCGGGCAGCGAGTTCTGGTTCGGCACCAACGCCATTGGCCAAGACCTTTGGAGCCAGATTTGGTCGGGCACCCGGAACAGCCTCTTCATCGGCTTCGCCGTGGCCTGTGTGGACGCCCTGCTGGGCATCCTCATGGGAGTGCTGTGGGGCTATGTGCGGAAGCTGGACTTCTTCTTTACCGAGCTCTACAACGTCTTTGACAACGTGCCCCAGACCCTGGTGGCCATTATCATCTCTTACATCCTCCGCCCGGGCATGGGCACCATGATCTTTGCCATGTGCCTCACCTCCTGGCTGGCCACCGCCCGGTTCGTCCGGAACCAGGTGGTCATTATCCGGGACCGGGACTACAACCTGGCCTCCCGGTGCCTGGGCACTCCCACAAGGCGCATTATCACCAAGAACCTGCTGCCCTATCTGGTGAGCATCATCACTATGCGCATGGCCCTGGCCATTCCGGCGGCCATCAACAACGAGGTATTTTTGACTTACATCTCTCTGGGCGTACCTTTGGAGACCCCCACCCTGGGCAACCTGGTGGAGGCGGGCCGAAAGGTGATGAGCGAGCCCCTTTTGCGGTATCAGCTCTTCATCCCGGTGATTGTGCTGGCCCTCATCACTATTTCCTTCTACATCATCGGCAACGCCTTTGCCGATGCGGCCGACCCCAAGAACCACGTGAATTGACCCTTTTAGGGCTTCCCCTCTTGGGGGGAAGCATACAGCCCGAAGGGCTGACTGATGGGGGCGTTGCGGCCCAAAGCCCTTTGCGTCTGACGGGTCCACCCTCGTCCCCCCCTTCGTGGGCACCTTCCCCCTGTGCGGGGGAAGGCTTTAGACCTAAGAATGGAGGCTTTTTTATGCCTACATCCACCGACAACATCATCCTCTCCTTTCAGGACCTGGACATCCGCTTTACCCTCCGGGGACAAGTGCTCAACGCCATCCGGGGGGTATCCCTGGACGTGTTCCGGGGGGAATCCCTGGCCATCGTAGGGGAATCGGGCTCGGGCAAGAGCGTATTCACCAAATCGGCCATGGGCCTTCTGGACGCCAACGGCACCATCGCCGGGGGGCACATTTGGTACGACGGGAAGGACCTGACCACCTTCCGCACAGAGAAGGATTGGCTGGCCATCCGGGGCAAGGAGATCGCCATGGTCATGCAGGACCCCATGACCTCCCTGAACCCCTTGAAGACGGTGGGGGACCAGATCTTGGAGGCAGTGCTCCTTCACCAGGACCTGAAGGGAGAGGCGGCCAAGGCCGCCTCCATCCAAGCCCTCGCCGCCGTTGGCATCGACGACCCGGAGCGGCGGTATAAGCAGTACCCCCACGAGTTCTCCGGCGGCATGCGCCAGCGGGTGGTCATCGCCATCGCCGTGGCCTGCCGGCCCAAAATTTTGATCTGCGACGAGCCCACCACCGCCCTGGACGTGACCATTCAGGCGCAAATTCTGGATCTCATCAAAAATTTGCAGAAAAAGCTGGACCTGACCACCATCTACATCACCCACGACCTGGGGGTGGTGGCCAACGTGGCCGACCGCATCGCCGTCATGTACGCCGGGGATATCATTGAGGTAGGCAGGTGCGAGGAGGTCTTCTACGACCCCAAGCATCCCTACACCTGGGCATTGCTCTCCTCCCTGCCCCAGTTAGGCGTGAAGGGCCAGGACCTCTATTCCATCCAGGGTACGCCCCCCAACCTCTTTTACGAGGTCCACGGGGACGCCTTCGCTCCCCGGAACCCCCAGGCCCTGAACATTGACTTCGTGGAACGCCCCCCCTTCTTTGAGGTGAGCCCCACCCATAAGGCCCGGACCTGGCTCCTGGACCCCAGGGCCCCCAAGGTGGAGCCCCCCGAGCACATCCGCCAACTGCGGGAGAAAGGGGGCGCCATCCATGACTGAGAGAGAAAAGCTGCTGGAGGTCAGGGACCTCCGAGTCACCTTCGGCAACAGGCGCCACCCCTTCACCGCTGTGGACGGGGTCTCTTTTGACGTCTACAAGGGGGAGACCTTCGGCCTGGTGGGAGAGTCAGGCTCGGGCAAGACCACCATCGGCCGGGCCATCATTCGGGTGAACCCCGTGTCCGGCGGCACCGTCTCCTACAACGGCCAGGTCATCTCGGGCAAGGTGAGCCGGGAGGTGGACCGCCAGGTCATCCAGAACATCCAGATGATCTTCCAGGACCCCATGGCCTCCCTCAATGAACGGGCCAAGGTAGACTATATCGTCTCCGAGGGCCTTTACAACATCCATAAGGGCCTCAGCGAGAAAGAGCGCCAGGAAAAGGTCTCCCGGGCCCTCGCCGCCGTGGGCCTGCTGCCCGAATTTGCCTCCCGCTTCCCCCACGAGTTTTCCGGGGGCCAGCGCCAGCGCATCGGCATCGCCCGCGCCCTCATCATGGACCCCCAGTTCATCATTGCCGACGAGCCCATCTCCGCCTTGGACGTGTCCATCCGGGCCCAGGTGCTGAACCTCATGTCCAAACTCCAGAAGGAGCGGGGGCTCACCTATCTCTTCATTGCCCATGACCTCTCGGTGGTCCGGTTCATCTCCGACCGCATCGGGGTCATCTATCGGGGCAAACTCATGGAGCTGGCCGGCAGCGAGCAGCTTTTCGCCCACCCCCTTCACCCCTACACCCGCTCCCTCCTCTCCGCCATCCCCATGCCCGATCCGGTGGGGGAGAGAAATAAGCAGTTGGTGGTCTACGACCCCGCCTGCCATGGGTATACTGAAAGCGATCCCCCCCAGTGGACAGAGGTGGAGCCCGGGCACTTCGTCCGGGGAGACCGGAAAGAGCTGGACCAATACCGGAAGCTGTTAGGACAATAAAAATAAAAATATAGGGGCCGCCGCCTACGGTGGCCCGGCCGACATGGTCTCATACCGGACGGGCGGCTGAGGGCAGCCGCCCCTACATTTTTGATTTGGTTCAATACGAGGTGAAATATTATGTTAACTCCAAGTTCCCTCTTCCCCGGCGCACGGGTGGCCCTGCTGTGCGTCTCCTCCAGTGTGCCAGAAGACCGGTTGGAGCCCTCTATCGCCGCGGTCAAGGCTCTGGGGCTGGAGCCGGTGGTCTTCCCCTCTTGCTATTATGTAAACCGTCACGGCAACTTCGCCGCCGATGACGCCCAACGGGCCAAAGACCTGCAGGACGCCTTTGCCGACCCCGCCATTCAGGGCATCCTCTGCATCCGGGGGGGCTACGGGGCGGGGCGGCTGCTGCCCCTGCTGAACTGGCGGGACATCGTCCGCCATCCCAAGCTGTTCTGCGGCTACTCCGACGTCACCGCCCTCCACATCGCCCTGAACCAGTGGTGCCACCTGGTGACCTACCAGACCCCCATGCCCTCTACCGAATATTATCAGCCGGTGGACGAATTTACCATGACCTACCTCCGCCGGGCCCTCTTCGGCGCTCTCACCGGACCCATGCCCCTGGGGGATGGAGTGGAGACCCTGGTGGGTGGAAAGGCCAAGGGAGTTCTCTGCGGCGGCAACCTGTCCCTGGTCCGGGACAGCTTGGGCACCCCCTGGGAGATCGACGCCCGGGACAAAATCTTATTTCTGGAGGACATTGGGGAAAAGCCCTACCGCATCGACGGCATGCTGACCCAGCTGCGCAACGCCGGCAAGTTCGACCAGTGCGCCGGTGTGCTTTTGGGTGCCTGGACCGACTGCAACGAGGGCCCCGAGGACAGTCCTTCCCTCACCATCCCGGAGATCATCCGGGAGGTGCTGCTGCCCAGCGGAAAGCCTGTCCTGTCCAACCTGCCCTGCGGCCATGTGTTACCCACCATGTCCCTGCCCCTGGGGGCCACGGCGGTGATGGACGCCGATACCAAGACCTTGGAGGTCATTCCATGAATCCTGTTGAACTGGAAGCATTTTTGAACCAGGAGGCCGGGGCCTTCCCCGGCAAATGCGCCTACCTGGTGGCCCGGTCCCTGGAGTCCGCCCCTCTCCACACCCGGCTCGCAGGGGAGCGGGTCCCCTCCGCCTCCACCATTAAGACCCCCATCCTCCTCACCGCCCTGGAACAGGTGCGGCAGGGGATGCTGTCCCTGGACGACCTTTTGGAGGTACCCCAGGAGGCCATTTTGCCCGACACCGAGGTCTTTGAGGAAGGGGCCACCCGGTGCAGCGTCCAGAACCTTCTCTACTGGATGATCACTGAGAGCGACAACACCGCCACCAACGTACTGCTGGATACTCTCGGCTTTGACGCGGTGAACGAATACTGCGCCATGACCATGGGACTGCAAAACACTCTGTGCCAGCGGAAGATGCTGGACTTTGCCGCCGCCCAGGCCGGGCTGGACAACTTCACCTCCGCCGCCGACCAGTGGCGGATGTATACCCTGCTCCACAGCGGCAGCATCCTCAGCCCCAGTCTGCGGCGCACCGCCTTCTCCATCCTCTCCCGCCAGCGGAGCCAGGACGCGCTCCTGCGGTATATCCCTGACGAGCTGATCTTTGCCCATAAAACCGGCGGGCTGGACGGAGTGGCCCACGACTGCGGGCTGTTCCTCTCTCTGAAAACGCCCCTCTTTGTGGCCGTCTTCACCTGGGAGGGTCCCAGCCCCGACGGAGACCCAGAGCAAAAGCGGTTCATCGGCCGGCTGGGCCGGGCCATTTTCAACACCTACAAGGAGGTCTGATCCATGAAGGCCGTTGTCAACGCGCCCATCTGTCCCCTCATGTCCCAGCCCCGCCACGACTGTGAGCTGGCCGACGAGGCCCTCTTCGGCATGGTGGTGGAGGTGCTGGAGCACACCACCCCAGGCTATTGGAAGGTCCGCACCCACTACCGCTACGAGGGCTACGCCCCCACCACCTGCCTGGCCATAGGCACCCAGGCCGCCCTGGAGTGGGAGGCCCTTCCCAAAAAGGTAGTGCTCCATAAAAATACCTGCGATGTGATGACCGCGCCCCAGGTCCAGTCCTGGCCCCGGGTCACCCTGCCCATGGGGGCGGTGGTGGCGGTCACCGATCCCCCCGAGGTGGACCCGGAGACCCAGGAGCCCACGGGCTGGCAGCTGGTTTCCCTCCCCGACGGCTCCGACGGCTATGTCCGCTCCAGCTGGCTGGACACATACTACAACCGGCCTATCGACCTACCAGAGGGGGAGCTGCGGCAGCGGCTGGGGGGCACCGCCCTGCTCTATGCCCGTACCCACTACCGCTGGGGGGGCAAGACCCCTCTGGGCATTGACTGCTCGGGGCTGGTGTCCATGAGCTATCTTCTCAACGGCATCGTCATCTGGCGGGACGCCTCCATCAAAGAGGGCTTTCCCATCCACGCCATTGACTGTAAGGACATCCAGCCCGGGGACCTGATGTTCTTCCCCGGCCATGTGGCCCTGTACATAGGGGATGGGCGGTATGTCCACTCCACCGGCAAGGCGGGCAGTGACGGGGTAGTGGTCAACTCCCTGGACCCCAAGGCCCCCGACTACCGGGCAGACCTGCCAGAAAAGCTCACCGGTGTAGGCAGTTATTTCTGAGGCTGGGGCTTTATACTCTCAAAAAAGGAGCAGGCTTACCGCCTGCTCCTTTTGATATTTCCTGTGTTTTTTCCCGGCTCATCCGCCAGAGGACCAGGGCAATGGCCAGAACCATCACCACTGTGGTGCAGACGCCCCCCTCCAGGCCGAAGGCCCCGCCGTTCACCAGGTCCTTTCCCTCTGTCAGGCTGGACCGAACCAGGGAAGGCCCCAGATCGATACCCGATACCAGGACGCCAAAAAGGTTCCCCTGGGCAAAATTCCACATGGAATGGATGGCTGCCACTCCCCAGATGCTTCCCCGCCACAAATAGTAGAAGGAGGCGAAGACCCCAAAGAGGAACAGGTTCAAAAAAGCCAGGGGGTTGGTGCCGTCATTGGCCATATGGAGAAGCATGAATACCAAAGCGTTGACCACCACCCCGGCGGTCACTGGGTTCTTCCGGGCGATAGAGGTCATCAGGTAACCCCGGCACAGGAGTTCCTCAGACATGCCCTGGACCAGAAAGCCCAGAAAGAGCATCAGCAGGGGGGCCAAAGAGAAATCAGAGGCTGGGGCCACCCTCAGCCCTCCAAATGCCGCCGCCAGCCCCACCACGGCGGACATGAGTGCTAGCCCCAGAAGCAGGCCCAGGGCGTACTCCCGGCCGGCAGGCCTGACAAATCCGACGGTGGAGAGGGGCCGCCTAAACCCAAAGCGCAGGGCCAGCAGCACCGCAAAGATGGTACCTGAGGTACACAGCAGGCTCACATAGAGCACCAGGCGGTCAAAGGGGATCTCCAGCCCGCCCAGGTCCGATACTACGGTCAGCACCGTGGCGGTCACGTACTGCATCCCAACGGTGGCCACAGTCCCGGCAGCAAAGACCAGAAGGAAGAGGAGCAACTCTATCAGGACCCCGTGACCGCGGCCGGAGGAGCGCAGGGCGTCCAACTGGCGGGGCCGGAGGAAGCGGATTTCCAGGAGGGATGCAGACATGGAAAACACTCCTTTTTGAAAAAATTTTGGGGGGACGCCTGATCAGGGCCGCATTGTATTGGGAAAACGCCCGGTCTTCGTGGGAATCTGTATTCTCACCGGGCCGGCTGGATTTTTTCCTGATTTGCATTTACCTGTTGGTGGAAAATTATTTTTCAGCCTCCCCGCCGGGGGCACAGCCCAGCCGTTGGCGGCTCTGCCGCTTACGGATGGGGCGTACTCCTTGCGGGTAAAACCGCTTGAAAGCGGTTCTGGACTCCGAACTTATAAGGGCGGTGGACCAGTGGAATGAACTATGAGGTGCGGTACAACCGGAGAGGGCACCTACCAACCCTCTCAATTGAAAATATCCCCATCCTCCGCAAACAGCTGCCGGACTCTCTCCATCAGCGGCCGGTGCTCCGGTTGGGAAAGCGTTGGGTCCTGCTCCAAGAGGTCCCGGGCCGCCTGCTGGGCTTCCTTCAGGACCCGGGTATCCCCCGCCAGATCGGCAGCGCGAAGGGTGGGCAGGCCGTGCTGGCGCTGGCCAAAGAAGTCGCCGGGACCCCGGAGCTCCAGGTCCTTTTCCGCGATCTTGAAGCCGTCGGTGGTCTGGGTAAAATATTTCAGCCGCTCCCGGGTCTCGGGGGAGCGGTTTCCGCTGACCAGGACGCAGTAGGACTGCCACTTTCCCCGCCCCACCCGGCCCCGGAGCTGGTGGAGCTGGCTCAGGCCGAAGCGGTCGGCGTTCTCAATGACCATAAGGGCGGCATTGGGCACGTCCACCCCCACCTCCACCACGGTGGTGGACACCAGCACGTCGATATCCCCTCCGGAGAAGGCGGCCATAACCGCCTCCTTTTCCCGGGCCTTCAGCTTTCCGTGGACAAAGGCCACCCGTAGGTCGGGGAAGACCTTCTCCGCCAGCTCTTTGGCGTAGGCGGTCACCGCCTTTAGCTCGCTTCCCTCCCCCTCCTCCACGGCGGGGCAAATGATGTAGACCTGCCGGCCCTGTGACACATTTTTTCGAACAAAGTTGTACATCCGCTCCCGCTTGTCCTCCCCCACCAGATAAGTCTCTACCGGAGTGCGGCCGGGGGGCAGCTCGTCGATAATGGTGACCTCCAGATCCCCGTAGATGAGCAGGGCCAGGGTCCGGGGGATGGGGGTAGCCGACATGACCAGCACATGGGGAGGCGTCTTGGCCTTGGAGCTGAGGGCGGAGCGCTGTCCCACCCCGAAGCGGTGCTGTTCGTCAGTAATGACCAGCCCCAGGTCAGCGTACTCCACCCCTTGGGAGAGAAGGGCGTGGGTGCCCACCGCCAGATCGATCTCCCCCGCGGCCAGGGCGGCCTGGACCTTCCGCTTTTCCGCCGCCTTCATGCTGCCCGTCAGCAGCCCTACCCGTATCCCCGTGGGGGCCAGTAGGGCCGAGAGGGTCTCGTAGTGCTGGTGGGCCAGGATCTCGGTGGGGGCCATCATGGCTGACTGGGCCCCTGCGGCCTTGGCCAGCCAGGCGGCGCAGGCGGCCACCGCCGTCTTGCCCGAGCCCACGTCCCCCTGGACCAGGCGATTCATGGGCCGGCCCGAGGCCATGTCCGCCCGGACCTCCTCCATAGCCCGGCGCTGGGCGCCGGTGGGAGAGAAGGGCAGCAGGGCCAGGAAATCCTCCACCGGCCGGTCGGGGAAAACTCGGCCCCGGGCCTCCGTCCGCCGGGAGCGGAGGAAGGCCATGCCGCAGGACAGGGTGAACAGCTCTTCAAACACCAGCCGCCGCCGGGCCACCGCCAGGGCCTCCTGGTCGGCGGGAAAATGGACGTTGCAGCAGGCGTACTCCGCCGTGCACAGCTTGCGGCCCAGCCGCACCTCCGAGGGCAGCTGGTCGGAGACCAGGTGAGCGCAGCTCTCCACACTGGGCAGGGCCAGCCCCGCCAGCAGGTTGTTGGAGACTCCGGCGGTGAGAGGGTATACCGGCATGATCCGCCCGGTGAACCGGGCCCGGTCCTCCCGCTCGAAAACCGGGTTGGTAAGCTGCCGGTGACGGCCCATGACCTCCATCCTGCCGTAGAAAATATAGCTCTCCCCCGCTGTCAGAGCGTAGCGGACATAGTCCTGGTTGAAAAAAGTGACCTGGGCTGAGCCCGAGCCGTCCACTACCCGGCACTTAGTCACCGTCAGCCCCTTGCGGATCCGGGAGGTCCGGGGCGCCTCAGCCACCAGGGCGGAGACGCACACCGCCTCCTCCTGGGGGGCGGCGGCGATGGAATAGATCTTGGTCCGGTCCTCATAGGCTCTGGGGTAGTATAAGAGCAGGTCTCCCACCGTCTCCAGCCCCAGCTTTTTCAACGCCTTTGCCCGGGCCGGGCCGATGGACGGAAAGGTCTGGAGCAGGGTACCCAATTCCATGGCGGCCACCTCCTTCCCCTGATATTTCACTGTTATCCTACCATATTTTCCCCCCGGTGGCAAACGAAAAAGGGCGGCCCATGGGCCGCCCTGTCTCTTTCCTTTTTACGATATGCCGAAGAGTACCACCAATACCGACATGGCGATCACGCTGAGTAAGGCATAGAGGGAATTGATGGAGGCCGACAGGCTCCCCGGTCCCCCCAGGTCGGCGGTAAAGCCGGCGGAGAGCACTGAAATGGGGGACAACGCCAGGATGGCCAGCACCCGACGGGCCTCCAGCCCCATGGGGAGCAGGAAATAGAGTCCCGCCGCCAGCAGCAGGTTAAACCCGCCCCGCAGGGCAATGACCTTGGCCGCCTCCTTCCCGTCCCCCGGCTCCATGTGAAAGTCCACCATCATGCCGATGAGGAGCATGGAGACAAAGGCGTTGGCGTTGGCTGCCGGGGTCAGGAGGGTGATCACCACACCGGGGATCCGCAGCCCCAAAGAGACGTAGGCGATGACGATGAGGTAGGTGACAAAGGGCACCACGCGGAGCAGCTTCCTTCCGATGTTCATCAGGGCGGAGCGGGCGTCCTTCTGTCTGTCGATCAGGCTGGAGGTGATAACGTAGCCGCCCCCGGTGGCAAAGGGGGAGTTGCCCACATCGAAGAAGCAGGCCAGGGCCACCCCATAGCTACCCAGAAAGCTCTGGAGGAAGGGAAGGGCAAAGCAGCCCACGTTGTAGCCGCACAGGTTCATCAGGTAGAGGGCCCGCTCCCCCCGGCTCTTCCGGCGGGACACCGCCGCCCCCAAGGCCATCATGGCCACGTTCATCCCCAGGCCCAGGGCCGCCACGGCCAGCAGGGAGGGGTCCATCTGAAAATCCCCGAAGCTGACAATAATGGCCGATGGAATGGTCAGGTTCATCACGATCCGCTGGACCACCGTATATTCCTTGGGGCCGAACACCCCCCGCCGGCGGAGAAAATAGCCGGCGCAGATCACCAGCAGAAATGAGCACGCCCGCCAAAGCACATCCCACATATGTTTTCCACTCCCTTGATCCGATTCTGCTTCCTTATTTTGACTTATCATAGCACGCTTTCCGTCTTTCCACAAGCCTGCTTTTTTCCAAAAAGTACGATAATATCCCTAATTTTTCCCGCCCGTCCTCTCCCTCCTTTTTCAATTTTGCAATTTTCTATTTTTCCTCTTGCAAAACAGAGAATTTCCCGATATAATAGGAGTCACTCCGAACCTCTGCCTGAAAGGATGGGAAAACCATTGAGCCAGAACGTCTTTCAAAAAGTCATGGTCGCCAACCGGGGGGAGATCGCCATCCGGGTCTTCCGGGCCTGTTATGACCTGGGCCTTCGAACGGTCGCCATTTACTCCAACGAGGATACTTACAGCCTCTTCCGCACCCGGGCGGACGAGGCCTATCTCATCGGCCAGAACAAGAGTCCCCTGGCCGCCTACCTGGACATCCCCGCCATCATCTCCCTGGCCAAGCGCCGGGGGGTAGACGCCATCCACCCGGGCTACGGCTTCCTCTCGGAGAACGCCGAGTTCGCCCGGGCCTGTGAAAAGGCGGGCATCACCTTTATCGGCCCCTCCTCCCAAGTGCTGGCCCAGATGGGCGACAAGCTGGCGGCCAAAGCCACCGCCATCGCCTGCGGCGTACCCATCATCCCCGGCTCCACCCAGCCCCTGGCCGACGCCGATGAGGCGGTGGAAAAGGCTCTGAGCTACGGCTTCCCCGTCATCCTCAAGGCCGCCGCCGGCGGCGGCGGCCGGGGCATGCGCCGCTGTGACAGCGTGGAGGAGGTCCGCACCAACTTTGAGCTGGTGAAGGGGGAGGCCAAGAAGGCTTTCGGCAACGACGACATCTTCATCGAAAAATACCTGGTGGAGCCCAAGCACATCGAGGTCCAGATCCTGGCTGACCGCCACGGCAGCGTGGTCCACCTGGGGGAGCGGGACTGCTCCCTCCAGCGCCGCTACCAGAAGGTGGTGGAGTTCGCCCCCGCCTGGAGTGTGCCCATGGCCGTCCGGGAGTCCCTCCGCTCCGACGCGGTGAAGATCGCCCGGCAGGTGGGCTATGTGAGCGCCGGCACCGTGGAGTTTCTGGTGGACAAGGACGGGGGCTATTACTTCATC
>CATJWI010000157.1 GCA_949744075.1 uncultured Eubacteriales bacterium | reverse complement strand
GGTTTTCTGGAGAGTCCGAGAGGCCGCTTTTGGCAGCAAAAGCGGTCTTTCGGGAATCCCAGTTTGCAATGTAGAAACCAGGAGGGCTAAACGTGGTAGAGCCTCCGCAAGAAAGAAGTCCGGATCACCACGGTCCTTTCAGTCCCTCGCAATGACGGGGTGGAGGTGGGACTGGAGGAGATGAGAGGTCGTGGGCGGCCACATGGGGACGCCTCTACGGGATTTGTCGGGGAGAGACGGTGGATTCGGGAAAATGGAGAAAAGAGGCGGGGTTTTGGAGCTCGGGTTGTGGGTATCTCTGAAAATGCGGATTTGGGTCATTTTCAGATTGCAATTGGGGAAAAAGTTCGATATAGTAAAAGTACATTTTTTCGCTGGGAGGCGAGGGCATGACCGGAAATTCCCTTTGGCGCCGGGGCTGTGTGCCCCTTCATGCCCGGGGGAGCCAGTGCGCCGGTATGCCCCAGGACCTCAAAGCAGATGGAAGGACATGGTACGCAGGTACCATGTCCCTTTTCGTTTTCTAAAGGAGGAAGGAAATGAAGAAGGTAGCCATTATCATGGGAAGCGACAGCGACTGGGGAGTGGTCAAGGCCGCGGCCCAGCAGCTCAAGGCGTGGGACATCCCCTTTGAGGCCCACATCCTCAGCGCCCACCGGACCCCCGAGGCAGCCATCGCCTTCGCCCAGGGGGGCCGGGAGGCGGGCTTCGGCGTCATCATCGCCGCCGCGGGCATGGCCGCCCACTTGGCGGGGGTGCTGGCGGGGAACACCACCCTGCCCGTCATCGGCATCCCCATGAAGGGGGGCGCCGCCGACGGGCTGGACGCCCTGCTGGCCACGGTGCAGATGCCCTCGGGGGTGCCGGTGGCCACGGTGGCCCTCAACGGGGCCAAGAACGCCGCCGTACTGGCGGCCCAGATCCTATCCCTCTCCGAGCCCGGCCTGGCGGACAAGCTCTCGGCGGCCAAGGGGGAGATGAAGGAGCAGATTGCCCAAAAGGACGCCAAGCTCCAAGAGGAGCTCAAAGCGCTGTAAGAGAAGGGGAATAAGACTATCTTTATTTTATTTGGGAGGAATCCAACATGGAAAACAAGCTCGTGTATACCGGAAAGACCAAGAACGTCTACGCTCTGCCCAACGGCAACTATCTGCTGAAATTCAAGGACGACTGCACCGGCAAGGACGGGGTCTTTGATCCCGGGGAGAACTCTGTGGGCCTTACCATCGACGGCGTAGGGGACGTGAACCTGCGGATGTCTATCTATTTCTTTGAGAAGATCAACGCTGCCGGCATCAAGACCCACTTTGTTTCCGCCGACCTGGCCCAGACCACTATGGAGGTGCTGCCCGCCAAGGTTTTCGGCAAGGGTCTGGAGGTCATCTGCCGCCACAAGGCGGTGGGATCCTTTATCCGCCGGTATGGGGAGTATATTGAGGAGGGGGCCGACCTGCCTGCCTATGTGGAGACCACCTTCAAGAACGACGAAAAGGGCGATCCCCTGGTGACCAAGGACGCCCTGGTGGCCCTGGGAGTTATGACCGAGGAGCAGTATGATGACATCAAGGACATGACCCAGAAGATCACCAAGATCGTGGCCGACGATTTGAAGGAGAAGGGCCTGGTGCTCTATGACATCAAGTTTGAGTACGGCTATGACGCCCAGGGCAAGGTGATGCTCATTGACGAGATCGCCTCGGGCAACATGCGGGTCTACAAGGACGGGAAGTACATCGATCCCATGACCCTGTCCGAGCTGTTTTTTGCCTGAGAATAAGACTTTGCAAGGAAAGAAGAGAGGGAGCATGGAAAAGAGGGAACAGCTCTACGAGGGAAAGGCTAAGAAGGTCTTTGCCACCGACGACCCGGAGAAGGTCATCGTGTCCTATAAGGATGACGCCACCGCCTTCAATGGCCTGAAAAAGGGCACCATCGTCGGCAAGGGGGCCATCAACAACCGGATGACCAACTACCTGATGGGACGGCTGGAGGAGAAGGGAGTCCCCACCCACTTCGTGGAGGAGCTCAGCGACCGGGAGACTCTGGTGAAAAAGGTCTCCATCGTGCCCCTGGAGGTCATTGTCCGCAACATCTCCGCCGGGTCCTTCGCCAAGCGGTATGGGGTGGAGGAGGGCATCGTCTTTGCCCAGCCCACCATCGAGTTCTCCTACAAGTGTGATGAGCTGAACGACCCCCTGCTCAACGAGTATCACGCCCTGGCCCTGAAGCTGGCCACCCGGGAGGAGATTGCCCTCATCAAAAAATACGCCTTTGATGTAAACGATTTTCTCAAGGGAGCGATGAAGGAGATCGGCATCGATCTGGTGGACTTCAAGCTGGAGTTTGGTAAGCTGCCCGACGGCACCATCGTGCTGGCCGACGAGATCAGCCCCGACACCTGCCGCCTTTGGGACGAGAGGACCCACGACAAGCTGGACAAGGACCGGTTCCGCCGGGACCTGGGGGGCGCGGAGGAGGCCTATGAAGAGGTCATGCGCCGCCTGATGGGAGAGGAGTAAGCACATGGGAGGATTTTTCGGCGCCATCGCCAAACGGGACGTGGCCCTGGACGTGTTTTTTGGGGTGGACTACCATTCCCACCTGGGCACCCGCCGGGGGGGTATGGTGATCTACCACAGGGACAAGGGGTTCCAGCGGCAGATCCACAACATTGAGAACACCCCCTTCCGCACCAAGTTCGAGAAGGATCTGGCCGATTTCAACGGCTGCTCGGGCATTGGCTGCATCAGTGATACAGACCCCCAGCCGTTGTTGGTCCGGTCTCACCTGGGGCTCTATGCCATCGCCACAGTGGGCATTATCAACAACGCCGACGCCTTGGTGGACCAGTATTTCTCCGATCACGGCCACCAGTTCATGGCCATGAGCTCGGGGAAGGTGAACGCTACGGAGCTGGCCGCCGCCCTTATCAATAAAAAGGACGATCTGGTTTCGGGCATCCGGTATGCCCAGGAGCAGATCGACGGCTCGGCCACCATTCTCATCCTTACTCCCGGCGGCATTATCGCCGCCCGGGCCTGGGCCTCGTCGAAGGGCCACGCGTCCCACGGGACGGAGACGCCCGCCCGCGCCAGCGCGAGCACTGCCGCGGCCACCAGGCGCTCCGTGAGCTCGGCCATGGCCGCGAAGCCGCCCGCCTCCTCGAGGAAGGGCACCTCGACGAAGGCGCCGTAGTAGCCCATGGCCAGATCGCCCACCTCGTTGCCTGCGGCCAGCACCGACTCGTTCATGACCGAGGGGTCGAACAGCTCGGGGCGGTGGGTCTCCAGCCACAGCATCTTGGGGCACTGCACCCCACGGGTGTAGCGCGACTTAGAGAGGTTCACAGGCGCTCCTTCGCATCTAGGGGCCGCCCTCGGCTGACGGCCGTTCGCCTATTCTACCGCGCCGGCCCCTCACGGGCCCACGACGAAGCGCCGCAGGTCAACCCCCGTGTTCTCCGCCCAGCGGCAGAGCTCCTCGCCGTCCATCCCCTCGATCCGCGCCAGGTCGATCACCGCCGCGGGAAACCCTCCCATCATGGCCGTGCCGTACTCCTCCCGCAGGCAATCCCGCAGGGCATCCACGTCTATGAGCGTCATGGGGTCTCCTT
>CATJWI010000156.1 GCA_949744075.1 uncultured Eubacteriales bacterium | reverse complement strand
TTTTGGCAGCAAAAGAGTCCTCCCGGGCTTCCCGGTTACCAATGTAGAAACCAGGAGGGCTAAACGTGGTAGCGCCTCCGCAAGAAAGAAGACCGGATCACCACGGGCCCGTTGGGCCCTCTCAATGACGGGGGCGGGGTTGGGGGGTGGAACTGGGGGAGATGAGAGATTGCAGGTGGTTGCTTGGGGCCACCTCTGCTTGATAGGAAAGGGGAATTGTGGTATATTGTTTATGCTGTTTTTAGGGGGGGGGTTGCTGTGCGCGCTAAGTTGCTTTCTGTGGTGGGCTCCGCCGTTGCTTTGGCCGTTGTACTGTCCGCCTTCTTTTTGGTCCGGCCTGAGGTCCTTCTCCGCCGGGGGGAGGAGCCTCTGGGGCTGGGGCAGGTGGCTGCCGGGCAGCCCTTTGCCGGAAAGCCTGCGGGAGAAGATATCCCCCGGGTGGCAGGGGCGGAGGAGTTTATGGCCAAGTATGATTTTCAGCCCTTTACTTTGGAGCCGCTGGACGCCATCCCCACCGGGGTCTACGAGCTGGCCCGGTGGCGCTCCGCCACTCAGGTGGTGGGGCGGCGGACCCGGAATTATGCCCGGGTCACCACCAGCTCTATCTGGGCCATGACCGGGTACAACCAATATTACCTCCTCCAATTTCCCGACGGCACCTATGCCCTGGGGCTTTTGGACCAGGGGCTGGCCCGGCGGATCAGCAGGGGGGAGGCCGTCACCCTGCCTGTCTGCACCCGGGCAGGGGTGGAGACCGCAGCCCGGCCCTATTTAGCGGATCTCTGCGCCCGGTATGGAGCGGACCCCCAGAATGTGGTCTATGCCTTTGATGATGAGTGGTACCGGGAGCATACCCTTTCCCTGGTCCTGCTGCGCCTGGCCGCGGCGGGAGGGGCGGTTTTGGTCTGTGGGCTGGTCTATGGGGTTGGCGGGGAGCTTTTGAAAGGAAAAAAGAAGACATAGGAGAGGGGAAGGGGCCCTCTCCTTTTTTGGGGGACGGGGATGGAGCCGCGGGGCGGCGGGCAAATGGTATCCGCTCCTACAGGGGCTTGCCGGTGGCGGAATGGGGGATGTTTGGGGGTGGTCCCGTGCCGATTTGTTTACAAAATCGTCATTCTTTTTCTCCCTTCTGTGGTATACTATTCCACAATTTACAAAGGAAAAGGAGACCTGCCCTATGAATGAGCTTTCCTGGCATGACCGGGGGCGGCTTTGGCTGCGGATTGGGCTGCGGCTGGCCATGGTGCTGGCGGTCGGCTGGGCCTGCGTCCGGCTGGGGCCGCCGGTGGTGTCCCTCTTCGCCCCCTTTTTGCTGGCCTTTCTGGTGGCCTGGGTCCTGTCCCCCGCCGCCGGGTGGCTCCATGAGCGGCTGGGGGTGTCCCGGCGGCTGCTGTCCCTGGTTTTGCTGCTGCTCTCCTTCGCTATTTTGGCGGCGGTCCTCTGGGGGCTGGTGACCGGTATGGCCCGGGAGGTCTTCTCCCTCACCGGGGATTGGGAGTCCATGGTGGCCTCCCTCCAGGAGGTGATGGACCAGTTAGGGACCACCTTCGCCCGGGGGATGGAACGGCTCCCCATCGGGGCCCGGGAGACGGTAGACGGCCTGGTGGAGCAGCTGTTCCAGTGGCTGGAGACCGTCATCCCCCGGTTCCTCTCCGCCGCGGTGGACGCGGCCACCGACCTGGCCAGGGGGCTGCCCTCCTTCGCCGTGGCCGCGGTGGTGTTCCTCATGGCCTCCTATTTCCTCACCGCCGACTATCCCCGGCTCCGGTCCTCTCTGGCCCAACGGCTGCCCCAGGGGCCCCGGCAACTGGCCTCCCTGATCAAGCGGGCGGCCGCCGCCGGCTTCGGCGGCTATGTGAAAGCGGAGGTCATTTTATCCATCGGGGTCTTCTTTATCCTTCTGGGGGGCTTCCTTCTCATTCGGCAGCCCTACGCCCTGCTGCTGGCCTTCGCCCTGGCGGTGCTGGACTTTATCCCCATTTTGGGCTCGGGCACCGTGATGGTGCCCTGGGCGGTGGTGGACCTGTGCCTGCGGGACCTGCGCCACGCGGTGGGGCTCATGGTGGTGTGGGGGCTGGTGGCCCTGTTCCGCCGGGTGGCCGAGCCCAAGGTGCTGGGGGATCAGACCGGGCTCTCCCCTCTGCTGTCCCTGGTCAGCGTCTATGTGGGCATGAAGGTCCACGGGGTGCTGGGTATGGTGCTGGGGCCAGTGCTGTGCCTGGTGGTCCTTAACGTGGTCCGGTCCGGGGTGCTGGACAACACCCTTCAGGATCTGCGGCTGGCCGCCGGGGACCTGGCCGCCATCCTTCGGGGCGGCGGGGCGGAGAAAAGCTGAATTTTCTGAAGTTTTTCTTTTGGGTTTCCATTCCTTTGCTGAAAGTTCAAAAATTTCCCGGTTTTTCTTCATTCTTTAGACACAATTCCGGGGTATCCTATAAAACGATTTCGGAAGCAGAAGCTTTCCCAGTTCATTGCAAAGGAGCGACCACATATGTACTATAACGACTATAACCGGCCTCCCCAGGAACCCATTGTCACCAACGATTTTCAAGTGGACGGTCAGCCGGTGGCCCCCGCGGTCCAGCCCAGGAAGAAGGGCCGGGCCCCCCGGCTGGTTGCCCTGGGCCTGGTCTGCGCCCTGGTAGGCGGCGTGGCGGGCGGGGCGGCGGTCCGCTTTGTCCCTGGCCTGGGGGGAAGGACCACCCTCTATGAGAGCACCCACGCCCCGGTGGCGGTGGAGCTGGCCAATATCAATCGGGACCAGCCCATGACGGGGGCGGAGGTCTACGCCTCCAACGTGGGCTCCGCCGTGGGCATCACCACCGAGCTGGTGACCACCAACTTCTGGGGCCAGCGGGTGAAGGGGGCCGCCGCGGGCTCCGGCTTCGTGGTGACCCATGACGGCTATATCCTCACCAACTACCACGTTATCGATGGGGCCTCTTCCATCCAGGTGGCCTTTGAAAACGGAAAGAGCTACCCCGCCACCCTGGTGGGCGGGGAAGAGTCCAACGACATCGCCGTTTTGAAGATCGAGCCCCAGGAGGAGCTGACCCCCGTGGTGCTGGGAGATTCGGACAACCTGGTGGTGGGGGAGCAGGTCTGCGCCATCGGCAATCCCTTGGGGGAGCTTACCTTTACCTTTACCGCGGGATACGTCTCCGCCCGGGACCGGACCATTACCATGGAGAACGGGGAGCGCATGAATATGCTCCAGACCGACACCGCCATCAATTCGGGCAACTCGGGAGGGCCGCTGTTCAACATGTATGGGGAGGTCATCGGCATCACCAGCGCCAAGTATTCCTCCTCCAGCTCCTCCTCCGCCTCCATTGAGGGCATCGGCTTTGCCATTCCCATCAACGATGTGAAGGACATGGTCACCGACATTATTCAGAAAGGCTATGTCACCGGAAAGCCCAATGTGGGCATCCTGATGAACGATGTGTCCAGCGAGGCCACCCTCCGCTACGGCATCCCCGCCGGGGCCTATGTGGAGGCGGTGCTGGAGGGCTCCTGCGGGGAGAAGGCCGGGCTGAAGGCGGGGGACATCATCACCGCCGTGGGGGAGAACGCCGTGGCCTCCTCCGACGCTCTGGCCTCTCAGGTCAAGGAGTATAAGGCCGGAGAGACGGTGCAGTTTACCGTCTACCGGGAGGGGGAGTATCTCACCCTGGATATTGCCCTGGATGAGAACGATCTGGACCGGGCAAAGGCTATGGATGAGCTGCAGCAGAGTTATCGGGAGAGTCAGCAGCAGGTCCAGCAGCAACAGTCCAGTCAGGGATATTCCTGGCCCTTCGGGGGATTGTTTGGGTGGTAAATGGGATGTGAAAAAAGGGGCCGCGCTGTACAACATACAGCGCGGCCCCTTTTTGCTTTTTCTTTATCTGTTTTCCCCCGGCGCATAGGCCACTACCGTTCTCCGGTTGGGCTCGGTGCCGATGGAGTAGGTGGTCACATCGGGGTAGTCCTGGAGGGCGGTGTGGATCACGTGGCGCTCGTAGGCGTTCATGGGCTCCAGGGTCACGTTCCGGCGGTAGCGCACCGCCTTCTCCGCCGTACGGCGGGCCATGCGCTCCAGGGACTCCTCCCGCTTGGAGCGGTAACCCTCGGCGTCGATGCGGACCCGGACCCGCTTGGCCTGGCCATGGTTCACGGCGTAGCCGGTGAGCTGCTGGATGGCGTCCAGGGTCTCCCCCCGGCGGCCGATGGCAGCGCCCAGGCCCTCGCCCACCAGCTCCACCAGGTAGTTGCCCTCCTGGTCCACCTGGACCTGGGGCACCGCACGGATCTCCATGCGCTCCAAAAGGCCGGTGAGGAAGTCCACGATCTTGGCCGCCCGGTCGTCGCCGGCGGGGGCGGCGGCAGCCACGGGGGTCTGGGGCTTGTCCTCCGGGACGGCCTGGACGGCGGGCTCGGCTTTGGGGGCGGGCTCCTCTACTACGGGGGCCTCGGGCTCGTCGGGGGCCTCGTAGGTCACCTTTATCTTGGCGGGGGTGCCGCCGATGCCCAGGAAGCCGGGCTTGGCCAGCTCCAGCACCTCTACGGAGACCTCCTCCCGGGCAAGGCCCAGCTTCTCCAGAGCGGCGGTAATGGCCGCCTCCTCTGTCTTACCAGTGCTTTCCATAAACTTCTGCATCTTTTTCTCCTCCTTCCTGAGAGGTCAGTCTTCGGTCTTATCCTGGTCCTCGCCGCCCTGGATGGCGGCGTCCAACTCGGCGTTGAGACGGTCCATGTCCTCCTCCACCGTCTCCTCGGTGGGGGTCTCTGCCTCCGGGGCGGCCGGGGTGATCTCCACGGCAGTCTCCTCCATGGGGACGGTGGTCACGGGTTCTTCCGGCGCGGGCTGCTCCACAGGGGCGGCCACGGGCTTTTCCTCCCCGGACTCCACCTCCCGGATGGTGCTCTTGATCAGGTCCTCATGGTAGGCCGTCACGCCGCCGAAGCGGTCGGGGTCGTAGGCCCGGCCCCGGGCGTACTGGCGGATGCCCACACGGCTGGCCTCCCGCTGCTGGGGGGTCATCTTGACCTCATCGGGGTCCTTTTCCTTCTTTTTGCCCTTGTTCTTCCGGGCCTCCTCGGCGGCACGGGCCTTGGCCTCGGCCTTCTCCCGGCGCAGCCGCTTTTCCTCTTCCTTTTCCTCGATCTCCTGGAGGCGCTTAGCCTCGGCGGCCTGCTCGTAGTCCCGCTTGAGCATCTTGCTGCTGACCCACTCCTGGAGAAGGCCCAGCAGGTTGTTGGCGATCCAGTAGATGGAAAGGGCCGCCGGCATGGAGAAGCCGATCCAGAGGGACATGATGGGGGTAATGAACATCATGGTCCTGGTGGTCTTGGCGGTCTGGTCGTTTACCTCCCCGTTCATGCTGTTGGTCTTCATGGAGATCAGGGAGAAGAAGATGCTGGTAACGCCCGAGATCACAGGGATCAGGAATAGGCCCAGGCCCGCCAGGCCGTTCTTCCAGAACATGAGCTCCGGCTTGGCCGCCAGGTTCACCCCCAGGAAGGAGAAGTCGATGGAGAAGATGGCGTCGGCCCGGGAGGTCACGGCGGCCTTTACCGCCTCCAGATTCTCCGGGGTGATGAGGGACGTGAGGTAGAGCTGGTTGTAGCCCGCCTTGACCACCGAGTCGGTGAGCTCGGCCATCTCCTTGATCCAGCCCTGCTCAAAGGCCACCTGGCTCCAGTTCAGCACCGTGTTGCCCAGGGTGACCATCTGCTCGTAGGTCAGGCCCATCATGTACTTCAGAGGCTGGCGGATGATGGCGTAGAGGGGGATCAGGATGCACAGGGGCAGCATGGACCACAGGCAGCCGCCCATGGGGCTCACGCCCTCTTTGGCATAGAGCTTCTGGACCTCCTCATTATACTTGCTGGGGTTGTTCTTATACTGCTTTTGCAGGCGGTTGAGCTTGCTGGAAAGCATATTCATCTGGATCATGCTCTTCTTGCCCTTGATGGACAGGGGGAAGAGGATCAGCTTCACCACCAGGGCGAAGAGGAGCAGTGCTACACCGTAGCTATTGAAGCATAAGTAAAAGAACTTCAGAAGCAGGGTGAAGGGCATCAAAACGTAATACCATAAATCCATGGACATGGCCTCCACAACAGAATACCCGCTCAGGGAACGGGGTCGTACTCGATGGAGCTTTGCCGGTGAAAGGGGTGACACTTCATCAACCGCTTCAGGGCCAGCCGGCCTCCCTTCCAGGCGCCATACTTCTCCACCGCCTCCAGGGCGTAGGCCGAGCAGGTGGGAATGAAGCGGCAGCAGGGGGGACGGGCGGGAGAGATGGTTTTCCGGTAAAAGCGGATGCACCAGAGAAGGAGGGCTTTCATGTTCCCTTTTCCCTCTTCTGACAGACCCCCAGCTTGTCCAACAGCCGAAGGAGGTCCCGCTCCAGCTCCCGGTAGGGGGCAAAGGCGGACCGGACCCGGGCCACCACCACTACGTCCCAACCGGGGACCATCCGGTCCTCGTGGGTGCGGTAAGCCTCCCGGAGGCGGCGGCGGACCTTATTCCGGCGCACCGCCTTGCCCACCTTGGTGCCCACGGTGAAGCCCAGGCGGTTCTGCTTCCGGCCGTTACGGCGGACGTAGACCGCCAGGTTGGCGGTGGCTGCGCTTTTTCCCTTGGAATAGAGACGGCGAAACAGATGGTTCTCCTTCATGGAAACGGTATGAAGCATCTGCTCTCCCCCTTTTTCTCTCCATGCACCGCAGGGGCGGTAGAGAAATCCACCGCCCCGTGACTCAAAGCCCTATTTGATTGATCCCTTCCATCTTAGTAGGACAGACGGACGCGGCCGGCGCGGCGGCGACGGGCCAGCACCTTCCGGCCGTTGGCGGTGGCCATCCGCTTGCGGAAGCCGTGGACCTTGCTGCGCTGACGCTTTTTGGGCTGATAGGTACGTTTCATTTCGGAACACCTCCTGTACTCAAATCGCGGGGAGACCCCGCCACCACAACGCCGGAGGGTCCCGGCGCGGTTGTAAGTTCCAAGCGCCCTGCATAAGGACGCAAACGATATTATACTGGATAAAGAATCGCCCTGTCAACCTTCTTTTTTCGTTTTTTGACCTCTCTTTTTCCTCTGCCCCTACATGTTGTGTTCCAAAAAAAATTTTCCACTAAATTTCACTTTTTTTGGGAAAAAATTTGCCGGAAACCCCTTGAATTCGTTGCCATGGGGCGGGTTTTTTGGTATAATATCATAGACTATCCTTAGAAATAGAAATGAGTGAAGTATTTCTATGAATTCCGCACCTGAGATCTGGAAAAGGGTCCTGTCCCTCATGGAGGGAGAGTTGACCTCCACCACCCTGAATACCTGGTTTGATGACACCGAGGCTCTGACGCTGGAGGAGGACCGTTTGGTACTCTATACCCCCTCCAACTTCAAGCGGGACATTATCTCCGCCCGGTATGCCCAAAACATCCAAAAGGCTCTGCGGGAGCTCTTTTCCGCCGACTTTGAGGTGAAGGTACTGGGGGAGGGGGAGAAGGAGGAACTGGGTGGACCCAAGGCCAATTCTTTTCTGCCCGGCACCGAGGAGTATACCTTCGACAAGTTCGTGGTGGGCTCCTCCAACAAATTCGCCTATTCCGCCGCCGTGGCGGTGGCCGAGGCGCCGGGGAAGCCCAAGGGGTATAACCCCCTCTTTATCTACGGGGAGTCGGGCCTGGGCAAGACTCACCTGCTCTACGGCATCGCCCACGCCATTCACGCCCGGTATCCCGACTTCCGCATCGTCTATATCAAGGGCGACGCCTTTACCAACGAGCTCATCACCGCCATCCGGGAGGGCAAGAACCAGGAGTTCCGGGACAAGTACCGGTCTGCCGACGTGTTTTTGATGGACGACGTCCAGTTCATCGCCGGACGGCAGGCCTCCCAGGAGGAGATGTTCCACACCTTCAACTCCCTCTACGAGGCAGGGCGGCAGATCGTCTTCACCGCCGACCGGCCCCCCAAGGAGATGCTCCGGCTGGACGACCGGCTGAAGACCCGGTTCGAGTGGGGCCTTCCTGTGGACGTGCAGCCGCCGGACTATGAGACCAGGGTGGCCATCATCAAAAATAAGGCCATCCGCCGGGGGATGAACCTGCCTGAGCCGGTGCTGGGATATATCGCGGAGAACATCACCTCCAACGTCCGGCAGATCGAGGGCACCGTCAACAAAATTCTGGCCTTCCAGGAGCTCATGGGGGAGCAGGTGGACGTGGAGACGGTGACCCGGGCCGTCCGGGACATGTTCAAGGACAAGACGGAATTTTTGCCCTCCGCCGACGTGATCATCGAGGAGGTGGGCAAGTTCTACAACATCCTCCCCGAGGACATCAAGGGCCCCGCCCGGACCAAGGACGTGTCCCTGGCCCGGCAGGTGGCCATGTATGAAATTCGGCGGATGACCAACCTATCCCTGAAAGAGATCGGCCAGCAGTTCGAGGGCAGGGACCACACCACCGTAATGCACTCCCTCAAACAGATCGAAGGGCAAATTAAGGAGGACCCGGAGATGGCGGAGATCATCAAGGACCTGAATGCCAATATCAACGCCCGGTACGAATAGGGAGTTTTTTTCACAATTCCACTGGAAAAAAGGAAAATGTGGACAGAGAAATGTGGAGAGTTCGTTTGTTTTTTCTTTGTTTGTGGAAAAACGGCCGTTTTTTCCACATGGTGTGTGGAGTGGAGAAAACCCTCTATGCAACGGGTTTCGGCAGGTTTCCACAATATGAACACTGCCTACTTCTATGACGAATTTATATATATCCTCTCCTTTTGTGGGGAAGAGAAATAGATTGGAGGACCCAGATATGAAATTCTCCTGTGAAAAGGCGCTGCTGCAGGCGGCCATTGCCACCTCGGCCCGGGCCACCGCCCCCAAGAGCTCCATCCCGGCTCTGGAGGGCATCTTGCTGGAGGCCGACACCGAGCTGCGGCTCACCGGGTACAACCTGGAGACCGGCATCCGCACCGTAGTGCCTGCCGAGGTGAGGGAAGGGGGATCCCTGGTGCTGTCTGCCCGGCTCTTCGGGGACATCATCCGCCGGCTGCCCGACGACATCGTCACCTTCTCCTCCGACGGGCTTACCGTTTCCATCCAGTGCGGAGTCAGCAAGTTCCAAATTCAGGGCATCGACCCGGAGGAGTTCCCGGAGCTTCCCACGGTGGAGCCCCAGAACGCTTTGGTGCTGAGCCGGGGGACCCTCAGCGACATGATCAACCGCACCCTCTTCGCCGTCAGCAACAACGACGGCCGGCCTATCCTCACCGGGTCCCTTTTTGAGGTGGTGGGAGATGTGCTCACCGTGGTGTCGGTGGATGGCCAGCGGCTGGCCCTGCGGCGGGAGAAGCTGGAGAAAGCCCCCGGCCGGGACTTCTCCTTCGTGGTCCCTGGCCAGGCCCTGGGAGAGGTGCGGAGCATCTGCGGCGACGGGGACGAGGAGATCTCGGTGACCACCGGCTCCCGGCACATTCTGTTCCGGTTGGGTACCACCTTGCTGGTGACCAGGCGGCTGGAGGGGGAGTTCCTGAACTACCGCCAGTCCATCTCCTGGAAGAGCGATATCAGCCTGGAGGTGGAGGTGAAGCAGCTTATGACCTCCATCGACCGGGTGAGTTTGATCTTGCAGGAAAATTCCAAGAACCCCCTGCGGTGCATCGTGGGGGACGGGTGTATCTATCTGTCCTCAGTCACCGCCATTGGCAACGCCTCCGACGAGTGCCCCGTGGTGGGCAGCGGAAACGACCTGCACATTGGCTTTAACCACCGGTTTATGATGGACGCCCTGAAGGCCACCCCGGCGGATAAGGCCAGGCTACTGATGGGCACCCCCTCCACCCCCTGCATCATCGTGCCGGTGGACCAGGCCGATGGGGAAGAGGATTTTCTCTTTATGGTGCTGCCCGTGCGGATGAGTGCCAGCTGGGATAAGTAAAAAATGTGGAAAGTTTTCTCCGATTGTTTCACGTGAAACAATTGGAGAGCGTAGGAGAAACTATGCAGGAACAGACGGTTTCTATCACAACGGAATATATCAAGTTAGAGGCCCTGCTGAAATTTGCCGGGATCACCGACACCGGGGGGGAAGCCAAGCAGATCATCCAGGAGGGAGAGGTCACCGTCAACGGAGAGGTATGCACCATGCGGGGGAAGAAACTCCGGCCGGGAGACGTGGCAGAGCTTCCCGGGGTGCGGCTGGTAGTGGCATGATCCTGAAACGGCTGGAGCTGGACTTCTTCCGGAACTACGCCCACGCCGGGGTGGAGCTGTCTCCGGGGGTCAACGTCATCTGGGGGGACAACGCCCAGGGGAAGACCAACCTGCTGGAGGCCGCCGCCTATCTGTCCTCCTGCCGGTCCCACCGGGCCCGGTATGACCGGGAGCTCATCCAATTTGGGGTGGACCACGCCTTTTTGAAGGGGGAGGTCTATTCCCGGCAGCGGGACTTCACCCTGGAGGCCCGGCTCCACCGGGGGGAGAGAAGGCAGCTCTTTTCCAACGGGGGGCGTCTGAAGGCCGCCGGGGAGCTGGGGGAGATACTGAATACCATCCTCTTTTGCCCCGAGGACCTGTCCCTCATCCGGGCGGGGGCGGCGGAAAGAAGGCGGTTTTTGGACGACGCCATCTGCCAGCTGCGGCCCAAGTACGCTGCGGCTTTGGCGGAGTATAAGCGGCTCTATGAGCAGAAGACCCGCATCCTCCGGGATTGGGAGGAAAAGCCCTCCCTGCTGGACACCCTGGACGACTTTAACCTGCGGCTGGCCCAGGTGGGGGCGGTGCTCATCCACTACCGGGCCCACTTTGTGAAGCGGCTGGCGGCCTTGGCACCCCCCATCCAGTCCGATTTCTCCGGGGGGAGGGAGCAGTTGGGGCTGCGGTACGAAACGGTATCCACCGTCACCGACCCGG
>CATJWI010000155.1 GCA_949744075.1 uncultured Eubacteriales bacterium | reverse complement strand
CCACGACGGCAAGGCGGAGCTCTACTCGGGCAACTACAGCTTCTATGTGGAGGAGAAGGAGCGCCGCTTCCAGGAGAAGCTGAAGCAGTATGAGAAGGAGCAGGCCAAGATCGAGCAGCTCCAGGAGGCCGCCGATAAGATGCGCCTCTGGGCCTTCATGGGTAACGACAAGCTCTACAAGCGGGCTATCAACATGGAGCGGCGGATGGAGCGGCTCCAGACCACCGACCGGCCCACCAAGGAGCGGAAGCTGACCATGGGCTTCGGGGAGAAGGAGTTCCGGGGGGACGAGGTCCTGACGGTAAAGGACCTCTCCATGGGCTTCGAGGGCCGGACTCTCTTTGAAAACGTGAATTTGGAGGTGGCTGGCGGCGAGCGCATTGCCCTCTTAGGGGATAACGGCACGGGCAAATCTACCTTCGTCAAGATTTTGCTGGGGGAGCTGGAGCCCACAGGGGGCAAGCTCCGCTTCGGCCCCACCGTCCGCATCGGCTACCTCCCCCAGCTGGTCACCTTCGACCACCCGGAGCGGAACCTGGTGGACACCCTCCTCTGGGACCTGAACTGCACCCCCCAGGAGGCCCGGGACACCCTGGCCGCCTTTAACTTCCGGGGGGAGGACGTCTTCAAGCAGGTCTCCGACCTCTCCGGCGGGGAGCGGAGCCGCTTAAAGCTCTGCGAGCTCATGCACCAGAAGATCAACCTCCTTATCCTGGACGAGCCCACCAACCACCTGGACGTGGACAGCCGGGACTGGATCGAAGAAGCGGTGCGGGCCTATGAGGGCAACCTTCTCTTCGTCTCCCATGACCGCTACTTTATCAATGAGTTTGCCGAGAGGGTCTGGATGCTGGAGGATAAGCATATCACCGACTTCAAGGGGACCTATCAGGAGTTCCTGGACTTCCAGGAGCGGCAGAAAATATATGCGAAGAACGGCGCAACCGTAGGGCGCGACGTCCCCGGCGCGCCGGCTGCCGAAAAGAAGGACAAGCCCAAACGCCCCGGCGGCACCAAGGAGCTGGAAAAACAGGTCCACGCCGCCGAGCGGGCAGTGGCCAAGGCGGAGGAAAAGCAGTACGAGCTGACCCTTCGGGCTGAGGAGGTGGCGGACAACTACCTGGAGCTCCAAAAGGTCTACGAGGAGCAGCACGCCCTGGAGGAGGAGATCGCCCACCTCTATACGGTGTGGGAGACCTTAGCCGCTGAATTGGAGGAGATGAAGGCATGAGCTATCAGCCCATCTGGAATGGCCGCAGCGGATACGGCGGCCGAAAGCACACACTGCGGAATATCCTGCTGATCCTTTTGGCCCTGGGGGTGCTGTTCTTTGCGGCCCTGGAGGTCTATATCGGCGTCCACAGCCGAACCACCGGGGAAAAGACCGGCCCCGGCCCGCAGGTCATGGTCATCTTCGGCTGCAAGGTGGAGACCTGGGGCCCCTCCGTCCTCCTCCAGGATCGGCTGGATACCGCCCTGGACTACCTGGAGAACCACCCGGATATGAAGATCGTGGTCACCGGGGGCAAAGGGGACGACGAGCATATGTCCGAGGCCCAGTGTATGTATAACTACCTCACCGCCCACGGGGTGAATGGGGAGAATATCTATCTGGAGCCTCGATCCCGGAATACCTGGCAGAACGTGAATTATCCCCTCGACCTGATGGGGGAGGTGGGAGTGAGCGTCAGCGCCGCCACAGGGGAGACCGAGGGACTAAACCCCGGCGGCGACGTGCTTCTGGTGTCCAGCGGCTTCCACCTGGCCCGGATCAAGCTGCTTTGGGCCCGGGCAGGGGGGACGGGAGAGCCCTCCACCCTGGCCGCCCCGGTGAGCCACAGGCCCTCGGCGGTGCGGATGTTCTTCCGGGAACCCCTGGCCCTGGTGAAATCCTTTGTTTTTGACTGGTAGGGGCCGATTCCAAAGCGGAACGAACAGAAAAAATGGACGGAAGGGGGCCTCACCATGCTGGACAAGTTAAAAGCCATCGAGCTGCGCTACCAGGAGGTGGAGGAGCGCCTTGCCGACAACGCCACCTACTCCGACCCCGCCCTGGCGGCCCGGCTGAACCAGGAGCAGCGGGAGCTCCAGCCGCTGATGGAGACCTACCGGGCCTATCTTCAGGCCCAAAAGACCCTGGAGGAGAGCCAGGAGCTCTTCTCCGACCCCGACCTGGGGGAGCTGGCCCGGGAGGAGTTCGCCGCCGCCAAGGCCGCTCTCCCGGAGCTGGAAAACCAGCTGAAAATACTCCTCCTGCCCAAGGACCCCAACGACGGCAAGAACGTCATCGTGGAGATCCGCGCCGGGGTGGGGGGAGAGGAGGCCGCCCTTTTCGCCGCCGACCTCTACCGCATGTACTCCATGTACGCCGAGGCCCGGCGCTGGAGCGTGGAGGTGGATTCCGCCAGCGAGACTGAATTAGGGGGCCTCAAGGAGATCTGCTTCACCATCCAGGGGGAGGGGGCCTACAGCCGCCTGAAATTCGAAAGCGGCGTCCACCGGGTCCAGCGGGTGCCCGAGACGGAGTCCGGTGGCCGCATCCACACCTCCACCGTCACCGTGGCCGTCCTCCCCGAGATGGAGGAGGTGGACGTGAAGGTGGACCCCGCCGACGTGGAGATGCAGGTCTTCCGCTCCTCGGGGGCCGGGGGACAGCACATCAACAAGACCTCCTCCGCCGTCCGCCTCATCCACAAGCCCACGGGCCTGGTGGTGGAGTGCCAGCAGGAGAGAAGCCAGTTCCAGAACCGGGAGAAGGCCATGCGGATACTGGCCTCCCGCCTTTACGAGCAGGAGCGGGAGAAGGTAGAGGGGGCCTACGCCGCGGACCGGAGGAGCCAGGTGGGCTCTGGCATGCGCAACGAGCGCATCCGCACCTACAACTTCCCCCAGGGGAGATTGACCGACCACCGGGTGAACCTGACCCTCTACAAGCTGGACGCGGTGATGAACGGGGCCATCGACGAGATCATCGACGCCCTGATCACCAACCACCAGGCCGCCCGCTTAGAAGCGGAATTGTAGGGCGCATCAAGGATGCCGCGCTCTACAGAGCACACCAAAACCACGGAAAGAAAGGATCTTTACAATGGAACTTCGCATCGACTTCCCCAAACTCCCCGCTGGCAAGGACCTGCTGGCCGTCCGCGCCGAACTGGATGCCGTCCTGGAGGACGACGGCTGGCTCCTCACCTCCGGCCAGGAGGGGGAGAGGGCCTTTATCGAGCTGGAGCTGGAGGACGAAAAGATCAACCCCAAATACGGCATCCTGGCGGTAAAGGCCTACCT
>CATJWI010000154.1 GCA_949744075.1 uncultured Eubacteriales bacterium | reverse complement strand
GATGTCGTTTTTCTTCTTCTGGAAGAAGCCGAAGATACCGCTCTTCTCCTCCTGGCCGAAGTTCTGCAGCTCCCCCACCAGGCCGGCCAGGGCGCCGCCCACCTCCCCCAGGTCCTTGGTGCGGACCTTGGAAAGGGCGCTCTCGGAAAAGCCGGCGATGTTCTTCTGGGCTGCCGCACCATACTGGAGCACCAGGTTGGAATCCTTGATGTCGATCTTCTCGGAGAAATCGGCCACCATCTTCCGCTCCGCCTCGGAAAGCATAGACTCGTCCAGCTTCACGGCGTTGGCGTCCCGCAGGGCCTGGTCGGCCTGCTTCACCTGGGTCTCGGCGGCGGTGGGGTCCAGGGTCAGGGTGGGTGCCTCCGCTACGGCGGCGGTATCCGCGTTGGGGGTCAGGGTCAGCTCGGGGGTAAAATCGGTATTGTCAGGCATGGTGTTCTCTTCCTTTCCTTGGGTTTTCATTCTCCATTGGGTGCGGGCGACTGATAGCCGCCCCTGCGAGCATGCAGAAATACAAGCTTTTCGCCCTGTGGTCAGCCGTTGGCGGTGAAGGGCCTCTCTCCGCTGAGGCCCTCCTGCTTCAGGAGGTTTTCCAGCACGGTGATGTCGGTGGCGATATCCAGGGCCTCGTCGGCAAAGAGGGCGTCCAGCTGCCGGTCGAAGGCGGAGATGATGGTGTCCATCATCTCCGCGATCCTCCCCCGGGTGCCGGCGATGTTCTCCCCCTCCACCCCTGCCTGGCCCATTCGGTCATAGGCGTTGAGCAACTTTAAGGTGGTGGGCAGGTAGTAGTCCAGGAAGCGGCGGATCTGGGGCAGCTTTTCCGGGTGCCGCACCACGTGAGAGATGATCTTGCCCGTCGTCTCCTCCAGATGGTCGATCTGCCGGGAGATAGTTTCTCCGGGGATGTTGGCGTTGAGGCGACGCATCTCGGATACCGCCCGGTCCCGCTCGGCAATGAGGGCGTCCAGCTGGGGGTCTCCCGTGGTCTCGGGCTCCACCGGGTCGGGGGTCTCGTAGACCCGGTCGGGAAACAGGCGCCTGCCCAGCACCCCCGCTCCCGCCGACACCAGGATGACCAGCAGGAAATGGGACAGCTTATACAGGGGCAGGAACAGCCCCCATACCAGCCACACCGCCGCCGCAAAATAGAGGGGCGCCGGGGACTTTTTTACCACTCTTGCCATGGCCTCGCCTCCTGGTGGGAAACACTTTCCCTTTTATGGTAGATTGTACCCTTTTCCCCTTTCCCTGTCAAGGAATGGGGGGCGGAATTTACAGTTCCTTCATCTTCTTCCCCTCCCGGGGCTCAGAGGGCCAAGCAGGCACAGAGTCTGCCCCACGGTTGACTTTCCCGCCAAAAAACGGTATGATAAAGGGCAATCCCAACAAAAGAAGGAAGATGTACCCCCATGATGACCTTAGAAGACTTTAAAGCCGCCCGAAAAGTGCTGGACGGCGTCATCGCCCCCACTCATCTGGTGCCAAGCCCGGCTTTCTCCAGGTCCTGCGGCAACCATGTTTTTCTGAAGCCGGAAAACATGCAGATCACCGGAGCCTACAAGCTCCGGGGCGCCTATTTCAAGATCAGTACCCTCACCGAGGAGCAGAAGGCCAAGGGGCTCATCACCGCCTCCGCCGGCAATCACGCCCAGGGGGTGGCCTTTGCCGCCCAGGCCGCTGGGGTGGCCGCCACCATCGTCATGCCCACCACCACCCCTCTGGTGAAGGTGAACAATACCAAGGATTACGGCGCAGATGTCGTCCTCTGGGGAGAGACCTTTGACGACGCCGCTGCCAAGGCCCAGGAGCTGGTGGAGGAGAAAGGCTACACCTACATCCCCCCCTTTAACGACCTGACGGTGGCCACCGGACAGGGCACCATCTCCTATGAGATCTTCTCCGACCTGCCCGATGTGGACGTGATCCTGGTGCCCATCGGCGGCGGCGGGCTGGCCTCGGGGGTATC
Source organism: uncultured Eubacteriales bacterium (assembly GCA_949744075.1). Taxonomy (GTDB): domain Bacteria; phylum Bacillota; class Clostridia; order Oscillospirales; family Oscillospiraceae; genus Vermiculatibacterium. The sequence goes on along the minus strand of CATJWI010000154.1, from coordinate 9,258 downwards.
CACCCTGGCCAAGCTCCTGAACCCCAAGGTAACTGTCATCGGCGTGGAGCCCACCGGGGCCGCCTCTATGAAGGCCAGTGTGGAGGCAGGCCACGTGGTCACCCTGCCCAGGGTAGACACCATTGCCGACGGCGTGGCCGTTAAGACGCCCGGTGACTTAGTGTTCCCCTACATCCAGGAAAACATTGACCAGATCATCACCATCGACGACTCTGAGCTGGTGGACGCCTTTTTGGATATGATGGAAAAGCACAAAATGGTGGTGGAGAACGCGGGGCTTCTCACGGTGGCAGCCCTGAAGCATCTGGAGTGCAAGGGCAAGAACGTGGTGCCTGTCCTCTCTGGCGGCAACATGGACGTCATCACCATCTCCTCCCTGGTCCAGCACGGGCTCATGGGCCGGGGACGGATCTTCACCTTCTCGGTGATGCTCCCCGACCGGCCCGGCGAGCTGCTCCACGTAGCCGAGGTGCTGGCCCGGGAGAACGGCAACACCATCAAGCTGGAACACAACCAGTTCGTCAACCTGAACCGCCAGGCCGGGGTGGAGCTGCGGGTCACCTTGGAGGCCTTTGGCCACGAGCACAAGGCCCAGATCCTCAACGCCCTGAAAAAAGAGGGTTACGAGGTGAAGGAGGTCTCCACCACCGAGGTCTACTGAGCCGGTATGATCCAAGTGCTCCCGGCCAGGCCCAGCCCGGCCGGGAGCTATATGATGCGGCGCCGGCCCGTCTCCTCCGCCGACGCCGGGACCGTGGGTGGCATAGGGCTGGGGAGGCCGGCGGGGACGGGTCGGGCATCCGCTTGGTTCATCCTATGACGGGGGCCTGCCCATCGTTCTGCTGAAAATGACAAGAAGGAAGAAGGTCATCCTATGGTCAAGGTCGCTCCCTCTATCCTCTCCGCCGACTTCTGCCAGTTGGGGGAGGACATCCATGCCGTCTCCTCCGCCGACTGGCTCCATGTGGACGTGATGGACGGTATGTTCGTGCCCAATATCTCCATCGGGGTGCCGGTGGTCCAGTCCATCCGAAAGCACACCGATATGTTTTTGGATACCCACCTGATGGTGGAGAAGCCGGGACGGTATGTGGGGGCCTTCGCCAAGGCGGGGGCCGACCTGCTCACCGTTCATTTGGAGGCAGATATGCCCCCTGCCATCCACGCCGCCCTGGACGAGATGGACGGTTTGGGGGTCAAGAAGGGGATCGCCCTGCGGCCCATCACGGCCGCCGAGGCTGTTATTCCCTATTTGGAAAAGGGCCTGGACCTCATTTTGGTGATGACGGTGGAGCCGGGCTTCGGGGGCCAGGCCTTCATGGCCGACCAGCTGCCCAAGCTCGCCGCTATTCGGGGCTATATTGAAAAATACTGTCCCTCCTGCCACCTGGAGGTAGACGGGGGCATCAACGCCCAGACCGCCCGGCAGTGTGTGGAGGCCGGGGCCGACGTGCTGGTGGCGGGGAGCGCCGTCTACGGGGCGGAGGATATCCCCGGAGCCATCGCGGCGCTGCGGGGGGCGTAAGAGGGGAAAGGTTCATGAAAGAGACCTATTATCTGAACAAAGAAACTTTGCCAACCATACCTGTGCCCCACGATTGCGTGGTCAAGGACATCCAGCTGAAGGACCAAACTCTCATTTTCGTCTTTGAGGACAACATTTCCTCCCACGATTCCATCCAGGCCATCCGTCCAAACGCCAAGTCATTGATCATACGGTACCACTTGACAGAAGAAGATGGTTTCTCCGTCTATGAGTGGAGGAAACCTGGAAGGTTTTCGCGAAAAGATGGCTATTACCGCCTTATGGACAACTCTCAGCTATTTGCGTTCGCGGGCCATTTGGAATATTTATATCACAATGTGGGCTACTGCTCTATCATCATTAAGCTGTTTGCGGACAGCGGAGTGATCCTGGACGCATATGTAGATTATTTGGAATTCGAGTGGATCGAGTGAATTGGACGATCTCCTTCGGCCGCTCTTTCCGAAATGAGGTGTACCCCTATGGAATACTTCCCCCCGGCCCTTGAGGCCCTCATCGAACAGTTTGCCCGGCTGCCCGGGGTGGGCAAGAAGTCCGCCCAGCGGCTGGCCTTTTTCGTGCTGGGCCTGCCCCAGGAGGAGGCCGCCGCCTTTTCCGAGGCCATCCTCACCGCCAAGAGCGCCATCTCCCTGTGCCCGGTGTGCTGCAGCTTCACCGAGGGGGAGGGGCTGTGCCCCATCTGCCGGAGCGCCAAGCGGGACGAGGCCACCATCTGCGTGGTGGCCGATCCCAAGGATGTGGCGGCCCTGGAGCGCTCCCGGGAGTACAACGGGCGGTATCACGTGCTCCACGGGGTCATCTCCCCCATGAACCATGTGGGCCCCGACGACCTGCACATCAAGGAGCTGGTGGAGCGGGTGGCGGCGGGGGACATTCGGGAGGTCATCATGGCCACCAACCCCACCACCGAGGGGGAGGCCACCGCCATGTACCTGTCCCGGCTGCTGAAGCCCTTCGATGTAAAGGTGACCCGCCTTGCATACGGCGTCCCTGTAGGCGGACAGCTGGAATTTGCCGACGACGCCACCCTGACCCGGGCCCTGGAGGGCCGGCGGGAAATGTGAGAGAACGGGCGGGCACAGCCCGCCCCTACACCTGTTTTTCGTAGGGGCGGGCTGTGCCCGCCCACTTTGTTGAGGAGGAGGTCTTCCCATGTCCCAATCACGGCTCTTTGAGATGGTCTATCTGCTGCTGGAAAAGGGGAAGATATCCGCCCCCGCCCTGGCGGAGCGGTTTGAGGTGTCGGTGCGCACCATCTACCGGGACGTGGACGCTCTCTCCGCCGCAGGAGTGCCCATTTACGCCACCCCCGGACGCGGCGGGGGCGTGGCCCTTATGGACCACTATGTGCTGAGCAGGGCCGCCCTCTCGGCGGAGGAGCAGGGCCAGCTCCTGACGGCTCTGAGATCCCTGTCGGGAGACGCGGGGCTGGGGTCGGCGGAGACCCTGTCCAAGCTCTCCGCCCTCTTCCAGCGGTCCGAGCCTGATTGGCTCCAAGTGGACCTGTCCCGCTGGGGCAGCTCCGCAGAGGCTAACATCAAGTTCCAGAGGCTGAAGGAGGCCATTCTGTCCCGCAAGGTCATCTCCTTTACCTATGTCAGCTCCTACGGCGAAAAGACCGCGCGACAAGTCCTCCCCGCCAAGCTGGTGTTCAAGGGGCAAGCCTGGTATCTGCAAGGGTTTTGCCTTGACAAGCAGGATTACCGCACCTTCCGGCTGTCCCGGATGCTGACTCTGGCGGTGACAGAGCGCACCTTCCCCACTCCCCTTTCGCCGCCGCCCATTCGAGATTCCGGGGGAACTCCCCCCATTGTGGAGCTGCGCCTGCGCTTCTCCCCCACTGCGGCCTACCGGGTCTATGATGAATTTGAGGAGGATCAGGTCACGGCCCTGCCTGGCGGCTTTCTGGAGGTCAGCACCAGCTTTCCCGAGGATGGGTGGGTCTACGGCTACCTTTTATCCTTCGGCGGCCAGGTGGAGATCCTCTCCCCGGAGCGGGTCCGGCGGCAGGTGGGACGGCTGGCCCGGGAAATTTTAGAGAAATGCGAAAACCCTGACGTTAGATGTCACGGTTTCTCTGCTATCATGGCGGCATCACGAACAAAGGAGGACGCCACCATGAATGAAAAGCCTTTTTGCCAATCCTGCGCCATGCCTCTCACCCAAGACCTGCGGGGGACTGAGGCCGACGGGAGTTCCAGCCCCCACTACTGCAAATACTGTTACGACAAGGGACGGTTCACCCAGGGCATGACCATGGAGGAGATGATCGACTTCTGCGCCGGTCCCATGGCTCAAGCCAACCCTGGCATGACGGAGGAGCAGGCCAGGCAACAGATGCGGAAGTTCTTCCCCCTGCTGCTGCGGTGGAAGGAGGAGCAGGCATGAGCTACCGGCTTACCGCCGTCACCCTTCGGGCCGACAACAGTCCCCGGGGGCAGGAGGCCGTCGGGCAGCTTTGGGAGGATGTGCAGCGCGGGAATATCCCCCTGCTCTTTGACAGCGGGGGCGCTTTCCGGCCGGGTCTCTCCCCTGTCTCCCGGTACAGCAACTATGAAAGCGACCAGGCTGGGGCCTATGACTTGACCATTCTGACCGTCCCCGCCGATTTTTTCGCCGGGATGGAGGAAAAGGCAGCGGCGGGACTTTACCGGAAATTTGAGGCCGCCGGGGATGATCTGATCGCCTGTATCCAGGCGGCCTGGGAGCAGGTTTGGGGGGCCCCCTCCCTGAAGCGGGCCTATACCACGGATTATGAGAGCGCCGTCCCGGCGCAGTACGCCAAGGATGGAAAATGTCACTGTTATCTCTACATTTCTGTTTCTGTGAAGGAGTGAGTCCCCATGGCCTTCGACTTCAAGAAGGAGTATAAAGAGTTCTATTTGCCCCCTGCCAAGCCTGGGCTGGTGGAGGTCCCCGCCATGAATTTCATCGCTGTCCGGGGTCAAGGGGACCCCAACGAGCCCGACGGGGAGTACCAGCGGGCCATGGGGCTGCTCTACGGCGTGGCCTTCACCATCAAGATGAGCAAGCTGGGGGACCGCCGCATCGAAGGGTACTTCGACTATGTGGTGCCGCCTTTGGAGGGGCTTTGGTGGATGAAGGGCGACAGGGAAATGGACTACGCGCACAAGGAGAATTTCTGCTGGATCTCTCTGATCCGCCTGCCCGATTTCGTCTCCCGGGAGGACTTTGAGTGGGCCATTCTGGAGGCCGGGCGAAAAAAGAAGCAGGACTTTTCCACGGTGAAGCTTTTGACCTATGAGGAGGGCCTTTGCGTCCAGTGCATGCACATCGGTCCCTATGACGACGAGCCCGCCACCCTTGCGTGTATGGAAGAGTTTGCCGGGCGGCAGGGGTATGCCCTGGATATCACGCCGGAACGGTATCACCATGAGATATATCTCTCCGATGCCCGGAAGGTAGCGCCGGCGAAACGGAGGACTGTGATCCGGGAGCCCGTGAGGCTCAGATAATAGAGGGGCGGCCCATGGGCCGCCCCTTTGAGTTGTTGGAGACGGGCAAAATTTTTTGTGGCTGCGGAAATGAAAACACCCTCCTTGTGCGTCTAATGGGTGAAGAAAGGAAGTGAGGGACATGGGCGAACAGGAGTTTCTCCGGCAGGCCGAGGGGCTGAAGGCACGGCTTTACCGCACCGCCCTGCTGTATCTGGGCAGCGAGGCCGCCGCCGTGGATGCGGTGGACGAGGCGGTCTATAAGGGCTTTCTGGCCCGGAAAAAGCTGCGGCAGCCGGAGTTCTTCGCCACCTGGCTCACCCGCATTTTAATGAACGTATGCAACCAGGAGCTGCGCCGCAGGAGACGGGAGACAACGGTGGAGGTCCTGCCCGAGACCGCTGTGGAGCCCTTCGATGCCCTGCCCCTTCGGGAGGCGGTGGAGCATTTGCCCCCCGACCTTCGGGCGGTCATCGTGCTGCGGTACTTTACCGGCCTCACCTTGGAGGAGACGGCCCGGTCCTTGAATATCCCCGCGGGCACCGTATCCACCCGTCAGCGGAAGGGGCTTGCCCTACTGCGCTTAGAATTGGAGGAGGATGACCTATGAATCGGAAGGAAGAATACCAGCAGCTCCTCTCCCAACTGGAGCAGGAGACCCCCGCCGCCCTGGAGGGCTGCGTAGAAAGAGCCCGTCAAAAGGCCCGGCGCCGCAGGGGGTGGCAGACCTCCCTCACCTCTCTGGGCGGAGTCGCCGCCGCCTTTGCGCTGATGGTGAACCTGTCCACCCCCTTCGCCCTGGCCTGCGCCCGGATCCCCGGCCTGCGGGAGCTCACTGCCGCCGTGGCCCTCTCCCCCAGCCTGAAGGCGGCGGTGGAAAACGATTTTGTCCAGCCCATCGGCCAGCGTCAGACGGCGGATGGGATCACCCTTGATCTGGAATACCTCATTTTCGACCGTGCCCAGCTCCACTTTTTCTTTACCGTGGAGGGGGGGGGATATGACAGCTTCCACATCTATCCTATTATTTCCGGCCCTGACGGAGAGGAGCTGAAGGGCTATAGCGTCAGCTCCTTCACCTCTTCCTCCGGAGATCTGAGCGACTTCAGCGTCGACTTTCAGGAGGGCTTCCAGGTGCCCCAGGCCCTGCGGCTGACCTGTAAGGTCACGGGCAGGAAAGAGCAAGGCGTCAATGAGGCCCCGGCGGACGCCTCTCTCCATTCTCCTGCTCCCCACCGGGAGCCGGAGATCATCGCCCAATTTACCTTCGACCTGGAGCTGGACCCCCGGTTTACCGCCCCCGGCAAGACCTTCGCTCTGCAGGAATGGGTGACGGTAGATTCCCAGCGTCTGCTTATCGAGTCCCTGGAGGTCAATCCCACCCACGCCCGGCTGAGCGTGCGCTTTGACCCAGACAATACCGCCTGGTGCCAGGGACTGGACTTCTACCTCACCGACGCCAGGGGAAACCGCTACGACACGGGCAGCCGGGCCAGCAGCGGCAGCAACTTCCTCTCCAGTGGCTCCGACCAGGAGGGGGATATCATCTATTACCTGGAAAGCCCCCATTTCACCGGGAAGGCCCCCTATACCCTCCACATCACTCAGGCCACTTGGCTGGACAAGGGCCGGGATTGGGTCCGGGTAGAGCTGGACAGAGGGACCGCCCAGGGCCTGCCCGAGGGGGCGGAGCTGGTCTCCGCCCAGCGTCAGGGGGAGGATGTCCTTCTCTCCTTCTCTTCCTCCTACCATCAAAAGCAGCTTTTCTCCTGGACCTACCGGACTCCAGGGGGGGAGGAGCTCTCCCTCCACTCCGCCTCCACCATCACCAGGGAGAGAGAGGACGGGACCGTTCTTCATACCGACGAGTTCCTGCTACCCAACTACCCCTGGTCCACGGTGGAGGTGCGGCTCTATTACACCCGTATCGTCTCTCTTCCCCAAGAGGTGACGCTGGAGATCAAATGACCCCTTGACATTTTCCCGAGAACCCGTTACAATAGGCAACGTTCATCGGAGGAAACGGGTCCCATGGCGCGCCAAGAGGCCCGTTGACCGGATAAGATGGCAGACCGAGAGGTCCGCATCTTGTCCGGTCTTTTTTCATACAGACGGAGGTATCCCATGCGCAAGACCAACGATTTTACTCAAGGCGGTATTTTTCTGCCCCTGCTCCACTTCTCCCTTCCCATCCTGGCCGCCCTCGTTCTTCAGACCGCTTACGGGGCGGTGGACCTTTGGATGGTGGGCAAGTTCGCCACTGCCGCCGATGTGTCGGCGGTGTCCACCGGCAGCCAGCTTTTGAACACCATCACCCAGGTGCTGGTGGGCCTTACCACAGGTACCACCGTCCTGCTCGGCCAAAGCCTGGGCCAGGGGAAGGGCCAGGAGGCCGGAACGGTCATTGGCGGCAGCATCGCCCTATTCGGCGCCCTGGCCGCCGCCCTCACCCTTTTTACCGTGGGAGGTGCGGAGCTTCTGGCCGCTGTCACCCAGGTCCCCCCTGAAGCCCACTCCGCCACCATCGCTTACATCCGCATGTGCGGGGCGGGACTTTTCTTTATCACCGCTTATAACGTGTTCGGCAGTATCTTCCGGGGAATGGGCGATTCCAAAACGCCTCTGCTCACCGTCTTTATCGCCTGTGTGGTCAACATCGCAGGGGATTATTTTCTGGTGGCTGTGGCAGGGCTGGGGGCCCTGGGCGCCGCCATCGCCACGGTAGGCGCTCAAGGGGTCAGCGTGGTCGTATCCCTGTTTGTGGTCCGCCGCGGCTTGCCCTTTTCCCTCTCCCGAAAGGAGATCTCTCTTCGGAACCCTCAGGTCAAGCGGGTCCTGCGGCTGGGCTTCCCGGTAGCGCTTCAAAGCGGGCTGGTGTCTGTCTCTTTCCTGGTGGTCATGTCCATCATCAACTCCCTGGGGCTGGTCTTCTCCGCCGGGATGGGGGTAGCGGAAAAGCTCTGTGGGTTTATCATGCTGGTCCCCTCCGCCTTCTCCCAGTCGGTGACCACCTTCGTGGCCCAGAATGTGGGGGCCGGACGGATGGACCGGGCCCGGAAAGGGCTGGGACAAGGAATTCTGGCCTCCCTCTGCTTTGGCGTCGTCATCGGATATTTCGCCTTTTTCCACGGGGAGGTGCTGGCCCGGCTCTTTAACCGGGACGCCGCCATTGTCGCCGCCGCGGCAGATTATCTGCGGGCCTACGCTGTCGATACGGTGCTGACCTCCTTCCTGTTCCCCTTTATCGGCTATTTCAGCGGCATGGGGCGGACCGGATTCGTCATGATCCAAGGTCTGACCGGCGCTTTCGGCATCCGTATCCCGGTCTCCTTCCTTATGAGTAAGATCACCCCTGTTTCCCTCTTCCGTGTGGGGCTGGCCACTCCTTGCTCCACCTTGGTGCAGATCGTTTTGTGCGGAGGGTATTTCTTCTGGCTGCGGAGGAGGGATATGGGGATGCAGCCGCAGTGATCGGCGGGGATTTTTATATGTCTGAGAATAAAAAAAGGCGCCAATCCTGGTTCCTCTATGAAAGAAACACCTGCTTCTTTCAGCAGGCGCTTTGGGGGCCAGAATGGAATCATTGGAACTCGGAAAATCAGTCATATTAATGGTTTCAATCTCCCGGAGATTCAAGCCTATTTCGAGAGTGAGGAAGGGCAAAGGGAGTATGCCGAGTGGAAAAGGCAACAGGCAGTAGGCAAAAGCGAACAGAAATAGCAAGCAAGGCGGGAACATCTTCAACGATGTTCCCGCCTTGGTTTGTGTCTGCCCGATAAACTGGAAGTTATTTATTTTCCTTTTCTTTTTTGATTTGAACTATAGCTAAGATTGCTGCAACGATACAAAGGGTGGCGGGAATGCTTGTCCCCAAATTATTGATGTCCAACGAGCCTTTTCCAAACAACACAATAGCTGCAATAATATTCATAGCAATGCTAAAGATATAGGATTTTATGGTGTCAACCTCCTCAAAAAGCTCCGATTTATCGAATAGTTTTATATGAAAAGTTTTCTCTTGCCCTTGCCCCATCAAAGCACATTTTCAATAGAAATGATAAATCCGAACACATTACCCACTTGGATAATGTAGTTCGGATTATCATTGTTTGGTCCGAGTGACTGGACTTGAACCAGCGGGAGACAGCCGCGTAGCGGCTATCTCCTGCCTAACGGCGGATCGAAATGACAGGAGGCCGCTGGTTCTGGTTTTCCTGATGAAAAAAAGCACTCGCTTTCTTCAAGCAAGTGCTTTTT
>CATJWI010000153.1 GCA_949744075.1 uncultured Eubacteriales bacterium | reverse complement strand
CTGACGGAAGCCGATGTCGAACCAGGCCAGAGGAATGGTGGTGGTATCCTCGATGGCCTTCTGCTGCCAAGCCTTGCCGATCTCGGAGTCCAGCACGGCGTAAGCAGTCTCGTAATCGAAGTACAGGTAGGGCATGTTCAGGCCGGCGAAAGCGGAGGTGTAGTCCGCCCAGGAGCCGCAGTTCAGGATGCCGATGTCGAAGGCGCCGTTCTGCAGGCCGCCGATGTACTCCTGAGTGGAGGAAGCGATCTGGCCGTCGGGGAAGACCTGAGCGGTGATCCGGCCGTTGGTGCGCTTCTCGATCTCCTTGATGAAGTAGTTCACGCCGATACCCAGAGAGGTGGTGCCGTCGCCCTCGAACTCCACGGTGGGAGAGGAGGAGGCGATCCGGAGGTTGTAGGACTCGCCCACAGTGGGATCGTACTCACCGCTGCTGGCAGCGCTCTGCTCGGCGGGAGCGGTGCTGTCCTGAGGGACGGGAGTCGCAGCGGAGCCGCCGCCGCAGGACGCCAACGCCAGCACCATGCTCAGAGAGAGGATCCCAGTGGCAATACGCTTGAAATTCTTGTTCACTTTCCTTACTCCTTTCATGTTTAACCTTTTTCCTATTTCCTTTTCGCTCGACCCAATTTTTTCTCCGCTTGCTTTTTTCGACTTTCCGGTATATACTGAATACTGGAGTTTGTGAAAATCTCAAAAACAGGCGGGAATGATTGAGTTTTGCGATCCTGGGTACAGGATAGCACGCGAAATTCATTCCGTCCAATGCTTTTTATGCCCTGATCTATGGCCTAAATGAATGATTTCAAAAAAGGCACCGCATTTTTTGTGCAAGACGCACAAAGGGAGATTTTTATGAATTATCAGTCACTGCTCTACTTCAAGACCGTGGCCGAACTGCAGCACTACACCAAAGCCGCAAACAAGCTCTACATCACCCAGCCGACCCTGTCCAAGGTCATCCGCAATCTGGAGATCGAGCTGGGCTGCAATCTCTTCCAAAAGGACGGACGCAACGTTATTCTCACCCGCTACGGCACCGCTTTCTACGACTATGTCAGCCGGGCCCTGAACGAGATCGACGACGGTATCGCCACCGTGCGCCACATGGTGGATATGGAGAAGAATATCATTTTCATCTCCGCCCTGTTCTCCCTCTACTCCAAGTTTCTCCCCGATCAGATCCTTCAATTCCGCCACCGCTTCCCAAACAGCCGCTTTTCCATCCAGCACAAATTCACCACCGCCATTCTGAACGACGTATTGGAAAAGCGCAGTGAGTTGGGGCTGTGCAGCAACTTTGAGCCGGTGGGAAAATATGCCCCCCTGGTGAACTTTCACCTCTATGACGAGCCTCTGACCATTATCGTCAGCAAGTCCCACCCCTTCGCCCAGCGCGACGACAAGATCAAGATCCCCGAGCTGAAGGGAGAGCCCTTTATCGTTTATATCTGGACCTCCTTGGGCACCAACAAGATCCTTACCGACCTGTGCGCTCCCTACGGCTTTGAACCCAACATCTCTCTGGAGGCCTACAGCGACCACGGCGTCATGGGCGCGGTGGCCGCCGGGGACGGCATCGCCATCATGCCCAAGGCCGACTGCCTGAATATCCCCAGCCTGGTCTGCGTGGACGTGGATACCGGGGGTCTGCCCTTTGTCCGCACCATGAATCTGGTCTGGCGGGCGGACGACCCCCTGCCGCCTCTGGCCCTCTCCTTCCGGGACATGTTGATCTCCGAGGCCAATAGCAACCCTGAATAAGGCAAAAGTAAACGCCCGCCCCCGAAGCTCTCGGGGACGGGCGTTTTTATGTTATGCGTCAAATCAGCAGGGAGTAAAGGAAATAGAGGGCCACCGGCAGAATGGGCATGGTGATCATTAAGGGCAGGTAGGTCTTATACCTCTCCCCCACCGTGGCCCCCGTCTCCTGGTCGCTGAGGAGCTGGCACAGGTGGATGGGCGAGAAGAAATAGCCGATGAAGCACCAGATGAACACATAGAACAGGTCCACCAGCAGGGCCATCTCGTTGACATGGGGAATCGCCGCCGCAATGGGGAGCAACACTCCCAGGGGCAGGTACATCATCCCGGTGGCCAGGCCGAACATGGCCCCCACCACCGCCACCATCACCAGGAACACCAGCTTGGAGTCCCCGCCGATGAGGCCGCCGAAGAGGGCCAACAGGTCCTCCATGCTGCCCACCACGTTCTGGAAGAAGTAGACCCCCACGATCATCACGGCCTGCTTGGGGTTAAAGCTCTTCACCAGCCGGGAGAGGAACTCCTTCTTGTCCCCCAGCAGGAATACGATCACAAAGGAGCCGATAAGGGCCGCCGGGAAGGGCAGCTTCAATATGGTGTTGAGCAGGATGACGATAAGGATGGGGGAAAAGGTGAGCAGAAACTCCCCCAGGGCCCTGAGCCGCTCTCCCCCCCTCACCGGCTCCACTTCGATCTTTTTGGTCCTGCGCACCAGGAAGAAATAGCCCGCCGTCTGGTCCAGCAGGGCAAAGCCCAGATTGAGAAGACCCAGCTTCAGGATGTTCACCCCGGGCACCGCCGCCTGGACGATGACCATGTTGGTGACGACGGGGGCGAAGAGAATGAGGAAGTGCCGGGCCACCACGTTGGTGTTGGACCGCTGGGCCCGGGTCATGCCCATCTCGGCGCCCAGCTGGTTCACGAAGGGGGCGGATAGGGCCGCCCCGCCGGGGGCCTGGAGGGCGCCGATCATGGCGGGGAGCAGGATGATGATGGCCCTGGCATTGGGGATGAGCTTCCGCAGGGCCTGCTCCATCCGCTTCAGGATGCCGTAGTGGGTCATAAGGGCGCTGAGCATCCCGATCTCCACCACCACCAGCACCGAGGACAGGTTGGACCACACCAGGAACACGTCGCCGAAGGCCCGGCCCACCGCGGCTGGAGACAGCCCGCCGATGAGTCCTGCCCCCGCGCCCAGGATCAGCAGGGTGGGCCCCAGGGTCAGCTTCCGCTTCAGCAGGATAGGGATACACGCAATGGCCAGTATGATGGCGATCAATTGCTGCATG
>CATJWI010000152.1 GCA_949744075.1 uncultured Eubacteriales bacterium | reverse complement strand
GAGGAGGTGCGTGTACGCAGCAAACCACTTGTACCCTTCCCTTGTATGTAGGGGCGAGCTATGCTCGCCCCTACATACAGAAAACCACGTTCTTCCAATTCGCCGTGGCGGCCACCGGTCAATAAAACAATACCCCAAAGGCTTGCAACCAGCAGTTCCCCCCACTGGTCTACCGCCTTTTATAAATTCGGAATCCAGAACCGCTTTCAAGCGGTTTTACCCGCAAGGAGTACGCCCCATCCGCAAGCGGTAAAGCCGCCAACGGCTGGGCTGTGGCCCCGGCCGGGCAGGCCGAAAAAGGTTATAATGGTAGCCCCTACCAACGGCGCGCCGGGGGCGTCGCGCCCTACGAGGAATCGCACTAATTACCTTTCCGCCGAAAGGAAATACAAGCCATACAAAGCATAGGTCTATCCTTGCATGGCCCTCCTCTCGCACCTCACAGCTCAAAAAACTTCCTAATATACCGCCCCATCCCCCACCAGGTCTCCAGCTCCGTAATGACTCCGTCCTCCACCGTCACCTCCAGCCAAGTGCCCGGCCCGGGCCCAAAGGAGGTCTGGGTATCCAGAGAATAGCCCAAGGCCTCCGCCTCGTCCACCGTCTGCCCTGCCTTCAAACCGTAGAGCGTCTCATAGCTGTCGTCGGTGATCCTGGCCTGGAGTCGCCACTCCCGGCTCTCCCCCCTCATAGTCCCCCAGCCAGTCGTAGAGGGCCGAAGCGTCGGAAACGGCGAACGGAGCGGGCACGGCCCAGCCACTGCCATCCCAACCATCAGCAAAATAGAAAAGATCCCTTCCATGAAACGCTCCCTTTTATCTCAATATGTCTTGGCGCTCCGGTTTTGCCGTGCAAAAAACAAAAAGCGGCCAAAATTGGCCGCTTTTCGCTCAGTTCTCGTGAAGGATCCCTGTCAGGTCCACCGGGGTGGCGTCGCTCCACAGCCGTTCCAGGTCGTAGAACTCCCGGGCCTCCTCGTTAAAGATGTGCACCACCACGGCGGAGAAGTCCAGCAGCACCCAGGTGCCGCCCCGGTGCCCCTCCACATGGTGGGGATACTCCCCCGCCTCCTCCTTCATGGTCTTTTCACAGGCATCCCCCAGCGCCTTGATCTGGGTGCTGGAGGTGGCGGAGCACAGGACAAAATAATCGGCCAGGGTGGTAAGATGTCCGGTCTCCAAAACCTTGATATCCAAGCCCTTCTTGCTGTCCAACGCCTTGGCCAGCAGCAGGGCGGTCTCTTTGGGTGTCATAGAACGTTCTCCTTTCGTTATACGCCCGGGGGCAGGATGGGGTCATCCTCCGCCGGGGCCGGGGTGGCTGGGGGCGGGGTCTCCGGCTCCGCCGGAGGCTCGGGGGTGGGCTCCGGTGTGGAGGCAGGAGCCTCCGAAGCAGGCGGAGCGGAGGGCTGTCCGCTCTCCTCCGGCTTCGGACTTTCGCTGGGCCTGCTGCTTCCCGTGGGCTTCCCGCTCTCGCTGGGGCGTGGGCTGGCCGAGGGCCGGGTGATGGTGCCCGGAGGCAGGATCACGTCGTCGCTCTCGGTGGGCTCGGGGCTCTCGCTGTCCTCGGGGTCAGGAGTCTCGGAGGGCTCCGGCTCCTCGCTCTCCTCCGGTTCAGGGGTAGGAGTGACGATGGCCGAGATGTCTACCAAGTCCAGCTCACCCCGCCGGATGGCGGTCTCATAGGGATTAAAGTGCTCGTTCACCGTCTTCACGATCTCCCCGCCCACAGGCAGCAGGTGGCCGTTTCCGGCGGAGGTGTTGGGCAGAGTGATAAACTCCACGTTGTCCATATCCAGCCCGCCGATGGCCGACTTACCAAAGTAGGCCATATTGGGCACCGACAGGTCGGTCTCCACGTTCTTCTGGAAGATGTTGATATACCCCGCCAGGTTGGGCAGCAGCACCTCGGGCTGAAGGCACTTGGCCAGCACCGCCTTCATGAAAGCCTGCTGGGTCTTGATGCGGCCCAGGTCCCCCTCCCGATAGCCGTAGCTATGGTCCTCCCTGCCGGTATCGCCGATGCTGTTCTTCCGCCAGCGGACCACCCCCATGGCTCCCTCCCCATCCAGGAGCTGGTAGCCCTTCTTCAGGTCGATCTTGAAGTGCTGGCTCAGGTCATTATAGTACATATCAAAGGGTACCTCGAAATAGACCCCCCCGATGGCGTCCACTAGCTCCCCCAGGGCCTCCCATTGAATGATCACGTGGTAGTCCGGGTAGATGCCGGTGAGCTCCTGGACCTCTTTTTTCAGGGCCTCGATCCCGCCGCCCCGGTTAAAGATGGAGTTGAGGAGCACCGCATCCCCCCGGTAGCGGACATAGGTGTCCCGGGGCAGGTTCATGACGCTGAGCTTCTGCTGGGGCACGTCGTAGGCCACCAGCATCATAGTGTCGCAGAGCTTGCCCCCCTCGTCCTGGCTCTGGCCGACGACGAGGAAGGTATAAAACTGCTCCTTCCGGTCCTCGGGCAGGCCGGGGATCTCGATGACGATCTCCTCCCCCGTCTCCGGGTCCACCGTGGTGGTGGTCTGAGGGGGCCGGGTGTTCACCGGGTTATCCCCCCCTCCCGGCGGGTCCGGTGGGGCGGAGAACAGGTGGAAGATCACATAGCCCGCCACGATAAGGGCGGAAATGATCACCAGAGCCAGGTAGCAGCGGTAGATGATGAGCTGCTTCCCCTCATACTTGGGCGTCTTTTTCGCCTTGGGTTCTTTTTTGATGAGGCGCTTGGCGCCCTTTTTCTCATTCGGTCGGCTCATAGGTTATCCTTTCCGATGCTCCAGGATCCAATCCAGCGC
Source organism: uncultured Eubacteriales bacterium (assembly GCA_949744075.1). Lineage (GTDB taxonomy): Bacteria > Bacillota > Clostridia > Oscillospirales > Oscillospiraceae > Vermiculatibacterium. The sequence continues at coordinate 8,501 of CATJWI010000152.1, read as the reverse complement.
GCCCTGGGTATTTTTGTGAACGGGAACACCCCGCTCCCGCAAGTCGCTGATGCTCATTTCAAGGCCCATCTGCAGGGCCGCGTCCAGGTCCTCATAGCAGAGCCGGCGCAACTCCTCCACTCCGTCAAAGTCCCGGTTGGGCTCCATGTAATCGGCCAGGTAGACGATCTTCTCCAGCAGCGTCATATCCGGCTTCCCCGTGGTGTGCCAGAAGATGGCCCAGTAGACCTCCTCCGGCTGGCCGTAGACATGCTTGGCCAAGGCGGCCCCCGTTTTGGAGTGGAGCAGCTTCACCGCCACCCGCTCCAAGTCATCCAACAGGATACCATATTCCCCGCAGATCTGCAACTGCTCCTCCAGCTCCAAATACTTGGTGCAGTCGTGGAGGATGCCCGCCCGCCGGGCCAGTTCCGGGTCGGCCCCCCAGCGCTTGGCCAGGCGCACCGCCTCCTCCTCTACGCCCAAAATGTGGGCGTGGCGCTTGGCCCGGACCATGGACAGGGAGCAAGAGCGCAGGTCGTCGTCGCTGAGATGCTTCAGATCGGCGTGGGTCCCATAGAGGCCATTGCGCAGGATGTACCCGTAGACAGGCAGGGGCAGATACGGGCTGCCCTCCCCCTGGGCCAGCTTCTCCCGCAGCTGGGTGGAAGAAACCGGGGTGACCCGGGGCAGGGAGAGTACCCTGCTCTCCGCCCCAAAGGTCTCCGCCAGATAGTTCCCCTGCTTCTCCAGCTGCTCCAGCCGGTCCGACTCCTCCCGGGCAAAGGTGGCCAGATGGGCCATGGCACAGATGGCCGCCGGCTCCCGCCAATTTTGGAGGCTGAGGAACATATCCGTCCCCATAAGCAGCCACAGTTCGTCCCGGGAATACTGCTCCCGCAGCTGCCGCAGGGAGTCCACGGTATAGCTCTTCCCCCCCCGGCGAAGCTCCATATCGGAGACCGCCGTCTTTTCCGGCTCCAGCAGGGCGTCAGCGGCCAGGGTCATCATCTCCAGCCGCTGCTCCGCCCCGGGAGAGCCCTGGGGCAGCTCCTTGTGGGGCGGGACCGCCGCCGGCAGAAAGATCAGTTTGTCCAGCCCCAAGGCCGCCATGGCGGCCTTTGCGGAAGTCAGGTGTCCCAAATGAGGCGGGTTAAAGGTACCGCCGTATATCCCGATCTTCATACAGCCTTCCCCCTTTGCGCTCCGATCACCGTTTCAGCAAAACGATCTTGTCTTTTTTATCCTTTTTATGACTTGGACGATATAAGACGAATTTTGTTCCAATGACCTGTACCACCTCGGCCCGGGTGGCCTTTCCCAGGGCCTCGGCTGCCTCTCGGGCGGTGTACTCCGAGGTCTCCAGCACCCGGCATTTGATGAGTTCCCGGGCCTCCAGGGCGTCGTCGGCCTGACGGATGAGGTTATCCCCCAGGTCCCCCTTTCCGATGTGGACAATGGGCTCCAGGGGGTTGGCCAACGCCCGGAGCTGGGCCCTCTGCTTGCTTGTCAATTCAGCCATTGAGGTATTTCTCCAATTCCACTTTGAATTTTTGCAGGGCCACCCCCCGGTGGGAGATGGCGTTCTTCTCCTCCGCCTCCATCTCGGCAAAGGTCTTCCTTTTCTCCGGCACCAGGAAAATGGGGTCGTAGCCGAAGCCATCCTCTCCCCTGGGAGAGTACGTGATAAGCCCCGGGCACTCCCCCCGGGCCTCCACCGTGTCCCCGTTGGGGAAGGCACAGCAGATGGCGGAGACGAACTTGGCGCTCCGGTCCAGCTGCCCGGAAAGGCCGCTGAGCACCAACTGGTAGCGGTCCACATCGGTAAGCCCCTCCCCGCCGTAGCGGGCGGAGTAGACCCCGGGCCCACCCCCCAGGGCGGTGACACAGAGCCCCGAGTCGTCGGCAATGGCGGGCAGGCCGGAGGCGGCCATCACTGCCTTGGCCTTGAGAGCGGCGTTTTCCTCAAAGGTCTCGCCGGTCTCCTCCACTTCTACATCCACGCCCACATCGGATTCCAGCACCACCTCGATCCCCAGTTGGGAGAGGATGGCGGACATTTCCGTGAGCTTGTGGGCGTTTTTGCTGGCCAATACCATTTTCATACCTTGGCCTCCTCTTCCGCCTGGCGGTCCAGGCGCATATTTCGCAGGGTCAGACACAGGTCGGCGGTCACCATCAGCAGGTCCAGAATGTAGACCGCCACCACGTAGGTAATATTGCCGCTGATAAACTTTCCGGTGAGGCCGAAGATATAACCGATAAACACCAGCAATTCAAAATAGACACTCTTGCCCTTGGCCGTCCGGGCCCGGTAGGAGCGAATGATGTTAAAGGGCCAGGAAAGGCCGAAGCAGACCAGCATCAAGGTCTCAAAGATCTGTCCCATCTCTCTCCCCTCACCCCAAAACGGCCTTCTGCATAGCCTTCAGCTCTTCGATCCCCTTGGCGCACAGGTCCACCAGGTCCCGCTGCTCCTGAAGAGTGAAGGAGCGGCCCTCCCCGGTACCCTGGAGCTCCACCAGTTCCCCCGCGCCGGTCATGACGCAGTTCAGGTCCACCTGGGCAGAGGAATCCTCCTCGTAGCACAGGTCCAGTAGCAGTTCATCCCCCACGATGCCCGCCGACACAGCGGCAACGCTGCCCGTCAGGGGATCTTCCGCAATGGCCCCTTCCGCCATCAGTTTCTTCACCGCAAGAGCCAGGGCCACATAGCCCCCGGTGACGCTGGCGGTGCGGGTGCCCCCGTCCCCCTGCAGTACGTCGCAGTCGATGTTAATGGTGCGCTCCCCCAACTTTTTCATGTCCACGCAGGCCCGGAGAGAGCGGCCCACCAGCCGCTGAATTTCCGCCGACCGGGGAGACAGCTTCAGCTTGGCGATGTCCCGCTTGCTCCGCTCCCGGTTGGCCCGGGGGAGCATGGAATATTCCGCCGTGACCCAGCCCTCCCCCTCGGGCACATGGGGCGGGGTCCGGTCCTCTACGCTGGCGCAGCAGAGCACCATGGTGTTGCCGCAGCGGATGAGGCAGGAGCCCTCCGCGAATTTGCTGAACCCCGGGGTGATCTCCACCGGCCGGAGCTGGTCATTTTTTCTTCCGTCAATGCGGGACATGAGAAACCCTCCAAACGGACCGCCGCCTTCGGCGGTCTCCACATATTATCTTCGTTCTCAAAATCAACATTATGGGGGCCGTCGCCCCCGGCGGCCCATTCTTTACAGCAGCGCCTCCACAAACCGCTCGGGCTCAAAGGGCATCAGATCATCGATCCCCTCGCCTACGCCGATAAACTTCACCGGCACCCCAAGCTCCTTGGCGATGGCCACCACGATGCCCCCCTTGGCGGTGCCGTCCAGCTTGGTGAGCACCACCCCGGTGAGCCCCGCGGACTCCTTGAACTGCCGGGCCTGGATGAGCCCGTTCTGTCCGGTGGTGGCGTCCAGCACCAGCAACGTCTCCCGGCTGCCCCCGGGCAGCTCCCGGTCGATGACCCGGCTGATCTTATTGAGCTCGTTCATCAAATTCTGTTTGTTGTGGAGCCGCCCGGCGGTATCCACCAGCACCACGTCGGCCTTCCGGGCCTTGGCGGCGGTGCAGGCGTCAAAGACCACGGCGGCAGGATCGGCCCCCTCGTTCTGCCGCACGATCTCCACCCCCGAGCGCTGGGCCCAAATGCTGAGTTGGTCGGCGGCGGCGGCCCGGAAGGTATCCCCCGCACACAGCAGCACCCGGCGGCCCTCCCCCTTGAGCTGGGCGGCCACCTTGCCGATGGTGGTGGTCTTCCCCACCCCGTTGACCCCGATAAAGAGGTACACGGCAGGGGACGCGCTCAGATCCAGCTCCCCCCCGCCCACGGTGAGGATCTCCACCAGAATGGCCTTCAAGGCCTCCCGAGCCTCGGCGGCGGTCTTGATCTTCTCCGCCTTAGTCTTTTGCCGCAGCTCCTGGCTCACCTCCAGGGCGGTATCCACCCCCATGTCGGAGAGAATGAGGGTCTCCTCCAGCAAATCGTAGAAATCGTCGTCCAGCTCCCCGGCAAAAAGCTGGTCGAAGGAGTGGCCGATATTTTCCTTGGTCCGGGTCAGCCCCTGGCGTATCTTCTCAAAAAAGCCCATAGTCTCTGCCTTTCAACAATAATATTCATCCTCCGCCCACCGGTCAGGGTTGGCGGCGATATACTCCCACTTAACGCGGTAGTCCCCCTCATCCCGAATAACGTGGTCATAAAAGGATGCCGGCCAGAGCTTTTGGCCCACATCCCGATTGGAAAACCCTTTGATCGCTGTCACCATTCTTGACACCAACGCCGTAGGGCGCGACGCCCCGCCCGTGGAATAATCATACCCCACCAACCGCAGCCGTTTCCGTTCCCTCACTCCAGATCCCCGCCGCAGTGGGGGCACTTCTGCCCGTTCCCATAGCGGTCGGTGGCCACCTTTTTCCCACACTGGGGACAGCGGAACCGATGGGCCTGGGCCACCAGGCCCAGAAAGGCCACGGCGATGCCCAATACCAGCAGGGGCTTATTCTCCAAAAAGCCTCCCGCCAGCCCCACCGCCGCTCCGGCGGCCAGGGCGGTCCAGGCCAGGATATGCTTGCTCATTTCTTCTCATCTCCCAGCTTCCCGCTGCAGTGGGGACAGGTATTGCCGGGGATGTAGTCCCCCGCTCGGATGTGCTTGCCGCAGTGGGGGCAGCGGAACAGCCGGTCCTGAACGATAAGCCCCGCCAGCACGATGATGAGCCCGGCAAAAAGCACCTCGTTGCCCTGAAAATAGACTGCCCCCAGGCCCGCCACCAAAATGCCGATGACCATAATGGCCCCGGAGAGCAGCTGCTTCTTTTTCATATCCATATCCGTTTCCTTCTTCCCTTTTTACTTGATATTCAATTCCTTCTCCACATCGTTGAGATTGATGGTCAGCACCCTCGTCACCCCCTGCTCCTGCATGGTAACGCCGTAGAGCACATCGGCTTCCTCCATGGTGCCCCGGCGGTGGGTAATAACGATGAATTGGGTGTGGTCGGACATCTGGCGCATATACCGGGCAAACCGTCGGACATTGGGGTCGTCCAAAGCCGCCTCGATCTCGTCCATCACCACGAAGGGGGTGGGCCGAACCTTCAAAATGGCGAAGTACAGGGCAATGGCCACAAAGGCCTTCTCTCCGCCCGAAAGGAGGGTGATGATCTTCAGGCTCTTCCCCGGGGGCTGGACCCTGATCTCAATGCCGCAGTTCAAAATATCCTCCGGGTCCTCCAACTCCAATGTAGCCTTGCCGCCGCCGAAGAGCTCGGTAAAGGTCTGCTGGAAGGCCTCGTTGATCTTGGCAAACTGCTCGCCAAAGATGCGCTCCATCTCCCCGGTGACGTCGGCGATGACCTTCAAAAGCTCGCTCTTGGCCTTCTGCACGTCGTTCCTCTGGTCGATAAAATAGGTATACCGCTCGTTGACCCGCTGGAACTCCTCGATGGCGTCCAGGTTGATATTCCCCAAAGCGGAGATGGACCGCTTCAGCTCTCCCACCCGCCGCTGGGCCTTGGGGACGCTCTCCAACTCCACCCGCTGGGCCTTGGCGGCCTCGTGGCTGAGCTCGTAGGTCTCCCACAGCCGGTCCAATATCTGCCGCTCCTCCATGTCGGCGGCGGCCTTCTTTTGCTCTAAGACTGAGACCTCCCGCTCCATGGCCAGCAACTCGTTGTTCTTGTCCCGGCTGGCCTTGTCCGCCTTCGTCCGCTCCCCCTCCAGGTCCAGCCGCTCCTGGTTGAGCCTCTGGATGTCCGCCTGCTTCTGGGCGCTGTCCGCCTTGATGGCCTGGAGCATGGCCTCCTTCTCCCCGATCTGCCGCTCCAGCGCTTCGTTCTGGACCTTCAGTTCCCCGATCCGACGGGTCCGGTCCTCCCGGTCCCCCACCATGTCCCGGCGCAGGTCCTCCAGCTCCCGAAGGGACTGGCGGGAGGCCAGTGTCTCCGCCTCCAAAGCCGCCTTCTGGGCGTTGAGGGCGGCGATCTGGACACTGAGAGCCTCCCCCTTGGCCCGGACCTCGTTCTGGCCCTGGACCTTGCTCTCCGCCTCGGCCCGGAGGGCGGCGGCGGAGCCCTCCAGCTCCTCGATGCGCCTGCGGGCGTTGGCGGTATCCTCCTCGGTGCGCTGGGAGCGCTGGGCAAGCTGCTCCAGCTCCCTCTTCCACTCGTCCCGCTGGCGCTGGATGTCCGCCACCCCCTGGTCCAGGTGGCCCACCCGCTCCTCCAGCTTCAAAATATCGTCCTCATGCTGCCGCTGCTGGGCCTGGGCGGCGTCCATCTCGTACTGGGCGGCGGTGACCTCCCGCTTGGCCTCCTCCAGGTCCTTGGCGGCAGTGGTGAGCTTCTCGTTCAGCCCCGCCTCCTGCTCCCGGAGCCGCTCCAGCTCCCCCTGCCGGGAGAGGATGCCCGCCGTGCGGGAAGCGGAGCCGCCGGTCATGGATCCGCCAGGGTTCAACACCTGGCCGTCCAGGGTGACGATCTTCAGCCTGTGCTGATATTTCCGGGCCATGGCGATGGCCTTGTCCATATCCTCGGCAATGACCGTGCGGCCCAGCAGATAGGAAAAGACCTTCTCATATTTCTTCTCGCACTCGATGAGCTCGTCGCCCAGCCCCACAAAGCCGGGCTCGTCGATGACCCCGGTCTCCTTGAACTCCTGGGGCTGAATGGCGTTCAGGGGCAGGAAGGTGCACCGCCCCCCGTCCCGGCGCTTCAGGTATTGGATGGCATTCTTGCCGTTCTCCTCCCGCTCCACCACCACGTTCTGCATGGCGGAGCCCAGGGCGGTCTCAATGGCCACGGTATACTGTCCCGACACCCGCAGTAGCCCCGCCACCGGGCCCAGGACCCCCTTCATCTGGCCCCGCTCGGCCTCTCCCATCACCATCTTCACCGCCTTGGAGTAGCCCTCGTAGAGCTTCTCCATCTCGGTGAGCATGTGGATGCGCTGCTGGAGGGCGTTGACCTCCATCTGGAGCTTCACGTGCTTCTCGTCGGCCTCCTGGAGCTTCTTGTTCCTCCCCGACAGGCGCAGGGCATAGCCGCTGATGATATTCTTGATGGAGTCCCGGTCCTCTCGGGCCTCCTCCAGTTCCTTCCGGGCCGCCTTGGCCTCGGCCTGGGCCGCCTCCAGCCGCTCCTCCCCCTGGGAGAGCTCCTGGCGGACTACCCCGTCCCGATCCAACACCTCCTGGGCGGCGGCGGCCAGGGCGGAGAGAAGAGCCTTGGCCTCGGCGGCGGAGGCGGTCTCCACCTGCTCCTTTTGGCGCAGGGCCTCCATCTCGGCGGCCAGGGAGCCGGCATTCCGGCCCAGCTCGTCGGCCTGTGCCTGCTTCTCGGCAATCTGGCTGTCCAGGGCGGCGGACTCGGCCTGGATCTCGCTGAGCCGGCCCTGGCGCTGGGCGATCTGGCCCTCGATGGAGCCCGCCCGGCCCTCCTGAGTCTCCAGCTCCCGCTGGAGGCGGTCGGTATTCTCCAGGTTATTCTGGATGTTGGCCTTCAGTACCTCGATGGCCTTCTCGCACTCGTTGGCATCGGCCTGGCGGCCCATCATCTCGAAGCGGATGCCCTCGGCGTCCATCTCCTTCTGGCGCATCTGGGCCCCGATAGCCTCGGCGGCGGCATAGAGCTTCTCCACCTCCGCCTGGGTCTCCCCCTTCTGGCGGACGGCGTTCTCGTAATCGGACTGGATCTTGATGCTCCCCGTGCGGATCCTGTCCAGCTGCTCCATCCACAGGGAGATCTCCAGGCCCCGGAGCTCGTCCCGGAGGATGAGAAACTTTTTCGCCTTCTCCGCCGAGATCCGCAGGGGCTCCACCTGAAGCTCCAGCTCGTCGATCTTATCGTTGATCCTCGTCAGGTTCTCCTCGGTCTTTTCCAGCTTCCGCTCGGCCTCCTCCTTCCGGTGGCGGTAGCGGGAGATACCGGCGGCCTCCTCGAAAACCTCCCGGCGGTCGGCGGATTTGATGGACAGGATCTCGTCGATCTTGCCCTGGCCGATGATGGAGTATCCCTCCCGACCCAGGCCGGTATCCATGAACAGCTCGTTTACGTCCTTGAGCCGGACGGAGCGGCGGTTGATGTAGTATTCACTCTCCCCCGAGCGGTAGTACCGCCGGGTGACCATAACCTCGCTCTCATCCATGTGGGGAAAGAGATGCTCGGTGTTGTCCAGCACAAGGGATACTTCGGCAAAGCCCAGCTGCTTGCGCTTGGCTGTACCGCCGAAGATCACGTCCTCCATCTTGCCCCCCCGGAGGGCACGGGTGGATTGCTCCCCCATGACCCAGCGGATGGCGTCGGAGATATTGGATTTTCCCGAGCCGTTGGGGCCCACGATGGCGGTGATGTCCTCGTCAAAGGAGAGCACCGTCTTATCCGGGAAGGACTTGAACCCCTGTATTTCCAATGCTTTCAGGTACAAATGGCACACCTCGCCGCCCATTTAGATTCTCCGCAAATGCTTAGTAAGTCATTATATCAATTTTTCCGGCATAT
>CATJWI010000151.1 GCA_949744075.1 uncultured Eubacteriales bacterium | reverse complement strand
GTCCGGCCTTCTCCTTCCAGCCGGAGCGCCCCCCGGAAAACCGGGCAGTGTGCGGGCTCACCTACACCAACGAGGCCACCCACCGAATCATCCGGGCCAACCTGGACCGCTCCCCCCTCTACGACGGCACCATCGAGGGGGTGGGCCCCCGGTACTGCCCCTCCATTGAGGACAAGGTGGTTCGCTTTGCCGACAAGCCCCGGCACCAGCTGTTTATCGAGCCCATGGGGCTCAACACCGAGGAGCTTTACATCCAGGGCTTTTCCTCCTCCCTCCCCGAGGAGGTCCAGGTGGAGATGCTCCACACCATCCCCGGTCTGGAGCGCTCCGAGATGACAAGGGCGGCCTACGCCATCGAATACGACTGCGTAGACCCCACCGAGCTGAAGCCCACCTTAGAGCACAAAAAAATCCCCGGCCTCTACGGTGCGGGGCAGTTCAACGGCTCCTCGGGCTACGAGGAGGCCGCCGCCCAGGGGCTCCTGGCGGGGATCAACGCCGCCCGGAAAATTCTGGGCCTGCCTTCCGTGGTCCTGGGTCGGGAGGAGGGCTACATTGGGGTCCTCATCGACGACTTGGTGACCAAGGGCACCAACGAGCCCTACCGGATGATGACCTCCCGGACGGAATACCGGCTCCTCCAGCGGCAGGACAACGCCGACCGGAGGCTTTCCCACATCGGCCACGACGTGGGGCTGGTCAGCGATACAGACTACCAAAGGGTGGTGGACAAATACGCCGCCGTGGACGCTGAGATCAAGCGCCTGGAGAAAACAAGCTGTCCCGGCGGCCATCTTTCCGACCTTCTCCGCCGTCCGGAAAACACTTACGAAAGTCTCCGGCCCCTGGACCCTGGCCGCCCGGAGCTGCCTGCCGCCGTCACTGAGGCGGTGGAGATCGAGATCAAATATGCCGGTTACATCCGCCGCCAGGAGAAGCAGGTGGAGGAGATGCGGAAGCTGGAGCGGCGGCCCCTGCCCCGGGAGCTGGATTACCTCTCCATGCAGGGCCTGCGGCTGGAGGCCCGGCAAAAGCTGGACAAGATCCGCCCGGAAAACCTGGGCCAGGCCAGCCGTGTCTCCGGAGTAAGCCCGGCGGACGTGGCGGCGCTGATGGTATATCTGGAGCGGGGATAAGGCGGACATGTACTCGCCCCTACGGAGAATGTGGGGACGGATTGCCACGGGCCCGAAGGGCCCTCGCAATGACGGGGTGTGGGATATGGGATGTGGGGGCTACCGAGGGCGGCGGCCCGCCCAGGCGGCGTGAAGTTCAACGAACAATCCAAAAGTTACGCTATTATCAGCGGCAGCGGCGCAAAAGGGACCACGGGTCGCCTTGAGGAAGCCGCCGGTCAATAGAACAATATCCTATAGGTTTGCAACCGAGGGATAGCCAAACAGCATAGGTGCTCTTTACGGTTGTACCGTATCTCGTTGTTTATTCCACTGGTTTACCGCCCGTAAAAAGTTCGGAATCCAAAACCACTTTCAAGCGGTGTTACCCGCAAGGAGTATGCCCCATCCATAAGAGGCAGAGCCGCTAACGGATGGGCTGTGGCCCCGGCCGGGCAGGCCGGGAAAAAGTTTGTTTTATACGAACCCCCTACCAATGGCGCGCCGGGGCGTCGCGCCCTACGGGGGCTCATCTCAATTTCCTTGCCGCCGAAAGGGAATACCAGCCCCTACAAAGATAGGATATCCCCAACATGACACCGCCTTTTTCCACCCAGCTCCACCATCCCCATTCCAACCAAGGAGGCCCCCCAATGAAACGAATCCTTCCCCTCATCCTCGCCCTTGCCCTCTGCCTGCCCCTCTCTACCCCGACCCGCGCCGCTGGAGACGACTTTGTCATCGAAAACGGCGTCCTGGTGGAGCATAAGGGCGGCGGTACTGTCATCACCATCCCTGAGGGAGTCACCGAGATCGGCGATAATGCCTTCGCCTGGGGCCACTCCCATTCCATGGCGCCCTATGAGATGGAGGAGGTTATCCTGCCCCAGAGCCTTACCAAGATCGGCGACAGCGCCTTTTGGGGCTGCGTAAAGCTGAAAGCTGTAGACATCCCCGCTGGGGTCACCGAGATCGGCGCCAACGCCTTCGGCTCCTGCCGGGCCCTGACCGAGTTCGCCATCCCCGGCACGGTGAAGAAGGTGGGCCAGAGCGCCTTTATGGACTGCTCCGCCCTTGCCTCCCTCACCATTGAAAACGGGGTGGAGGAGCTGGGAAATACCGCCTTCGGACAGTGTACCGCCCTCACCGAGGCGGTGATCCCAGACAGTGTCACTACCCTGGGCCCCGGCCTCTTCTATGGCTGCACCTCCCTGCGCCGGGTGGTCCTGCCCGATAACCCCCAGATCGCCCAGCGCTGGGAGATGGGGGGCACCGTCAACCTCTTTCAGGAGTGCGAGGCCCTGGAGGAGGTGGTCAACTCCCCCTTTGTCAATGAAAATCAGCATGTGGAGGACAACCGGGTAGTCAAGGGCTGGGTAAACCCCGGGGCCTATGTGGAGCCCCAGAGTGAACGCATCACCACCCTTTCCAACCAGATCTGTGCCGGGCTCTCCAGCGATTATGAGAAGGCCCACGCCATCTACCGCTGGGTGGCGGGGAACATCGCCTACGACTATGAATACTTCTACGGTCGGAAGGAGACTCTGGCCACCGCTCCGGAGGAGGTGCTGGACGCCGGGATGACCGTTTGCACCGGCTACGCCCGGTTGACCCAGGCCCTTCTCCAGGCCCAGGGTATCCCTGCCCTCCATGTCCGGGGGATCAGCACCAACGGCCTCACTGACAAAAACGGCAGCTCCGGCCACGCCTGGAACATGGCCTTCGCGGAGGGCCGCTGGGTGATCCTGGACGCCACCTGGGGCCGGGCCAATGTGCTGGATGAGGCCACCGGGGAGCTGCGGGACAAGGGCGGAGAGATCATCGAGCAGTGGTTTGATCCCAAGGAGCTTTTCTTTGCCCAGAGCCACACCGCCCAGGTCAGCTTTTCCGCCCAGCCGGCAGATATCCCCTCTGACTGGGCCCAGGACAGCGTCTGGGCCGCCGTCTGCGGCAAGCTGGTCCCCAACGACCTTCAGGGGGCATACGCCGCCAACATTACCCGGGAGGAGTTCTGCCGTCTGATGGTGATCTTGGTGGAGCAGAAGACCGGAACGGCCCTTCCCGCCCCCGCCGCCCCCTTCACCGACACCCAGAGCCCCGCCGTGGCCGCCGCCTACGCCGCGGGCATCGTCAAGGGCGCGTCGGAAACTACTTTTAACCCCAACGGCTCCATCACCCGGCAGGAGGCCGCCGTCATGCTCTCCCGCACCGCCGGGGTGTTAGGCCTCTCCTCCGGGACCGGGGAGAGCTTTGCCGACAACGCTTCCATCGCCCCCTGGGCCAACCAGGGGGTGGCCTTCACCTCCGGCCTCACCGATTCCACCGGGGCCAAGGTCATGGGCGGCACAGGAAACGGGGCCTTCTCCCCTTTGGCCTCCTATACCCGGGAGCAGGCCATCCTCACCGCCCTGCGGCTGTCCCGCTGCGGGGAATAAGCGGAAAACAAAAACCACCGCCGGACGAAGGTCCGGCGGTGATTTTTCTTTCACGATCAGCCCTTCACCGAGGCGGCCAGGGCGTCCGCCAGGGCGGTCAGCTGTTCTGCCTGGGTCCCGGGCAGGGTGGAGCGCATGGTGACTTTTTCCTCCAGCACCGTGCCCCCCAGCTCCCCGGTGACGAAGGCCTCCATCAGCTTGCCCGCGTTGGGCGCCCAGGTGCCGTTTTCCAGCAGGGCAAAGGTCCGCCCCTTGAGCCCCAGGGCCTTCATGTCCTCCAGATAGTCCCGCATGGGCGGGTAAAAGTCCATGTTGTAGGTCACGCTGGCCAGCACGATGTGGGAGCAGCGGAAGCTCTCGGCCACCAGCTGGGACACGTGGGTGGTGGACACGTCGTACAGGCTGACCGCTACCCCACGCTCCACAAGGGCGGCCGCCAGAGCCTCGGCGGCCTGCTCGGTGCCGCCGTACATGGAGCCGTAGACCACCAATACCGCCCGGTCCTCGGGCTCATACCTGCTCCACCTGTCGTACTTGTCCAGGAACCAGGCAAGGTCGGTCCGCCAGACAGGACCGTGGAGAGGGCAGATCATCTTTACGTCCAGCTTTTCCGCCTTGGCCAGCAGGGCCTGGACCTGGGGGCCATATTTGCCCACAATGTTTGTGTAATACCTCCGGGCCTCGGGGAGCCAGTGGTGGGGGAAGTCCAGCTCGTCGTTGAAAATTCTGCCGTTCAACGCCCCGAAGGTGCCGAAGGCGTCGGCAGAGAACAGGATGCCCTCGGGCTCCAAAAAGGAGACCATTACGTCGGGCCAATGGACCATGGGGGCGGCGTAGAAGGTAATGGCGTGCTTGCCGAAGCTGAGCCCCTCTCCCTCCTTGGCGGTGATGGTCTCGGAGGCCATGGGGGCGAAGCCGAACTGGTCCAGAAACCGCTGGGCGGCCAGGCTGGAGACCAGCTTGGCCTGGGGCCACTTCTGCAAAACGGCCCACAGCCCCGCCCCGTGGTCGGGCTCCAGATGGTGGAGGACGATATAGTCCAGCTCCCGGCCCTGGAGGAGGTATTCCACATTCTCCACCAGCTGGGGAGCGGCAGACCAGTCCACACAGTCAAACAGGACGGTCTTCTCGTCCAGGAGAAGGTAGGAGTTGTAGCTCACTCCGTTGGGGATGGGGTGGATGTTCTCAAAGAGGGTGGTGTGGCGGTCATTGGCCCCCACCCAGTAGAGGTCGTCGGCAATTTTACGGACACAGTGCATGGACAGATTCTCCTTTGCGTGGGATTTAGGGATAGCATCTGCATTTTAACATAATTTCATGAGGAAGGAAAGGAAAAAGCCGGGACTTCCGGCTTTTTCTGTCAGCACGTATTATGGCAGCGGCAGCCGTCCGGCATTTTTGTCGTCCTTGAGATATTCCCGCAGGATGACATTGATGCAGCTGGACATGGACTTATCATACAGCTCGGCAAGCTCCTGGATCTTTTCCAGAATGGGCTCGTCCAGTGTGATACTGATTTTTGTTTTAAGGGGTTTCATCTTCATCACCTGATGTAGAATATACCACCAAGTAGAATTTTATACTATGTTTTCCTACTAAATCGCCTATAATACTACCAAGGAGGTAATGCAGTATGAAAAAGAAGTATTTGAGACGGAGTTTGCTAAGTTTTGGGGGAGCCAGGAGTGCGACGATCTGAACTGGGTCATCTTCGACATGATCAAGGCGGCCTACGCCGCCGGCTACCGGGCTGCCGGAAAGAAGCCTCCCAAATACCGTGACAAGGTCCGCACCCTCTCACCTATCTCACCCATCTCACCCACCCCCCGTCATTGCGAGGGCCCAAAGGGCTCGTGGTGATCCGGTCTTCTTTCTTGCGGACGCGCTACCACGTTTAGCCCTCCTGGTTTCTACATTGCAAACTGGGATTCCCGAAAGACCGCTTTTGCTGCCAAAAGCGGCCTCTCGGACTCTCCAGAAAACC
>CATJWI010000150.1 GCA_949744075.1 uncultured Eubacteriales bacterium | reverse complement strand
GGCGTGGGGGTCCAGCTCCTCGGCGATGGCCTCCCGGGGCAGGGAGATGGCTCTCGTCTTGCCATCGGCCTTCTGGATGTAGCCCTCGGCCTCCAGCTTCTTCATGTGGAAGTGGACGGTGGAGGGGGATTTCAGGTCCACGGCGGCGCCGATCTCCCGCACTGAGGGGGGGTAGCCGTGGTCACGGGTGTATTGAAGGATGAAGTCGTAAATTTCCGCCTGCTTGGGGGTCAGAGGTGCGGGCATAGCGATCCCTCCCTTTCTGTTTGGTTGTATTGTAGCATACATTTTTCCTTCTGTCAAACATTTGTTCTAAATTTGTTTACAAATTTCTCTTGACTTTCCCGGGGGAAAAGAGTATACTCCCTAACAATCAGCATGCGAATGATAAGCATACGAATGAATTTGAGAGGTGACGGTCATGTATGAAAAAAATGAGCCCAGCGCCTTGTTTCATGGGCTCCACCACGCCCACAAGCGGCGGGTCAATGAGGAGCAGGCCGCCCGGGGCATCGGAGACCTGGGGGCGCCCATGCTGCTGATGAGCCTTTTTTACGCCGAGACCGTGGGAGAGCAATGGTCCCAGCGGGACGTGGCCCGGACCATGCGCATTTCCCCCGCTACGGTGGCGGTGTCCTTGAAGACCCTGGAGCGGGACGGGTATGTAAAACGGACCGCCGATGAGCGGGACCAGAGGCGTAACCGGGTGGAGCTCACCGACAAGGGGCGAAGGGCGGTGGAAAAGTGCGGGGAGAGCTTTCGGGCGGTGGACGACCGGATGCTGGCCGGGTTTTCGCCGGAGGAGAAAATTCAACTCACCGGGTTTTTTACCCGGATGATCGGCAATTTAGGGGGGGTAGAGCCTCCCCCCTTCTGTCCGCCGGAAAAGGAGTGTGAGGGTCAATGATAAAAAAGCTGTCCGTATACATTGGTGAATATCAAAAATGGGCTATGCTGGCTCCGGTTTTGGTGATCCTGGAGGTGCTGTGCGAGATCGCCATGCCCCGGCTTATGGCGGCCATTGTGGACGTGGGCATCGCCCAGTCCGATATGGGCTATATTTTGAAGACGGGGGCCCTGATGCTGGTGCTGGCGGCGGTGGGCATGGTGTGCGGTGTGGTGTCGGCCAAGGCGGCCTCCATTGCCGGGCAGGGCTTTGGGGCCAACCTGCGTAACGCCATGTTTCAGAAGATCCAGGACTTTTCCTTCGCGGATATCGACCGGTTTTCCTCTGCCTCCCTCATCACACGGATGACCAACGACGTCAACGCCATTCAGATGACGGTGATCATGGGGATGCGGATTATTACCAGGGCGCCGGTGATGCTCATTGCCGCCCTGCTGATGGCCTTTTCCATCAACGCCTCCCTGGCCTTGGTGCTGGTGGTGGTCATCCCGGTGATGGCCTTGGCCATCGGGCTTATCATGAAGGTGTGCAACCACCTTTTTGAGGTGATGCAGCGGAAGATCGACAACCTGAATAACGCCGTGCAGGAGAATTTGGTGGCTGTCCGGGTGGTGAAGGCCTTCGTCCGGGCGGGGTATGAGAAGACTAAGTTCAAGACCGCCAACGATGAGCTCACCGAGGCGGGCATCAACGTGGCCATGCGCATCGTGATGATCATGCCGGTGATGACCCTCTCCCTCAACGCCGCCACCCTGGCGGTGCTCTATCTGGGGGGCAGCCAAGTCATGGGGGGCACCATGCTCTATGGCGACCTGAGCTCCTTTATCAACTACATCTTTCAAATTTTGATGAGCGTAATGATGGTGGCCATGAGCCTTCTCCAACTGTCCCGGGCCCTGGCCTGCAGCCGGCGGATCGTCGAGGTGCTGGATACTGAGCCTGACATTCAGGACCGGCCGGAGAGCCATGGGGCCCAGCTGCCTCCCGCCCGGGGCCGGGTGGAGTTCCGGGACGTGTCCTTTAAGTACCGGGCCACCGGCACGGGGGACGACGTGCTGGAGCATCTGAGCTTTGTGGTGGAGCCGGGACAGTTTACCGCCATCGTGGGCGGGACGGGGACCGGAAAGTCCTCTTTGGTGAACCTGATCCCCCGCTTCTATGACGTGACCGGGGGGGCGGTGCTGGTGGACGGGGTGGACGTACGGGACTACCCTATGGAGGAGCTGCGCTCCCGGATCGGGATGGTGCTACAGAATAATGTGCTCTTCTCCGGCACCATTCGGGAAAACCTGCTCTGGGGCAAGAAGGACGCCACCGAGGAGGAGCTGGTCCGGGCGGCCAAGGACGCCCAGGCCTACGACTTTATCATGGCCCTGCCCGACGGGTTTGACACCATGCTGGACCAGGGGGGCACCAATGTGTCCGGGGGACAGAAGCAGAGGCTGTGCATCGCCCGGGCCATGCTGCGGAAGCCCGCCATTCTCATTTTGGACGACTCTACCTCAGCGGTGGACTCCGCCACCGAGGCGGCCATCCGGGAGTCCTTTGCCCGGAACTTGGCGGGGACTACGGTCATTATCATCGCCCAGCGCATTTCTTCGGTGCAGTACGCCGATCAGATATTGGTGCTGGACGATGGGAGCATTGTGGGAGAAGGGACCCATGAGGAATTGATGGCGAACAACGCCGTCTATCAGGAGATCTACAACTCTCAACAGGAAGGGGTGAGCGAATAATGCCGGGACCTCACGGACGCGGGGGCTTTTCCAAGCCCAAGAATACCAAAAAGACCATTCGGCGGCTCATGGGCTATCTGTCCCAGAGCAAGCTGCCTCTGGTGGGGGTGTTCCTCTGCCTGCTCCTCTCCGTTTGCACCAACATTGGCGGGTCCTACTATATGCGGCCGGTCATCAACAACCTGGTGGGCGGGGTCTACGGCGGGCCCGGGGACCTGCTGAAGGGCCTCATTCCCCTGCTGTGTATTTATCTGGTGGGGGTGGCGGCCTCTTATTTGCAGATGGCCGCCATGGCCCGGCTGGCCCAGAAGGGGGTCAACCGGCTGCGGAAGGACCTCTTTGATGCCCTCCAAGACCTGCCCATCGCCTACTACGACAGGCACACCCACGGGGAGCTCATGAGCCGGTTCACCAACGACGCGGACAATGTGCAGATGGCCTTGGAGCAGTCGGTGGTGTCCCTGTTTTCCTCTGTCCTTATGTTTATTGGCGTGGTGGGGATGATGATCTATATCAGCCCCCTGCTGTTTTTCATTACCCTGGTGATCCTGGGGGGCACCTTCGCCGTGTTCAAGTTCATGGGGGGCAAGTCCCGGCGGTACTACCGGGAGCAGCAGGCCAACCTGGGCAAGGTCAACGGCAACATCCAGGAGATGATCGAGGGGCTGAAGGTGGTGAAGGCCTTTACCTATGAGGAGCAGGCCAAGGCAAACTTCGCCCGGCTCAACGACGACTACAGGCAGGCGGCCTCCAAGGCCAACTTCTACTCCTCCGCCGTCATGCCCATTGCCATGAACCTGAATAACGTGGGGTACGCCGTCACCGCCGCGGTGGGGGGACTGCTGGCCATCTTCGGGGGCTTCGACCTGGGGGGCTTTTCCACCTATTTGAACTACTCCCGGCAGGTGAGCCAGCCTATGAACCAAATTTCCCAGCAGCTTACCACCATCCTCTCCGCTTTGGCGGGGGCGGAGCGGATCTTTGAGGTCATGGACACCCCGGCCGAGGAGGACGAGGGACAGGTGACCCTAACGGCGGTCCGCAAGGCCGCCGACGGCACCCTGAGCCTGGCCGGCCAGGGGGAGCGCACCGGGTGCTGGGCCTGGAAGGTGCCGGACAATGAACGGATGACCCTGGTGGCCTGCGTCAAGGATGAGGAGGATGTTCTGACCCAGTGCGGGGAGGAGGTCCCCGGTCACCTGTGGGCCTGGAAATACCCCCAGGGGGACCCGGCGGAGGGGCTCCACCGGATCCGGGGGGCGGTGACCCGGGGGGAGGGTTACGTGCTCACCGAGCTCACCGGGGCGGTGCGGTTCCAGAATGTGGACTTCTCCTATGTGCCGGGGAAGCAGATCTTGCACGACGTGAGCGTTTACGCCAACCCGGGGCAGAAGATCGCCTTTGTGGGCTCCACCGGGGCAGGCAAGACCACCATTACCAACCTCATCAACCGGTTCTATGAAATTCAGGACGGGGTCATCACCTACTGCGGCATCGACGTGAAGGAGATCAGGAAGGACGACCTGCGGCGGTCCTTGGGGGCGGTGCTTCAGGATACCCACCTCTTTACGGGGACGGTGATGGAGAACATCCGCTATGGGCGGCTGGAGGCCAGCGACGAGGAATGCATCGCCGCCGCCAAGACCGCCGGGGCCCACTCCTTCATCCGGCGGCTACCCGACGGGTACCAGACCATGGTCACCGGGGACGGGGCCAACCTAAGTCAGGGGCAGCGGCAGCTGCTGGCCATCGCCCGGGCCGCTGTGGCCGATCCCCCGGTGATGATCCTGGACGAGGCCACCTCCTCCATCGACACCCGGACCGAGGCCCTCATTCAGAAGGGGATGGACGCGCTGATGGAGAACCGGACAGTGTTTGTCATCGCCCACCGGCTGTCCACCGTGCGCAATTCCGACTGTATCGTAGTCATTGAGCATGGGCAGATCGAGGAGAAGGGGTCCCATGCCGAGCTGTTGGAGCGGGAGGGGAGATATTACCGGCTCTATACGGGGCAGTTTCAATTGGAGTGAGAGAAGGGCCCCGGCGGGGGGTGCCCGCCGGGGGGGTT
>CATJWI010000149.1 GCA_949744075.1 uncultured Eubacteriales bacterium | reverse complement strand
GTCATAGCCGTAGACGTTCATCCCCAGCTTGGTGGCGATGTTGGCCACCTGGACCCCGATGGCCCCCAGGCCGATGACGCCCAGGTTCTTGCCCAGCAGCTCGGGCCCCACGAACTGGCTCTTTCCCTTCTCCACCACATCCTCGATGTTCACCCCGGCGGTGATCTGGCCGTCCACCCACTTGGAGCCGGCCACCACCCCCCGGGAGGCCAGCATCAGGGCGCACACCGCCAGCTCCTTCACCGCGTTGGCGTTGGCTCCCGGGGTATTGAACACCACGATGCCTGACTGGGAGCAGCGCTCCACCGGGATATTGTTGGTCCCCGCCCCCGCCCGGGCGATGGCCCGCAGGGCATCAGGGAACACGTACTCCTGCATATCCGCCGACCGGACCAGAATGCCGTCCTCGTTCTCCTCACTGTCGGAGACGGCATACCGGGCCTTATCCAACTGGCTGAGGCCGGCGGGAGAGATCTTGTTCAGGGTCTTGATACGGAACATGAGGGCATACCTCCTATGTTTCAGCTCTATGTTGACGCGGGCGGCTGAGGGCCGCGCCCCTACGCCTCAATTCTCCTTGTCGAACTTCTTGATAAATTCCACCAGCTTCTCCACGCCCTCTACCGGCATGGCGTTATAAATGCTGGCCCGCATGCCGCCCACATTGCGGTGGCCCTTCAGGTTGGTAAAGCCCGCGGCGGTGGCCTCGGCCACAAACTTGGCGTCCAGCTCCTCGCTCACCGAGCGGAAGGCCACGTTCATATCCGAGCGGCTGCCCACCTGGGCGGGGCAGGTAAAGAGCCGGGAGGCGTCCAGGGTATCATAGAGCATCTGGGCCTTGCCGTGCTTGATCTTTTCCATGCCCTCCACGCCGCCTTGCTCCTCCAGCCAGTCCAGCACCAGGCCCAGCATGTAGATGCACCAGCAGGGGGGCGTATTATACATGGAGTCCTTGTCGATCATAGTCTTATAGCCCAGCATCAGGGGGGTATAAGGAAGCTCCTTCCCCGCCAGGGACTCCTTGACGATGACCACCGTAAGCCCCGCCGGGGCCATGTTCTTCTGGGCGCCGGCAAAGATGACCCCGTACCTGCTCACGTCCACCGGGCGGGAGAGGATGTCCGAGGACATATCGCACACCAGGGGCACCGCGCCGGTGTCGGGGACATACTGCCACTCGGTGCCGTAGATGGTGTTGTTGGCGCAGTAATAGAAGTAGCTGGCCTCCGGGTCCAGCTTCAGCTGGGTCTGGGCGGGGATGTAGGTGTGGTTCTTGTCCTCGCTGGTGGCGGCCACGCTGATGTCTCCGTATTTCTTGGCCTCTTTGTAGGCCAGGGTGGAGAAGTTGCCCGTCAGGGCATAGTCCGCCTTCCCCGTGGCCCCGATAAGGTTCAGGGGCACCGCAGAAAACTGGGTGGATGCCCCACCCTGGAGGAACAGCACCCGATAGCCCTCGGGGATCTTCAGGGCCTTGCGGAACTTGGCCTGGGTCTCGTCGAAGATCTGCTGGAAGACCTTAGATCGGTGACTCATCTCCATCACAGACATGCCTGAGCCCTTATAGTTGGCGATCTCGGCTCCCGCCCGCTCCAGCGCCTTCAGGGGCAGCATAGACGGTCCTGCGGAAAAGTTGTACACTCTTTGGTTTTCCATGTTGACGACCTCCTTGACGGTTTATAGACTTCTCTTTACCAGGTTAAAGTCTATTGCATTTTATTATAGCGGTCTACCCCCTGTCCCGTCAAGGCGGCAGATGTCAAAACCGTTCCCTTTCCAGGAAAAAACTTTGTGAAAAATAGCACAGATTCCTTTACATCCGAGTCCCATCGTGCTACAATGAGAACATGAAATCGGCAGTTTAGTTTTGGAGGGTTTTTACTATGAAGCTTTCGGAAGTACAAGAGATCCTGCGGGCCGACGTGCTGTACGGGGCGGATAAGTTGGACCGGGAGGTCATGTCCGCCTGCGGCAGCGATTTTATGAGCGATGTGCTGGCCTATGTGAAGAACCAAGCCCTGCTGCTGACGGGGCTGGTGAACCCCCAGGTCATCCGCACCGCGGACATGATGGATATGAAGTGCATCGCCTTTGTCCGGGGCAAGAAGCCCGACGACAGTGTGCTGGCCCTGGCCCAGGAGCGGGACATCGTGGTCATGTGCACCCCCATGCGGATGTATGACGCCTGCGGCAAGCTGTATATCAAGGGTCTGAGAGGGGAGGTCTGAGCATGGAGCCGGTGAAGCTGGTCTACCCCGTGGAGGGCGGCGACCTCATCGAAGCCGGCGAGGCTTCCAGCAAGATGAAACTTACCCTGAAAAAGCTGGGGCT
This sequence comes from uncultured Eubacteriales bacterium, assembly GCA_949744075.1. Classification (GTDB taxonomy): domain Bacteria; phylum Bacillota; class Clostridia; order Oscillospirales; family Oscillospiraceae; genus Vermiculatibacterium. The sequence goes on along the minus strand of CATJWI010000149.1, from coordinate 8,993 downwards.
CCCCCCCGACGTGATCCGCCGGGCCTCTATCTGCATGTATGAGGGCGAGATCAACATGGTCATCCACGCCGACGGCGGACGGGCCGAGGTGGACGTGGGGATGGAGGAGATCACCATCCGCATGATCGACCAGGGCCCCGGCATCCCCGATGTGAACAAGGCTATGGAGGAGGGCTACTCCACCGCCGGCGATATGGCCCGGGACTTGGGCTTTGGGGCGGGCATGGGCCTTCCCAACATGAAACGCTACTCCGACGAGATGGAGATCGAGACCGCCGTGGGCTCGGGCACCACCGTCACCATCAAGATCAAGATCTGAGCTACTTATTTTTTCGTTCCGGCGGGCCTCATGCTGCCCCATAGGCGGAGGTCCGCTTTCCTTTGGAGGTGCTGATCCTATGGAACATTCTGTTTCCATTGAATATGCCCGCTGCCGGGGCTGCACCACCTGCATGAAGAGCTGCCCCACCCAGGCCATCCGGGTCCGGCGGGGAAAGGCCGCCATTCTTCAGGAGCGGTGCGTGGACTGCGGGGAGTGTATCCGCTCTTGTCCCCATAAGGCCATCAAGGCGGTCAGCGATTCCCTGTGCCGGCTCAAGGACTTCAAATATACCGTGGCCCTGCCCGACCCAGCCCTCTACGGCCAGTTCCAGCATCTGGACGGCACCGCCCGGGTGCTGGAGGGGCTGCTTCGGCTGGGCTTCGACGCCGTCTTTGAGACGGCCAAGGCCTCCGAGCTTCTCTCTGACCAAGCCCGGAAGCATCCCCGGGACACAGCCTCCAGCGCCCGCCCGGTGATCTCTTCGGCCTGCCCAGCGGTGCTGCGGCTCATCCGGATGCGCTTTCCCCAATTGTTGGACCACATCACCGCCACCATCACCCCGGTGGAACTGGCAGCCATCCTGGCCCGGCAGAAAGCAGTGCAGGACACGGGCTTTCCCCCGGAAGACATCGGCGTTTTCGCCATCGTCCCCTGTTCCGCTCAGGTCACGGCCGCCCACACCCCTGACGATCTGCAACAGCCCGTGCTGGACGGAGCCTTTTCCATTCGGGAGCTGTATGTAAAGTTACTGACCCCCATGCAGCAGATCGAGACCCCCCTCCCCCTCTCTACCGCTGGGCGAGGTGGGGTCCGTTGGGCTTTCTGCGGCGGGGAAGCCTCCGCCCGGGCTCCTGGAGAGCGGTTCCTGGCGGTGGACGGTATGGACAGCGTCATCCGTATCTTAGGGGCCATTGAGGACGACCGGGTACCCGATGTGGACTTTGTGGAGCTGTGTGCCTGTACCCAGGGCTGTGTGGGCGGCTGCCTCACCGTGGAGGACCCCTTCGTATCCACCATGCGCCTGCGGCACCTGATGCGGGAGATGCCTGATTCCCGCAGCGACTTTGACGCAGAAGTTTCCGACCCCAGCATCATCCAGGCAGACAAAGAGTTGGAGTTCGCCCCGGTGTTCCTGCTGGACAAGGACCGGACGGTAGCCATGGAGAAGATGGCGGCCATCCACGAGTTGGAGCGGAAGCTCCCCGGCCTCCTCTGCGGCTCCTGCGGAGCCCCCTCCTGCCACGCCTTTGCCGAGGATGTGGTGCTGGGCCGGGCGGAGTGCTCCGACTGCATCTTCCAGGTCCGGGCCCGGATGCGGGAAATGACCGGCGACGGAGATGAATATCTGCCCACACCCTTTCGGAAACGGCGGAAAGAGGAGCCCGCGGAGCATACATAATTCAAAGCAAAAAGCCGTCCGGCTCTGCGCCGGACGGCTTTTTCCTACCAATGCGGATATTGCGTTTTCTTTCCCCGGAGCCTTACTCCTCCGCGGCCTTCAAGGCCTGGGTCTCCTCGATCTCCCGAAGCATGTCCACCCGGACCTGGTGGCGGCCGCCCTCGTACTCCGCCCCCAGCCACTCGTCCACGATCATCTTGGCGGTCTCGATGCCGATGACCCGGGCGCCGAAGGCGATGATGTTGGAGTTGTTGTGCTGCTTGGAGAGCTTGGCGGTGTAGGGCTCGCTGCACACGCAGGCCCGGATGCCTTTCACCTTGTTGGCCGCCAGGGAGATGCCCACCCCGGTGCCGCAGATGAGGACGCCCCCGTCCACCTTGCCCTGGGCCACCAGCTTGGCCACCGTGTAGCCGCTAATGGGATAGTTGAAGCGGTCGGTGGAGTCCGTGCCCACGTTGATGACCTCAATGCCCTTGGCCTCCAGATGAGCCTGGATCTCTTGTTTCATTTCCACGGCCACATGGTCGTTCCCGATGGCTAACTTCATATGTTGTTCCTCCTTTTTTCTTAGAGTGCCCGCAGTTCGGGCATGATATCCTTGTAAGCTCTCCCCTTGCCGAAGAGGGCGCTGGTGCCCAGAACGAAGCCCTCTACCCCCCGGCGGCTGAGCCGGGCGATGACCTCTGGGCTGCAGGCCCCGTCAACGACCATCCCAAAGCCATACTTTTCCTTCCAGGCCGCCAGCAGGTCGATCTTTTCCTCCACAAACGGGATAAATTTTTGCCCGGCAAAGCCGGGATTTACCGTCATCACCAGCACATAGTCTACCAAATTCAAAAGGGGCTCCACTGTGGCCGCCGCCGTGCCCGGGTTCACCGCCAGCCCCACCTTCGCCCCGGCGTCGGCGATCTTCTGCAGGGTCCGGGCAACATTGGGTCCCGTCTCGGCGTGGACGTAGATGAGCTTCGCCCCCAAATCGGCGAACTTCTCCACGTAATCTCCCGGGGTCTGGGTCATCAGGTGGACATCGCAGGGGATCTTGGCGTGCTTGCAGATATATTCGATGTCCTGAAGTCCCATGCCGAAGTTGGGCACGAACTGGCCGTCCATCACATCCAGGTGGAACAGGTCCGCCCCCGCCCCCTCCAGCCGGGACACCTCCCCCGCCAGGTCGCCGAAATCGGCGCACATCATGGAGGGACAAAGCAGCTTTTCCATAGTAAGGACTCCTCTCCTTTCTTCCGTCGCCTGTATTATAGGACAAGTGGGGGAAAGTTGCAAGGGGCGAGATATCAAGTTGGGCCAAAAATAGGGATCCCTCAAAGGCCGCGGAACAGAGCGGTAAACTTGATCGTCAACCGAAAACTTCCATCACCTTTTCAAATTTATCTCGATAGTGCTTTTTGCCTTCAGCAGATAGTTTTTGAAAGCTTCTCGTCAACTTGTCTTTTACAAATGTCTTGCCTTCTTCCATTCCCATCTCTTTTTGAACGTAGGCTAAATACAAAAGACTCGGCACACTGTCAAAGTGTGAGATGGCATCGGCGTCGGCCACACATAATTCTTCCGGGCTGATCTTCTCCGAACTGACACTACCTCTGTGATTTCTGATGCATTTTTGTACCAATGAAATCTTTTTGTCATCATAACCATATTCCTTTAGGATATGATATGCCATTTCTGCCCCATGGAGATGGTGAAGCTCATAGAGCCTATGATCTGTAATGGAAGCAATATCATGCAGCCAAGCCGCGATCATAACAATTTCCTTATCTGCCCCGTATTTTTCTGCCAGGATCTCCACATTTTTAACGACTGCGGTAATGTGATAATAGCAGCCCATTCCAAACTGATTCGTTGGTTTTTGGCATCTATCATATATTTCACGCTGCAAATTCTCCAAAATGTCTTCCCGCATAGTTTCACCTCTGTAGATCCCGGTCTGTCGGTCCATCTATTATAAAGCAACACCCGCCGAAAAGCAATTCTTTTCAGCGGGTGTCATTTTTGTTCCAAACGGGTCTTTACCGGTTCCCCTCCCGCCACTCTCGCTGGAAGCCCACGAACCGCTTGGCAATCTCGTGGGGACGGGTGACGGCGCTGCCGATGGTCACCATGTCCGCCCCGGAAGAGAGCATCTCCTCCAGGTCGGCCAGCTCCCAGATGCGGCCCTCTCCGTTCACCGGCAGGTCTACTGCCTGCTTCAGCTCCCGGACCAGCCGGAAGTCCGGCTTGCCGGTAGCCCGGTCCAAGCTCTGGCGGGTGTAGCCGCTGAGGGTGGAGGAGATGATGTCCACCATCCCCGTCTCCGCCACGGCGATCCCCTCCTCCAGGGTGGCCAGGTCGGCCATGATGGGGATGTCGGGATACTTGTCCCGGATACCCCCCAGCAGCCGTTTCAGCTCCTCCAGGCCCCGGGAGGGGCGGAGGGTACAGTCCACCCCCAGCACGTCGGCCCCGGCCTCGACGACCCGGCAGGCCTGGTCCACCGTGGGGGTGATGAATACCGTATCCAGGGGGTCCCCGTCTCCAAAGTCCTTGAAGATGCCCACGATGGGCACGTCAGTAACGGCCCGGATGGCCCGAATATCCTGAGGCCAGCAGGCCCGCAGACCCTCCGCGCCGCCCAGGAGCACGCTCTGGGCCATGGTGCGCATGTTGTCAGGGCCGTAGAGAGGGGTGTCCTCATAGGCTTGGACGCTGATGATGGTCTTGCCCATCAGTCGCTGGACTGCAGGCTTCATCACAGGGTCACATCCTTCGATTTGGACACCTTCATGAATACCGCCAGGGACACCACCGTGGTCAGAGACAGGATGGTGGCCAGGGCTGCAGCAATGCCGTCGTTGCCCCGGGACACGTAAGTGTAGATGGCCAGAGTCAGGGTCTGTGTCCGGACGGTATACAGGCAGATAGCGGTACTCAACTCGGTGATGATGGTCACCCAGCTGAGGATGGCGCCCGAGATGATGCCGTTGGACATCATCGGCACCGTGATCTTAAAGAAGGTCTTGGCCTTGGAGGAGCCCAGGGAGATGGCCGCCTCCTCCACCGTGATGGGGATCTGCTGGAGAGTGGCCACTGAGCTGCGGATGGTATAGGGCAGACGGCGGATGACCAGGGCAATGATCATAATGATCATGGTGCCTGTGAGGATCAGGGGCTTCTTATTGAAGGCCATGATCAGGGCAATGCCCACCACGCTGCCGGGGATGATGTAGGGCAGCATGCTCATGATGTCGATGAGGCCGTTGACCTTGTTCCGCCGGCGGATGACCAGGTAAGCCACCAGCACCGCCAGGAAGATAATAATGACCAGCGCCCCCAGGCCGATGACAAAGGTGTTCTTAATGGCGTTGCCCGCCACCTTGAAGGCCTCCCGGTAGCTGTTGAGGGAGTAGCCGGGAACAAAGGCCTTGCCCGAGGTCTTCCGGAAGGACTCGTAGAGGATGTAGATCTGGGGCATGAAGGCAATGCCCACGATGCCGTAGCAGAACACATGGATCAGCACGTTGAAGGGCCCCTTGGCCTTCTTGCGCTCAATGGGGTGCAGCGCGTTCATGGTAAAGGCGAACTTATTGGAGGTCCACTTCTGCAGCAGGAACACCACCGTGGTGATGACGATGGCGATCACCGAAATGGCGCAGGCAAAGCCGTAGTCTCCGCCAGTGGTCTCTGAGAAGAAGGCGTTGTAGATCTCCACCGGGAAGGTCCGGTAGCCCTGGCCAATGAGCAGCGGGGTGCCAAAGTCGGCGAAGGCCCGCATGAACACCAAGAGGGTGGCCGCCAGGATGGTGGGCATACACAGGGGCACGATGACCTTGAAGAACCGCTTCACCCCCTTGCAGCCCATATTCTCAGAGGCTTCCAGCAGGGAGTTGTCGATATTCTTCATGGCCCCCGACACATAGAGGAACACCAGGGGAAACAGCTGCAGAGACAGCACCAGCAGGATGCCGTTGAAGCCGTAAATGGTGGGCATGGTGATCCCCAAAAGGGACTTGATGGTCTTGCGGATGATGCCGTTGTTGCCCAGCAGCAGGATCCAGGAATAGGCCCCGATAAATGGGGCGGACATGCTGCACAGGATGATCACCATCTGGAGCACTGTCTTGCCCTTGATCTCGTACATGTTGTACACATAGGCCAGGGGCACGCCAATGATCAGCGTGACGATGGTGGCCAACACGGATACCTTAAAGGAGTTCCACAGGGTGGAAAAATAGTAGGTCCGCCCAAAGAACTTCTGGAAATATTCCATGGTGAAAGCCCCGTCCTTGTTGTACAGGGACTGCTGGAGCAGGTTCAGCATGGGATACATCAGGAAGATCAGGTAGGCGCACAGGATCGCGATGGAGACCACGACCCACAGATCAGGTTTTTTGGTTTTCTTCATCATACAACACCTCTGGCCTTAGACGGCGTTGTCATTGCGGACGCCTTCCAGCAGGTTGTACTTGCCCTCGGCCTCAAAGATATTGATCTTCTCCCGCTTGATACCCAGGTGGATCTCGGTGCCGTCGGGGATGATGCTGTCGATCTGGGACTCCTGGACCACCTCGATCTTGTCCCCGGACTCGGTGTGGGCAAAATAATGGGTGTTCAGGCCCAGGAAGACACTGGAGTCGATGACCGCCTTTACCCCGGGGACGGTGGGATCGGTCTCCAGCACGAACTCCTCGGGCCGGACGGAGACCTTCACCTCCTGGCTCTGGCGGTACTGGGGCAGGACGTTGGGCATCTCCACCCGGTGGCCGTCCTGGAAGACCAGGGTGGCCTTGTCCCCCTCCACCTCCAGCTTACCGGAAAGGATGTTGGACCGGCCGATAAAGGTGGCCACAAAGAGGTTTGCGGGACGCTGGTAGATGTCCTTGGGGGCGCCTACCTGCTGAATGTCGCCCTGGTTCATGACGGCGATCCGGTCAGAGACCGCCATGGCCTCCTCTTGGTCGTGAGTCACGTAGACGTTGGTGATGCCCACGGTGTGCTGGATCTCCTTGATGACCGTCCGCATTTCCACGCGGAGTTTGGCGTCCAGATTGGAGAGCGGCTCGTCCATCAGCAGTACGTCGGGCTTGATGACTAGGGCGCGGGCCAGGGCCACCCGCTGCTGCTGGCCGCCGGAGAGGCGGTCAGGCATCCGGTCAGCGTACTCCTTGATGTGCATCAGCTCCATGAACTTGTCGGTCTCGGTGGCGATCTCTTCTTTGGACGCCTTGCGGTTCTTCAGGCCAAAGGCCACGTTGTCCCGGACGGACATGTGGGGGAAGATGGCATAGTTCTGGAACACCATGCCGATATTCCGCTGGGCCGGGTCCATGTCGTTGATCCGCGTGTCGTTAAAGTAGAAATCTCCGCCCTCAATGCTGTTGAAGCCGGCAATCATTCTCAGGAGCGTTGTCTTTCCGCATCCGGACGGACCAAGGAGGGTGAAAAATTCACCCTCCTTGATGTCCAGAGACAAGTCCGAGATGATTGTATTATTGCCGTACTTTTTTACCGCGTCTTTAATACGAATACAAACACTCATCTTGCTCTCCTCTATTCAACTGAAGGTTTTCTCTCTTACCGGGTCAGGATATCAGTCCACTTCTCCAGCATCTCAGTCTGGTAAGCAGCCACGGCGGCCTGATCCTCGTAGACCACGTGGATCTCGTCGAAGGGCAGCATGCCCTCGCAGTCCTGGGGAATGGTGGTGATAGTGCCCCGGATGGTGGTCTTGGCCAGCTCCTTCTGGCACTCCTCAGAGAGCATAAAGTCCACGAACAGCTTGGCGTTCTCCATGTTGGGGGCGTTCTTCACGATGGCCACGCCGGCGGGCAGCCACACGGCGCCCTCCTCGGGGTAGACCATGGAGATGTTGGCGTCGGGATTGTCCTTGTTGTCCAGAACGGCCTGGACCACGGGATCCTCGTAGGACACACCCACAGCGTACTCGCCGGCCACCACGTTCTTATAGACGGCGGAGGAGCTGGACAGGATGATGCCGTCCAGGTTGGCGATAAAGTCCTCGATGTACTTCCAGGCGGCGTCGCTGTGATAGCACTCGTCGGGGGTCTCGCCCTCGCCCATGACCAGCAGCATGTTGGTCAGCTCGGCAAAGGCGGAGGAGGAGGCGGTGGGATCGCCCATGGCGATCTTGCCCTTCAGCTTGGGATTGAGCAGGTCGGCGTAACCCTTGACTTCAACGCCCAGCTCCTTGAGCAGGTCGTCGTTGAGAATGAAGGCGCCGGAGCCGGACAGGTTGCCGAAGCTGACGAAGCCGGCATGGTTGCGATAGTTCTCGTCCAGCAGCTCCTCATTGGGGGAGACATACTCCTCCCAGAGGTCGGGATGCTGCTCATAGAAGTTGTAGTTGATGGCGCCCCAGTTCACGTCCGCCTGGGGATTCTCCTTCTCGGCCTCGATCCGGGACAGCACGTCGCCGGAGCCCATCTGCTGCAGCTCCACCTCGATGCCGGGGTAGGCGGCCTTGAAGGCCTCCAGGCTGGAGTTCACCTGGGTGTCGGAGTTGGGGGAATAGATGACCAGCTTGCCGCTGCCGCCGGTGGCAGGAGCTTCAGACTCCACGGGAGCGGAGCTCTCCACAGGATCGGGAGTTTCGGCGGAGCCGCCGCCGCAGGCCGCCAGGGACAGGATCATGCCCCCGGCCAGAAGAACACTGACGATTCTTTTCATGGGATGTACCCTCCTCATTATTTCCGGCCCTTCCTTTTCTCCGGGCCGCACTCCCATTTTGATGTCGGTTTGGGAGCAGGTATATTATAGCAGAAAACGCCTGTGGGTGAAATCGTTATTTTTACTATTTTACCCAAACTATTTTTGTGCATTATGTCTGTTCTGTCCTTGTATCAACCCTTTCAAACTGGGCAAATGCTCTATTTTTCTCCGGTGATAGCCCACAAAAAAGCGCCGCGGAAACTCCGCGACGCTTTTCCAAAGGCTGTTCTCAGTCGGTAACGTAGGGCAGCAGGGCGATCTGACGGGCCCGCTTCACCGCCACGGTCAGCTGGCGCTGATGCATGGCGCAGGTGCCGGTGGTCCGCCGGGGCAGGATCTTGCTCCGCTCAGACAGGAACCGCTTGAGCTTGGCGGCGTCCTTGTAATCGATGTGCTCCACCTTGTCGGCGCAGAAGGTGCAGACCTTGCGGCGCTTCCGGCCGCGGGGACGCTGCTCTCTATTGTCCATAGGCATGACGATGGACCTCCTATCATTTCAAAATGTGTCCGTTCTCTCAGAACGGCAGGTCGCCGTCGTCGTCGGCCAGCTCG
>CATJWI010000148.1 GCA_949744075.1 uncultured Eubacteriales bacterium | reverse complement strand
GTTCGGCAAGCTGGAGGGCGCCAACGCCGCCATCGGAGTCTACTACTACGGCGACTACCTGACCATGCAGGAGAACAACCCCGACCTGCGCTTCGCCATTCCCCGGGAGGGCACCAACCTCTACGTGGACGCCATGTGTATCCCCAAAGGTGCGGAGAACAAGGAAAACGCCGAGGCTTTTATCAACTTCATGTGCCAGACCGAGATCAGCCAACGCAACTGTGACGAGACCTATTACTCCACCCCCCTGCTCTCTACCCGGGAGGAGATGGACCCCGAAATGGCAAACAATCCCTACGCCTATCCCAGCGACCAGTTTATCGCTGAGATGTGCGAGACCTACGCCTGTCTGCCTTCGGACATCCGCAAGCAGTACAGCGACGAGTGGATCCGTCTGATGAACGCTCCGCAATGAATTGGTAAGTTGCCGCCCGGCCCTATGGCCGGGCGGTTTTTTGTTTTTGGGGAGGAATGGGGCGAATAGCGCGGCGGGCCGAGGCGGGCCGCCCTACAGCAGTTCTCCGATTCTCAATAAATCACCCGCCCAGGCGGCGTGAAGTTCAGCGAATCACTTAAAGGTTACACTGTTGTCAGCGGCAGCGGCGCAAGAGGGACCACGGGTCGCCTTGAGGAGGCCGCCGGTCGTTAGAAGGATGCCCTATAGGTTTGCAACCGAGGGATAGCTTTACAGTGTTGGTGCTCTTTACGGTTGTACCGTACCTCGTAGTTCATCCCACTGGTCTACCGCCCTTCAAAGTTCGGAGTCCAGAACCGCTTTCAAGCGGTTTTGGCCCCCGGCGGGTAGCCGGGAAAGAAATTTATGTCATACGAACCGCCTACCAACGGCGCGCCGGGGCGTCGCGCCCTACGGGCGTTGGCATTATCTCGGGTCCTGACCGGGAAAACCTAAATTTCTTTTTCGCCGTAAGGCAGCTACATACCATACAAACTGGTCCCGCCGGGCGGATAGTATTCGCCCCTACAAAGTATGGACCGGATGTTTTTCTGTACCGGCATCAAAATAATACTCTCAGCGGCCCCCCTTCCACTTCTCCCTCTTGCAAAAAGTTCCAAAATGGGATACACTAAATTCAACTCAATCAAGAAAGGAAGTTTTACCTATGCCATTAATCGTTGGTATGAAGGGCCGCTGCGAGACCGTCGTCACCATGGAAAATACCGCCGCCGCTGTGGGCAGCGGGCTGCTGCCCGTCTTCGGCACCCCCATGATGATCGGCCTGATGGAAAATGCCGCCGTCAACGCTATTGAGAAGGAGCTGGCCCCCGGGGAGGGCAGCGTGGGCACCAGCATCGACATCACTCATGACGCCGCCACCCCTATCGGCATGAAAGTCTGGGCCGAGGCGGAGATCACCGCTGTGGACGGCCGGGCGCTGACCTTCAGCGTCACCGCCTTCGACGAGGCCGGCCCCATCGGCAAGGGGATCCACCACCGCTTCATCATCAACAGCGAAAAGTTTATGGCCAAGGCCCAGCAGAAGGCGGCGAGCAAATAAATGTCCATTGAAGCTGTCCGCGCCTTTTTTGCCCAGCAGGGCCGGGAGGGCGATATCCGGGAGTTCCCCGTCTCCTCCGCCACGGTGGAACTGGCCGCCCAGGCCGTAGGCTGTGCCCCAGAGCGCATTGCCAAGACCCTCTCCTTCAAGGTGGAAGGTAGGTGCGTTTTGGTGGTCTGCGCCGGGGACGCCAAGATCGACAATCCAAAGTTTAAGGCCCAGTTCCACACCAAGGCCAAGATGCTCACCCCCGATGAGGTGGTGGCCTTCACAGGCCATGCCGTGGGCGGAGTGTGCCCCTTTGCCATCGAAACCCCCGTTGTCACTGTCTATCTGGACCGCTCCCTGGGACGGTTCGAGACGGTCTATCCCGCCGCAGGCAGCTCCAATTCCGCCATTGAGCTGACCTTGGCCGAGCTGGAGCGCTTTTCCCGGGCCGCCGGCTGGGTGGACGTATGCAAGGGCTGGCAGGAAGGAGCGTAGGACCATGAAGGGGAAAAAGAGTCTCTATACTGCCGCCGGGATCTATCTTCTTTTGGGGCTTTTTTTGCTCCTCTTTCCCGGCCTTACCACCGGGCTTTTCTGCACCGGCGTCGGCGTCCTGCTTTTGGTCTATGGGGGCGTCACCGTGCTGGGCTTTTTCCTCCACCGGGGCAGCAGCGGCAGCTACGGCTTTCAGGCCGAGCTGATCCTGGGGGTCATCTCTGTGCTGGTGGGCTCCTTCTTCCTGAGCCACTCCGCCTTCATCGTCTCCGTCATTCCCACCGTCCTGGGACTCTATATCCTCATCGACGCCCTGGTTGGCGTCAAGCGGGGGCTGGACATGCGCGCCTTAGACTATCCCAAATGGACCGCTACTTTGGGGTTGTCCATCCTTTCCCTGCTGCTGGGAGTGTTCATCCTTCGCCATCCCTTTGGCGTTGGTTTGAGCCTCTGGCGGCTCATTGGCGGCGTATTCCTTTACCAGGGGGGCACCGACCTGTGGGCCGTCTGGAAGTTGGACCGTTTAAATCAAAATCTATAAAATCACAAAAAGCATCGGCCCTCTCCCTTGAGGGCCGATGCTTTTTGCGTTTCCTCTCTCCTGCGGCGTTACTCTCTTTCTCTGTGCCTCTCACCCATCTCCTCGGAGGACGTTGTTCACATAGGCCTCCAGCTCCCGCATGGAGTTTACGTGGTCGCTCCGGGTACGGATCTGGTCCTTGGCGTACAGGGGCAGCTGCGCGAAAAGGGACGCCGCTTTGGCATCTGCCTGTAAAAGCGCGTTTAGATTCTGATACTGCTTCATTTTTCTCACCTCTTTTACAGCTTTTCCGCCTTTTCTCCTCCCTATGTCCGGAAAATTCAGGGTTGTGCCACGGCTGTAATGGGTGTAAAATAGAACTGTCCATCATTTCGGAACTCGAATCATATCATATAAGGGAGAGATCAGTATGGAATATCAGATCATCGGCGAGCCTATGCCTATTGTGGAGTGCCAGCTGGCCGCCGGGGAGAGTATGATCACGGAGCGGGGCTCCATGTGCTGGATGAGCCCCAACATGAAAATGGAGACCGGCGCCGGCGGCATCGGCAAGGCCTTTGGCCGGATGTTCTCCGGCGAAGCCATGTTCCAGAATACATATACCGCCCAAGGTGGCCCTGGCATGATCTCCTTCGCCTCCAGCTTCCCCGGCTCCATCCGGGTCATCGAGCTGACCCCCGGCCGGGAGGTAGTGGTCCAGAAGTCCGGCTTCCTGGCTTCTGAGCCCGG
>CATJWI010000147.1 GCA_949744075.1 uncultured Eubacteriales bacterium | reverse complement strand
TCGCCCCTTTACGAGATCACCTATAAGGAAAAGACCTGGTTTGCCTACTCCAACAAGGAGCGCAGCGATATCGTGGCCGAGATCGGACCGGACAAGAAAATCAGCATCCAGCGGTCCAAGGGACTGGGCGAGAACGAGCCCGAGATGATGTGGCTCACTACCATGAACCCGGAGACCCGGCGGCTCATCAAGGTGATGCCCGAGGACGCGGAGGAGACCGCCCGGATGTTTGACCTGCTGCTGGGGGATAACCTTCAGGGGAGGAAGGACCATATCGCCGAGCACGGGCATGAGTTTTTGGAGTTGGCGGATATTTCGTGACCTGGGACGGGCCGCCCAGGGGGGCGGCCCCCACAGCCCTCCCCAAGGTTATTAATGCCTTAAAGGCATTGTCTACCAAACGGTGCGGTTATCCCCTTTGGCAGGATGAATAATACGGCCACATCATCCGCGACGTTTTTGACCTGTCCGAGACCCGCCGATACACACAAACCAACCCCATGTAACAACAAAAGGAGGTATTTCCAAGATGAAAGCAAAACGTTTCCTGTCCCTGTTGCTGTCCCTTACGCTGGCGGTATCTCTCGCCGCCCCGGCGGCGGCCGCCGAAGACCCGGTAGCGGATATCGCCGCCCAGTACGGCCTGGGGCGGCCGGGGGTCACCACCCTGCCCATCTCCGGGGACCTGGGGTGGAGCATGGTGACCACCACCCCCGCCGAGGGCCAGGAGGTCACCTGGCGGAACCTGAGCTACATATCCTTCCTGGAGGGCAAGGCCCAGGAGTACCGGGAGGCCCACGCCGGGGAGTACGACAGCTTCGACGCCGCCGCCTGGTTGGCCGAGAGCTGGCCCGACTGGACCAAAGAGGAGTACCTGGAGATCTTTGAGATCGCCGACGAGGAGTCCTTCAAGCAGGCCATGTGGAAGGAGTACTGCCAGGTCCAGGTGGGCATCCTGTCCTGGGAGGAGTACGAGAAGCAGCTTATGGCCCTCTACGAGGAGGCCTTCCCCGGGGAGCTGGACAGCCTGGACACCGCCACATTACTCGCCTATGAGGGCTACCAGGATCCAGTGACCGCCTACATGAAGGACAACTACCTGGAAGATGAGGCCGCCGTCCGCTCCCAACTGCTGGCCAACTACATCGAGGCCCGCCGCCAGATCGCCGACACCCACGACCGGGCAGAGGGCTACCGGTCCGCCGATCCCGGGAGCTGGGACGGCTTTGACGCCGACGCTTACTATGAGGAGAACTACTACTGGGTCGACAAGGAGGAGTTCATGCACTCCTGGCGGGGACCCTTTTACACCGAGGAGGATCTGAAGGAGTACCTCTATGTGGAGCACATGGAGGAAAACGACCCCTCTTTCCAGTGGGACTGGTATGCCGGGGATGCCACCCTGGTGGTTAACGGGGTGACCAACTATGACACCCAGCTCACCACCGCCGATGGTGTGAGCTACCTGCCTGCCGGGGAGCTGGGCGCCATCCTGGGCGCCGACCTCACTGGAGACGAGCCGGTGGCCATCCGCCCCGCCGCCGAGGCCGCGGGCTGGGACGTGACCTGGAACCGAATGAACAACCAGGTGGTGCTGCTGGACCGGGAGCGGCTGACCCATGGGGTGGTCGTTCCCGCTGGCGCGATCTACGATGAGAACGACCAGCCCACGGATGAGGACTTTTTAGAGTATGACCTCACCCAGTTCGAGGAGCTGCTCAAGCGCCTCCTCTCCGCCCAGAAGCTGGAGAAGGGCCAGAGCTACCGCACCACCAACACTTACAGCATGACCCTCACCACCCTGAACAGCCTGGACGGGGACAAGGACTACAAGCTGGACCTGAAGGTGGACGCCCTGGCTCGGGACGGCCTCATGGACGTCACCGTCACCGCCAACGCCGCTCAGCTGTTGGAGCTCATTCCCCAGGCGGCCATGGATAAGCTCAACGCCCAAATGGGCAAGCTGGACTTCCAGAATCTCAAGACCCTGCTCACCGGCTGCAAGTTCCAGCTCATCCTGGACCTGGAGGGGGGCAAGGCCTACTGGAACCTGCCCCTGCTGCGCCTGGTGGACGACACCGTCAGTGAGGACACCTGGTTCAGCCTGGACCTGGGGGACATGGACCTGACCGCCGTCTCTGAGGTCCTTGCCGCCCTGCAGGACGGGGAGTGGAGCGTGGGGGACTTCCTCTACGAGATGCTCCTCCAGGACAGCGCGGAGAGCTACATGGGGGCCACCAGCAGCTACCAGAGCTTTTTGGAGCTTTACAGCGTGGCCAACACTTTCTTTGGCCCCCACACCATGAGCGAGCAAGGCGGGACCCTCACCTGGAAGCTGGACACCGCCACGGTGAACCAGATGTTCTCCGGCCTGGCGGGCTATATGGGCTATTATTATGATGAATACGAGGAGATCCCCCAATTTGAGCTCTTCAAGGAGTACGATCTCACCGTGACGGTGGACAGGAACGGCCGGATGACCGCCTCCGCCGCCATCCGGCCCAACATGGAGGGCATCGCCGCTATGGGCACCCGGGGCTCCTGGTATGACCCGGGGGAGACCGCCCTTATGACCTGGGCCCTGGGGCTCTTCGACTTCCGGGAGACCGCCCGGAGCCAGGGTACCGCCAGCCACGCCACCGGGACCCTGGAGTTCCACTGGAAGAACCAGATGAAGCTGAAGGTGGACACCGTGGCTGACCAGGAGGCTGTGAAGGACGCCCCCCGCACCGCGCCCCCTGCCGGGGCGGAGGTCGTGGAGCTGTAAGGGGCTTTGCCGGTATACCAAAGAGAAGATGAGGGCGGGTCCGTTCGGCCTCGACGCCCCGCCGTACCCAGGCGGCGTGAAATTCAACGAACAATCCAAAGGTTACGCTGTCATCAGCGGCAGCGGCGCAAGAGGGACCACGGGTCGCCTTGAGGGGGCCGCCGGTCGTTAGAACGATATCCTGTAGGCTTGCAACCGAGGGATAGCCTTACAGCGTTGGCGCTCTCTGCGGTTGTACCGCACTTCGCTGTTCATCCCTCTGGTCCACCGCCCGTTTCAGTTCGGAGCCCAGAACCGCTTTCAAGCGGTTTTACCCGCAAGGAGTACGCCCCATCCGTAAGCGGCAAAGCTGCCAACGGCTGGGCTGTAACCCCGGCCGGGCAGGCCGGAAAAGGTTTATGATATACAATACCGCCTACCATACAGGGGATCGTCCCGGGCTCTGCTCGAAAGGAAACAATGACCGGGCAAACTGCTCCCGCCGGGAGCCTCTTATAGAAACAATGGCGCCACGCTGTACACTTCTTACCGTTTTCACTTTTTACCTCCAAGGAGTTTCCCATGAAAAAAACCATTTCCCTGCTGCTGGCTCTTACCCTGACCCTCTCCCTCTGCCCCGCCGCCCTGGCGGAGGCGGAGGCCGTCACCGCCGCGCCCCCGGCGTGGGTGGCGGAGGAGGACTATCTGATCTTTCCCCAGGACCCGGTGTACAAGCCGGGAGCCTGGGAGGCCGTGCTGGCCCTGCGGGATGACGCCGCCAACGGCGGCCTGCTGCCCGGCGGGGGCCGGGAGTGGGCCCAGGGCTCGGCGGGGGAGTGCTACGAGACCGCCCTGGTGCGGCTGAAGTATGCGGAAAACGCCGCCCTGGCCGGGGACGGGGAGGAGGCGAAGGCCGCCCTCCTCTCGGCGGGCAAGGCCTTTGAGGCCGCCGAGAGTGCCTGGTACGACCAGAGCCGGGGGAAGGACGAGACCTATTACCGCCTGCGGATCGAAAAATACCGGGCCTACCTGCTGTACCATCCCCAATATGTGGACAACTGGGGCCAGGCCATCGTTCCCGCCCTGGACGCCCTTGGCATGACCACAGAGGGCTTCTTTGACGCCCCCTATATGGACCGGGTGAGCCCCGAGACCCGGCAGGCGGTGGAGGGCTCCATCGCCGCCTATTGGGACTTCTATATTCCGGAAAAGTCCCGGATCACCATTTACGTGGACGGGCTGCTGCTCCAAATGGACACCCAGCCCCAGGTGAAAAATGAGCGGACCATGGCCCCCATCCGGGCCCTGGCCGAGGCCCTGGGGGCGGAGGTGGAGTGGGACCCGGAGACCTGGGAGGTCACCATGACCCGGGCGGGGTCCACCGTATCCATGACCCCCGGCCAGGCCACCGCCTGGGTGGATGGCGAGCCGGTGGAGATGGACGTGGCCCCCTATGCCGACCAGAACCGGACCTACTTCCCCGTGCGCTATGCCGCCCAGTTCTTCGGCCAGACCGTGACCTGGGACCCGGCCCAGCGGCGGGTAGATGTGACCCAGGACAGAGGTCCCTGGGCGGACACTGACTGGGAGGCGTGGCTCAAGCCCATGGGGGCCCTGCTGGGGACCTTGGAGCGGGGAGAGCCCGCCCGCTTGGGCCTTTATGCCCGGCCGCCCCACACGGTGGTGGAACGGGACGAGACCGGCGCGCCCCGGGAGCATTTCCTGGCCCCGGCGGCCTGGTGCCGGGAGCTGCTGGCGGACAGCTGGGAGGTCGGGGACCGGGAGGCCCTGACGGCGGCGGTAAAGGAGCTATTGGAGACGGGCAGCGACCCGGAGTTCCAGGCGGCGGCCAAGGAGGTCCGGTATCTCTCTGACGCCGAGATCGCCCGCCGGGCCAAGCGCCTGGGGGGCACGGACGAATATATGTGGCCCCGGACCAAGGAGCTTTGGGACAAGTGGGGCAAGACGGGTATCCGGGCCTGGGACCTCTGCCGGGTAGCGGCCCTGTGCCAGTGGGGCTACACGGCGGGCTACCTGACTTACGACGAGGCCATGACCCTGGCCCAGCCTGCCGCGGAGGAGCTGGCGGCGGCCTTTGACAGCTGGGACGGAGTCTACGAGAATATGATCGAGGGCTACTACTGGTGCGCCCGGGAGGACCTGGGGGGCAAAACTGCCTGGGAGACCGAGCTGGGGGGCGTCTACCAGTATCTCAAGAGCGCTCCGGACACCCGGAGCCTGTTCAACGACGACCTGTTTAAAACGGGTACGGCTCCCGCTGCCGGAAACCAATGACCCCTGTAGGGGAGGCCACCCTAAGGAAAGGAGAGACCCGCCGTGAACCGAAAATTGCCATCCGCCCTGCTGGCCCTGGCCCTGACGGCGGCCCTCTCTGCCCCTGCCTTGGCCATTGAGACTGCCACCCCGGAGGACCAGGGCTGGCGGACCTATTCGGGGCCCTATGTGGATCAATTTGTCTCCGACTACATAGCCGGGCACCCTCAGGAGTTGGCCGGCTTTGACGCCGACGGCTATTTTGACGCCCACTACGGCGGGCTCATGAACAAGGACGGCTTCATGGCCGGTAACGGCCTGGACGAGGCGGGCTTCCGCTACCGCTGCTGGTGGGACAGCGTCAACGACCGGGCTTGGCAGAGCTATAACGCCTATGTGACGGAGTGCTACGAGGCGGAATTCCCCGGGGAATTGGAGGAAGTGGGCATCCCCTGGGCTCTGGAACACTGGGGCGATGAGAGCGTGGAGCAGCGGGCGGCCAGATACGGAGAAGAGCCCCAGGCGACCCGGCAGGCCCTGGCCGCCGACTATATCGAGCTGCGCCGGATGGCGGCGGACCGCCATGACGATACCCTGAGCTACCGGGAGCAATACCCCGGCAGCTGGGAGGACTTTGAACTGACCAAGGACGTTTCCCCGGAACAGAAGGAGGAGCAAATCAGCCTCTTCGCCCTCCAGAGCGAGGAGGAGTGGAAGGAGTTCCACTACGCCCCCTATATGTATAACGCCATCCTGTCCATGGAGGAGGTCCGGCGGCGGGAGGCGTATTTCACCCGCTGGCCCGAGGAGTACGCCGCCTTTGATGCCGAGGGCTGGTACCGCTCCGGGGTCTGGGGCGGCTACTGGACGGCGGAGGAATACCGGGAGAGCATGGGCTGGGACCGGGAGACCTTCAAAAAGGAAATGTTCATTCAGTGGGTGGAAAAAAGCGCCGGGTTTGCCGGGGAATACTGTATTATGGTGAACGGCGCCCCCGTCCAATTCTACCGCTATCCCGACCTGGAAAACGGCACCCCCTGCCCCAGGGCGGAGAAAGGCCGCATCCTGGTCCCCCTCCGGCCGGTGGCCGAGGCGTTGGGGCTGACCGTAGAGTGGGAGGCGGAGGCAAACCGGGTGATCTGCTCCGACGGAGAGAAGGCCGTCACCTTCACCCTGAACAGCCTGGAATACAGCGGCGGGACCCTGGAGGCCGCCCCCTTTACCGAAGAGGGCGTGACCTACCTGCCCCTCCGGGCCTTGGGGGAGGCCTTGGGGTGTGAGGTGGTCTGGTATCAGGACTTTGCCACCGCCCAGCTGGCCAAAGAGAAATAGTAGCCCGGCGGGCCGCATATATGCCGCCCCATGCCCCAAGGAAAGGAAGGACCCATCATGAAACGGAAAAGCCTATCTCTGCTCATAGCCTTTGCCCTGGCATGCTCCCTTCTCCCCGCCGCCCTGGCTGCGGAGAGCGTTACCCCCATTCCCCCCTCCTGGTGTCCGGAAGAGGAGTATGCCGTATTCCCCGGCTCGGCGGCCTATGAGCCGGAGAACTGGGACATCATTACCCAGACCCGCTCCGAGGTGGAGTGGGGGGCGGTGAATTTGGGGGCTTTGCCCCTGCGGTGGAAGTTTACCGGCATCCCCAGCAGCTACACGGTACCCACGGGGGAAAAGGATAAGTACGGCCATGAATATGTGGAGCGGTACTGCGACTTTGGGGTACTGCTGGAAAAGGCCCTTATAGAAGT
>CATJWI010000146.1 GCA_949744075.1 uncultured Eubacteriales bacterium | reverse complement strand
GAAAGGCCATCCGGGCGTTGGCCCCCACCGGAGCCTCAAACCCTCCAAAGGCCCGCTCCAACATCACCATGGCCTCGGCCCGGGTCAGCTCCCGGTCCAGATGCAGTTCCCCTTTCTCGTCCCCCTGCAAAAGCTCCTCGGGGGTAAGTCCCGCGTAATCGTCGGCGGCCGCTATTAGGATATCTCTGGCCTCTCCGCGGGTCAGGGCCTCCCCCTCCGCCAGGGCGGCGGGCAGCAGGGACAGGGTTACGGCGGCGGCCAGGACCGCCGCCGCGATCCGATGCTTTGTCTTTCTCATAGCGTATGTTCTCCTTTCCTTTGCTGTCAGTAGTATACCACCAGCCATTTGGTTTGAAAAGGACTATCTCTCCACAAAAAGGTTAAGATTTTCTTATGACACGCCGCAAAAAGGGCCGGGGATATTTCCCCGGCCCTTTTCTGGTTTTCATCAGGCGTCGTCCTCGATGAGGCCGTAGCCGCCGTTGTCCCGCTTGTAGACCACGGAGAAGGCCCCGCCTGCCTCCTCGTTCTTGAAGGCGAAGAAGGTGTGGCCCAGCAGGTTCATCTGGAGCACCGCCTCCTCCACCGACATGGGCTTGATGGGGAAGCGCTTGGTGCGGACCAGGTCGTAGACCTCCTCCGGCTCCTCGGGGACAAAGGAGGTATCCTCCTCGGCAGAGCGGACAAAGGCGTCCTTCCGCAGCCGCTTTTCCAGCCGGGCCTTATTTTTCCGCAGCTGCCGCTCCATGTCAGCCACCGCCGCGTCAATGGAGGCGAACATGTCCGCTGTGCTCTCGGCCGCCCGAAGGATGGTGCCGCCGGAGCGGACCGTCACCTCCACGTTGTTCCGGCCCTTCTCCACACTGAAAACCACGGAGGCGCTTACCTCCGACGTGAAATAACGCTCTAATTTCCCCACTTTCCGCTCGGCGTACTCATGGACCTTTTTGGGCAGAGTGACCTTCTTGTCGGTGAACGTGAACTTCATAAACTTGTCAACTCCTTCCGCCCTCTGGGGGCTTCTTCCGTGGGACCCGGCCGGGGCCGGGCCTCCTCATGAAGATCATACCACAATTTTACCAAAAAGTCATCCCTTTTTGTAGATATTTTTGATCAAAGCGTAGCTTCCCCGTGGCGGGTCACATGGCAGCCGATGCTGACGGCGCAGGGCAGGCCCGCGATGTGGGTAGGATGGGGCAGGATGTGGACCGCCAGGGCGGTGACGGTCCCGCCCAGGCCCTGGGGGCCGATGCCCAGGGCGTTGATACCCGTTAGGGCCCTGGCCTCCAGGTCGGCGTAAAAGGGGTCGGCGCTGGGCTCCTCCACCGGGCAGAGGAGGGCCCGCTTGGACAGCTCCAGAGCCTTCTCGGCAGTGCCTCCCAGGCCCACCCCCACCACCACCGGCGGGCAGGGGTTGGAGCCGGCGGCGGACACCGCCTCCACAATGACCCGGACCACTTCCTCCGGGGTCACCGATGGCTTGAGCATCCGAAGGCTGGTCATGTTCTCGCTGCCGCCCCCCTTGGGGGCCACGGTCAACTTCAGCTTGTCCCCCGGTACCACCCGCAGGTGGATGACGGCGGGGGTATTGTTATTGGTGTTCACCCGCCGGAGGGGATCGGCTACCATGGAGCAGCGCAGGCAGCCCTCCACATAGCCCCGGGCCACGCCCTGGTCAATGGCCTCCTCCAGGCCGCCCCCCACTATGTGGACCTCCTGTCCCAGCTCGGCAAAGACCAGGGCCACCCCGGTATCCTGGCAGATGGGCAGGCCCTTTTCCTCCGCCAGGCGGTAGTTATCCACGATGTCCTGGAGGATGCCCTGGCCCACCGGGGACTCCTCCCGCGCCCGGGCCTCCTCCAGCGCCCGGCACAGGTCCCCGGGCAGGTAGGTGTTGGCCTCGATGCACAGCCGGCGCACCGTCTCTGTGATCTGCTCGCAAGTGATCTCTCTCATCTCCGGTCCCTCCCTGGTAAAATTCTTAGGTTGACATCTTTGGGAAAATATGGTATATATAACACAGGGCTCCCGGACAGGCTCTTTGCCGCCGGGCACCTATGTTCATTCCATTCTCCCCAGACCGCGCGCCTTGGCGTCCCTATATAGGGACGCCCCTTTTTTTAGGGCGGGGACAGGGTCTCCAGCTGGTGCCGGCTGGTGAGGGCAACGTTTACATAGCGGGTGCCCAGCTCGGTCCAGAGCTTCAGGCGCATGGTGCCCCCCACCTCCAGGCCCTCCTTGGCCTGCTCCAGGTCCTCCACGCAGGTGACGCTCCGGCCATTGGCCTCGATGATCACGTCCCCCTCCCGGACCCCCTGCTCATAGGCGCTGGAGAACCGGTTCACACTGGCCACATAGGCTCCCGCCGGCGTCTCTCCCTCCGCCTCCTGGGTGCGGACCGTGACGCCAAGCACCGGGGGGCCCTCGTAATAGCCCCGGGCGATGATCTCGTCCACCACCACCTTGGCGGAGGCGGTGGGCACGGCAAAGCCCAGG
Source organism: uncultured Eubacteriales bacterium (assembly GCA_949744075.1). Lineage (GTDB taxonomy): Bacteria > Bacillota > Clostridia > Oscillospirales > Oscillospiraceae > Vermiculatibacterium. Next base: position 8,914 of record CATJWI010000146.1, on the reverse strand, counting down.
CCCTCGATGGTCTCCCACTCGGACATCATTTTCATGTTGGTAATACCCACCACCCGGCCGTACTGGTCAATGAGGGCACCGCCTGAATTACCCGAGTTGATGGCGGCATTGGTCTGGAGCAGGGTCATGTCCCAGCCGTCCATATAGACCTTCCGGTCGGTGGCCGAGATGATCCCGTCGGTCATGGTACCCCACAGCTCCTCCCCCAAGGGATTGCCGATGGCGTAGGCCGGGTCCCCCACCCCCAGGGCGGAGGAGTCCCCAAACTGGGCCACAGGCAGGTCCTGGGCCTTGATCTTCAGCACAGCCAGGTCGCTCTCCCGGTCGTAGCCCACCAGCAGGGCTGTCTTCTTGGCGCCGTCGGTGAGAACCGCCTCCACCCGGCGGCTGCCGGCGATAACGTGAGCGTTGGTGATGATGTACCCGTCCGAAGACATGATGATCCCGGAGCCTAGGGCGGTGCCGTCCTTCAGGGTGGCCCGGATGCCGATGATGGCGGGGCTCACCCGCTCGTAGATCTCCCGGGGCGTCAGGGTCTCTCCCTCCTCGGGGAGAAGGGTCAGGGTGGTGCCGTCTCCGGTGGGGGCCCGGGTGGTGGTGGTATCCTTCAGGTCCTCTACCCAGTCGTCCTCATAGTCCTCCCAGGGATCGATCTCCCATCCCTCCCAGGGCAGCTCCTGGTCCCAAAGGCCGTCCAGCCGGCCGGGCAGGGCCTCGACGCCCCCCTGGAAATAGACCCCCACCTCGGTGAGGAGGATCATAAAGGTCAGAAAGAGCACAAAGCCCCCAAAGCCGCTCTTCTTTTTCTTCCGGGGCGGCCGGCGGACCCCAGGGGTGCCGGTCTTGGGCCCGGAGGGGGCCTGGGGGGCCTCCGGCGGCTCCCCAGGCACGGCGCCGTAGGGGACCGGGCGCTCCCCCGGCTCCCACTTCTTGGGCACTACGCCGGAATCCCGGCCCCAGCCGTTATAGTCATAATAGCTGTTTCGCACGGCTGCCCGCCTCCTTCTCTTCCAAAAGAGCTTTCCTCCGCTGCATCCCTACGCGATGGTCAGGGTGAAGGTAAAGGTGGTCACCCCGTCCTCGCTGGTGACGGTGATGCTCTCCCGGTGGTTGTTGATGATGGTCTTGACGATATAGAGCCCCAAGCCCACTCCCTCCCGGTCCACGCTCCGGGACCGGTCGGTCTTGTGGAAGCGGTCGAAGATCTGGCTCAGCTCCTCCGGGGGGATGGTCTCCCCCGTGTTGCGGACTGAGACGTAAGCCTTTTCCCCCTTTACCTGGATCCCCAGCCCCAGAACGCTCTCCGGGGCGGAAAACTTGATGGCGTTGTCCAGCAGGTTGTAGCACACCTGGGTGATGCCGTCCGGGTCTCCCCAGACCATCACCGACCCCTCGGGCAGGTCGGTGTCCACATCCAGCCCCCGGCCGGTGATCTTGCCCTCCAGGCTCACCAGCACCCGGAGGACCAGCTCGCTGACGTCGAAGCGCTCCTGGGCGGTGACGTTCTCGCTGGACTGGAGACGGGACAGGTCCAACATCCGCCGGACCAGGCGGCTGAGGCGCCGGGTCTCGGAGGAGATGGTCCGCAGGGCGTCCTCCTCCTTTTCCCGGGGGATGGTGCCGTCCAATATCCCGTCGGCAAAGCCGGCGATGGTGGTCATGGGGGTCTTTAGCTCGTGGGAAACGTTGGCGATGAACTCGCTTCTCTGGGCCTCGCTCTTGGTCAGGGAGTCGGCCATGGTGTTGAAGGCCTCGGCCAGCTCTCCCACCTCGTCCCGGCGGTCCTCGCAGCCCTCCACCCGGGTCTCAAACTCCCCCTGGCCGAAGTGGCGCACCGCCTCGGCCATGTCCTTCAGGGGCTTGGTCTGCCGCAGGGAGGTCACCGAGCTGGCCGCCGAGGCCAGCAACAGCACCACCACCGCCGACAGCATGAAAATGGCCGCCAGGTCCTGCCACATGGCGGTGAGGGACGAGCTCTCGCTGACCATGAGCACCACGCCCCGCTGATAGGTCTTGCCTGTGATGAAGGAACTTTGGAGGATGGGCACCGCCGCCACGTAGCTCTTGTCTGGGAGTAGCCCCCCCAGGCTGCTGCGCTCCATGCGCCCTCCCTCCCGGCTCACCGTCTCCAGCCAGTCCGCGGGGACCCTGCCGCTGAGGAGGTCACCGCTGCTCTGTCCCGTTCCCGAGGCAGTGTAGACGATCTCTCCGTCGTTCTCCGCCAGGATCACCGTGGAGCCGGAGATGTTGGCCACCGAGGCTACGTAGAGTTGGTAGGCCCCGTCCTGGATCCCCGAGCCGATGCCGCTGGAGAGGTAGCTACTGGTGAAGTTGGCGATATAGCTGGCGTTGCGCTCCATGGTCTCCTGCTTATCCTGGGCGATGTACTGGTAGCTCAGGGCCGCGAAGGAGCACCCCAGTAGCAGGAAGGCCACCAGGATCAGCGCCGCCATCATGGCGAATTGCCGCCGGTACAGGCTTTTCACGCCGCCGTCACCTCAAATTTATAGCCCACGCCCCAGACTGTTTTCAGGCTCCACTGGTCGCTGACTCCCTCTAACTTCTCCCGCAGGCGCTTGATGTGCACGTCCACCGTCCGGGAGTCCCCAAAGTAGTCAAAGCCCCACACCTCGTCCAACAGCTGGTTCCGGGTGAAGACCCGGTTGGGGGCGGAGGCCAGGTGATAGAGAAGCTCCAGCTCCTTGGGCGGGGTGTCCACCCGCTTGCCGTCCACCATGAGCTCGTAGGCCTCCAGGTTGATGACCAGCTTGTCGAAGCTCAGCTTCTTCTCTCCCGGGTTCTCCCCCTCTCCCTGGGTCCGGCGGAGCACCGCCCGGATCCGGGCCAGGACCTCCTTGGTCTCAAAGGGCTTGACGATGTAGTCGTCCGCCCCCTGCTCCAGGCCGGTGACCTTGTCGGTGGTCTCCCCCTTGGCAGTGAGCATGATCACAGGGGTCTTGCTCTCGGCCCGGATCTTTTTCAGCACCGACCAACCGTCCATGACGGGCAGCATGATGTCCAGCAGCACCAGATCTGGGTCAAAGGAGCGGAACAGCTCCACCGCCTTGCCTCCGTCCGGGGCGGTCTGGGTCTCGTAGCCCTCCTTCTCCAGGTAGAGGTGCAGGAGCTGGGCGATATTGGCCTCGTCTTCCACGATCAGGATCTTTTGTGCCACAAATGGTTCCCCCTTTTGTCCGTTTCCTACTTATATACCACGTTTTTTCCATCTTTCGATGAATGAACTGTAAATTTTCCCTACTTGGTATAGCTGTGGTCCACCTGGACCACCGTCATGTACCGGGGGTCCCGCTCCCGGGCCAACCGGGCCAATTCCCGCCGGACCTCCTCGTCGGAGAGGGAGCAGCTTCGGGGCACCACCACGTCGAAGATCAGGTTGGTGTGGCTGGGGCCCTCGGTCATGCGGAAGTCGTGGAGGGTCATGTCCGGGTCCAGCTCCCGGGCCAGGGAGAGCATCTCCTCCCGGAGGGCGTTGATGTGCTCGTCATTGGTGGCGATAGGGTCCATGTGGATAGTGGCGATGATGTGGTATTTCTCCCCCAGCTCCCGCTCCACGTTGTCGATGACGTCGTGGGTGTGGGCCATGTCAGCGTCGATGGACACCTCGGCGTGGAGGGAGGCCATGACGTGGCCGGGGCCGTAGTCGTGGACCATCAGGTCGTGGACCCCGGTGATCTCCGGGTGGGCCAGCACCGTCTCCCGGATGCCCTCCACCAGGGCGGGGTCGGGAGCCTGGCCCAGCAGGGGGTCGATGGTATCCTTGGCCGACTCCCAGCCGGTGCGGAGAATGAACAGCGCCACCCCCAGCCCCAGGAAGCCGTCCAACTGCAGGTCCCAAAACCGGCCGGCCAGCAGGCCCGCCAGCAGGATGCTGGTGGCCAGGGCGTCGGACTTGGAGTCGGCCGAGGTGGCCGCCAGGGCCGCCGACTGGATGCGCCGGGACAAGGCCCGGTTGAAGAGGAACATCCACAGCTTGACCAGCACGGAGACCGCCAGGATCACCGCCGACAGGATGGAAAACTCCACCGGCTGGGGATGGAGGATCTTATCCACCGACTCCTTGGCCACCTCCACCCCTACCAGGAGGATGACCATGGACACGGCAAGGCCCGTTAGGTACTCCATGCGGCCGTGGCCGTAGGGATGGTCCTCGTCGGCCTTCTGCCCCGCCAGGCGGAAGCCCACCAGGGTCACCACCGAGGAGGCCGCGTCGGTCAGGTTATTGAGGGCGTCGGCTGTCACCGAGACCGCCCCAGTGGCAAGGCCCGTGAGGAACTTGCCGAGAGACAGCACCAGGTTCAGGCCGATGCCCACCGTCCCCGACAGGGTCCCGTATCTCTCCCGGACTGCCGGGTCGTCTGTATTTTCATAGTCCCGCACGAAGCGGCGAAGTAAAAAGCTGGTCAATCCGCACTCCCCGTTTCCCACAGCATCATTTCATATTAGTATATTATCTCACGAAAGAGGAAGAACGTCAACGGGGCAGGACGAGGAAAATAGCGCTTCACAGCAACCGGGCGGCGCTGCCCATGCCGCAGCGCCGCCCGGACCCTTTCTCTTTTATTGCTCCTCCGACCCGAAAGCTTTCAGCGGCAGCAGGGGCGACAGTTCCACCAGCAAGGGAGAGAAGCCGCCCTGACGGTCCGTTCTGGAGGTGCGGACCACCTCCCCCGGCTCCGGCTTTTTCAGCGGCAGGGACAAAACCGCCCGGACCCCCTTGCCCTCGCCGTTTTCCAGCATCAGGGTCCCTCCGTGGAGGGCCGCCGCCCGGCGGGCCGCCTTCAGGCCCAGGCCCACGCCTCCCGGCTGCCACAGGAATGGCTCCTCCTCTGAGCCGGCCGCCTGGAGGCCGGGGCCATCGTCCCCCACCGTCACCCGGAAATGGCCGTTCCCCCCACCGCAGCGCAGGGTCACCTGCCCCCCGGGGCCGGCCGCCTCCAGGGCGTTGGTCAACAAGTTCAGCAGCGCCTGCTCCAGCAGCTCCTCGTCGGCCACCCCCAGCAGGCTCTCTTGCTCCAGAGTCCAGCGGAAGTCCACCTTCAGCATGCTGGCGATCCCCTCCAGCTTCCGGCAGAGGTCCCGGCACAGTCCCGCCAGGTCCACCGGCCCCGGCCGCAGGACGGTCTCCTCCCCGCACAGCTCCATGTGGCAAAGGGTCCGTATCATTTGATAGACGCTTTTTCGGATGGCCGCCAGATACTCTCCGTCCCGGGCCGAGCCCTGCTCCCGCACCAGGGGGGTCAAAAGCTGGACTGCCGCGGAAATATTGTTGATCCGTTCCCGGAATTCCCGGAGCAGGCGGTCTTTTTCATCCTTCTCCATCTACCGCGCCTCCTTTTTTAGGTTATCTTGCGCAGTTCCCGCCTTTGCAGTATACCAAAATCTGGCCCCAGCGACAACCATTTTCCTCCTATTTGGTCGCATCTTGTCGAAAACATACAATCCAGGCACAAAACTTTTGGAAAAAAAGGCCCCAAATCGGCAAATTTTCCCTTCCCTATTTCATGGATTTGGGCTATAATCAGGGGGTAGAAATCCGCGATCAATGACTGAATCACAAAGGAGTAGTGAACTATGAGCATTAAGGTTGGCATCAATGGTTTTGGCCGGATCGGCCGCATGGTCTTCCGCGCCAGCGTCAATCACCCCGACATCGAGATCGTGGGCATCAATGACCTGTGCCCCGCCGACTACCTGGCCTATATGCTGAAGTACGATACTATGCACGGCCGCTTCGACGGTGAGGTCTCCTCCACCGAGAACGCCATCGTAGTGGGTGGCAAGTCCATTCCCGTATACGCCGAGAAGGATCCCGCCAATATCCCCTGGGGCAAGCTGGGGGCCGAGTACGTGGTGGAGTCCACCGGGCTCTTCCTCACCAAGGAGAAGGCCGAGGCCCACATCAAGGCCGGCGCCAAGAAGGTGGTCATGTCCGCTCCTTCCAAGGACGACACCCCCATGTTCGTGTGCGGCGTCAACCTGGATAAGTACACCTCCGACATGCAGTTCGTGTCCAACGCCTCCTGCACCACCAACTGCCTGGCCCCCATCGCCAAGGTGCTCAACGACGCCTTCGGCATCAAGGACGGCCTGATGACCACTGTCCACTCCACCACCGCCACCCAGAAGACCGTTGACGGCCCCTCCATGAAGGACTGGCGGGGCGGCCGGGCCGCCTCCGGCAACATCATCCCCTCCTCCACCGGCGCCGCCAAGGCCGTGGGTAAGGTCATCCCCGCCCTCAACGGCAAGCTCACCGGTATGTCCATGCGGGTGCCCACCCTGGATGTGTCTGTGGTGGACCTCACCGTCAACCTGGCCAAGAGCGCCACCTATGATGAGATCTGTGCGGCCATGAAGAAGGCCAGCGAGGGCGAGCTGAAGGGCGTGCTGGGCTACACTGACGAAGATGTGGTCTCCAGCGACTTCCTGGGCGATCCCCGGACCTCCATCTTCGACGCCAAGGCGGGCATCGCCCTCACCGACACCTTCGTGAAGGTGGTGTCCTGGTACGACAACGAGATGGGCTACTCCAACAAGGTGCTGGACCTCATCGAGCATATGTACAAGGTGGACCACAAGTAAGAAACATTCGACAAGAGGAGCTTCGCTTCTTGCGGAGCTCCTCTTTTATATCATATTTTAGCATTATATCCAGTCTATTTTTGTCGTATACAAGAAATAATTTGCTAATTTAGCAATTACGGACTATCCATTCGCAAAATCCGAGATAATCACCTCGGGGTGAATCGGATGGATTACAGAAGCAAAATAAAAGCGCTGATCGAAGATACAGACACCCGGCAAAAATCTTTGGCCGCCGCTCTTGGGATAAATCAAAGCACTTTGAGCAATTATGTGACTGGCCGCACCTCTATGCCGTTGGACATCATCGCTAAAATCGCTCAATATTTTTCAACCACTACAGATTATCTTCTGGGTCTTGCGGATGATCCCGCCCCTCCCTATCCGGTCTCCACGGCGGAACGGGAGCTTCTGGAGCAGTTCCGCACCCTGAACAAGGAGCAAAAGGAGCTTATCGCCCAAAATGTCGACTTGATGCGCCGACAAAACCAGCGCTGATACTGGGCGTGCGACCCATAAGGGTCGCCCCTACGGTCTATCTTGGAATTTCTTGGGGGCCGCGCACACCGCCCGGGCCGCTGTGGGCAACAGCCCCTACAGGGGTTGCGGGCCCCCGGGCGGGCGGCATATATGCCGCCCCTACAGGCATCGAATTAAAGGAGCGGCGCTGTACTTTGTACAGCGCCGCTCCTTTTTCCACTTTTCGCTTTTTACCTTATCTTCAGGTCGCCGTCCACCGCATCCACGATGACCGTCTCCCCTTCCCGGACCGCTCCGGCGATGATGGCGCGGCTCATTAGGGTCTCTACCGTGTGCTGGAGATAGCGCCGCAGGGGGCGGGCGCCATAGAGGGGGTCGTAGGCGTTGGCGATCACCAATTCTTTGGCCGCGGGGGTCATCTCACAGCGCAGCTCCCGATGGCTTAGGCGCTGGTTCAGGCTGTCCAGCAACAGATCCACGATGTGGGACACGTTGTCCCGGGTCAGTGGCTTGTAGAAAACGATCTCATCCAGGCGGTTGAGGAACTCGGGGCGAAAGGCCTGCTTTAAGAGGGCGTTGACCTGGTCCCGGGCCTCCGGGGTGATCTCCCCCGACTCGTTGATGCCCTCCAGGAGGTACTGGCTGCCCAGGTTGGAGGTGAGGATGATGACGGTGTTCTTGAAGTCCACCGTCCGGCCCTGGCCGTCGGTGATGCGGCCGTCGTCCAGCACCTGGAGGAGCACGTTGAACACGTCGGGGTGGGCCTTCTCTACCTCGTCGAAGAGGATGACGGAATAGGGCTGGCGGCGGACCGCCTCGGTGAGCTGGCCTCCCTCCTCGTAGCCCACGTACCCCGGGGGCGCGCCGATGAGACGGGAGACGGAAAATTTCTCCATGTATTCGCTCATGTCGATGCGCACCAGGTTCTTCTCACTGTCGAAGAGGGTGGCGGCCAGGGTCTTGGCCAGCTCCGTCTTGCCTACGCCGGTGGGGCCCAGGAAGAGGAAGGAGCCGATGGGCTTGTCCGGGTCGGCGATACCCGCACGGCTGCGCAGGATGGACTCGCTGACCAGGCGCACCGCCTCTTCCTGACCCACCACCCGCTGGTGGAGGATGTCTTCCAGGTGGAGCAGCTTCTCCCGTTCCCCCTCCATGAGGCGGCTCACGGGGATGCCCGTCCACCGCTCCACGATGCGGGCCACCTCCTCCTCGGTGACCTTGTCCCGGAGAAGGCTGGCCTCCCGGCCCTGGTTGGCCACCGCCTCCTGGGCCTCCAGCTCCTTCTGGAGCTGGGGGATGCGGCCGTACTGGAGCTCGGCGGCCTTGTTTAGGTCGTACTGGCGTTGGGCCTGCTGGAGCTCGGCGTTGGCCGATTCCAGGTCCTCCCGGAGCTTCTGGACCCGGCCGATGGCCCCCTTTTCGTTCTCCCATTGGGCCTTTTTGGCGTTGAAGTCCTCCCGCAGGTCGGAAAGCTCCCGGCGGATGTCGGCCAAATGCTCCTGGGAGAGCTTGTCGGTCTCTTTGGCCAGGGCGGCCTCCTCGATCTCCAGCTGGGTAATCTTGCCCTGGAGCACGTCCAGCTCGGTGGGCATAGAGTCGATCTCGGTGCGGACGGTGGCGCAGGCCTCGTCGATGAGGTCGATGGCCTTGTCGGGGAGGAAGCGGTCGGTGATATAGCGGTTGGAGAGGGTGGCGGCGGCGATGATGGAGGCGTCGGTGATCTTGACCCCGTGGAAGACCTGGTAGCGCTCCTTGAGCCCTCGGAGGATGGCCACCGTGTCCTCCACCGTGGGCTCCTTCACCAGCACGGGCTGGAAGCGGCGCTCCAGGG
>CATJWI010000145.1 GCA_949744075.1 uncultured Eubacteriales bacterium | reverse complement strand
CGGTTTTGTCGTTGGAAAGAATCCAGCAAACGCCGCTGTTTCAGAGACTTCCGGGGCTTCAATGTTTCGGATGCGGATAGGCGCACCCACGCTCCCAAATGTAGCGCAGTACCAACTCGACTACACCCAGATATCAAGATTACACCAACACAAAACCTATTAGTGTTATACGAGCATTATACGATAAAACACCGCCTATTGCAAGATTTTCTTGTCTGTGATATCCTAAATAAAAACCACAAAAGTGAGGAAAATCGCCATGCGCATGAGGAAAAAGCCAAACCTGATCCCCCGGCTGGAGGCCTGCGGGAGCCTTGTCGTCACCGAGCCCAAAGAGCGCCGGGGCCGCTGGCGGGAGCTGATGCCTTCGGCCAAGGAGGTCCATTTGGAATTGGGCTGCGGCAAGGGCCGCTTTACCGTGGGCACTGCCCAGGCGGAGAGCGATGTGCTGCTCATCGCCGTGGAGCGGGTGCCCGATGCTATGGTCATTGCCGCCGAGCGGGCGAAGGAGCTGGGGCTTACCAACGTGTTTTTTATCGACGCCGACGCAGCTGACCTGGAGGCTTATTTTGCCCCCGGGGAGGTGGACCGGATATACGTCAATTTCTGCGACCCCTGGCCCGGGGCCCGGTATGCCAAACGGCGGCTGACCCATCCTGGGTTCCTGCTTCGGTATCGGAAGGTGCTGGGGGAGAAGGGGCAGATCCACTTCAAGACGGATAACCACGACCTGTTTGAGTGGTCCCTCTTTCAGTTCCCCAAGGCGGGCTTTACGCTATCCGAGGTGACCCGGGACCTCCACGCCAATGGGATCCAGGGCATCATGACCGACTACGAGGAGAAATTCCACAACCTGGGCACCCCCATCAACCGGTGCGTGGGCACCATAGGATCGCTGCCGGAGAGGCCCGAAGAGGCTCAGGAGGAGCCGGAGGAAGAAAAAGAGAGGAAATGACGCACCATATTGCCGCCCCTGCATAAGATGGATTGAAGCCGGTGAGGAAAACTTGCCGGACTTCAAATTCTCTTTCTGGGAGGTACTCACTATGGGGTGCTGCAATAATGGCTGCGGTAGCTGGGGCGGCGGTTGCTGCTGGATCATTCTGATCATTATCCTCCTCGTCTGCTGCTGTGGCGGCGGTAACTGGGGCGGCTGTGGCTGCGGTTGTGGCTGCAACAACGGTTGCTGCTGAGCAAAAGATAAATAAGGAGAGGGCGGGACCAAAGTGGTCCCGCCCTGCTTTTTATATGGGTCCGTTTTAACCGTCCACCGCCGCCCTGTCCCGCACAATGCGGTACCCGGCCAGAATGTCGCTGACGGCGCCCTCGGTCTGGGGAGCGTGCTCGATGGTCACCGTGTCACCCACATTGAGGATGACCGCCACATTGTTCTCCGCGGCGGAGACAGAGTAGAAGACCGTTTCGCCCTCCAGGCGGACAAAGATATAAGTGTTACCGTCCAGCACGGCAGAGCGCAGTTCGGCTACAACGCCGGAGGCGGCGGTCTGGGGCAGTTCGTCGGGAAGAATGACCCCTCGGTCGCCCATGAGGCGCAGGTACTCCTGCTCGGTGGCCTCCACCGTGGAGCCAGTGGCCACGACGGTATACTGGTCCACGTTGACCATGGCATACTGTTTGACCAGATTGCTGGCGTCCTTCAGGGCCATGAAATAGGTGGGTTCCCCGGAAATGTTCAGCAGGATAGGGAAGGTGGCCACATATCCCAGGTCCTGGACCACACCCATGGCGGAGGCCTGGGCGGAGCGTTCAGTGGCGCCCTTGGCCTCGTAGAACATGGTCTCCTTGGTCCGCTGGTTGGACAGCAGGAAGCCCAGGTTGGACTGGTCTGCGTTCACCGAGGTGACGCCGGTGTACATATACACATCATCGTTGAGGGCAATATAGTTGGAGCCCTCAGTGGTGACGGTCACGTCCCGCTGGCCGAAGATGGAGTTGATAAAGCCGTGGACCATAGTGCCGTGGAAGTTATACTGCTGGGCGATGAGGGAGGGATTGTAGACATTGTCCACCCAAGTGGGGACCACCTCGTAATACTGGCACTCGCCGGTGATGGCGTTGACCAGCACGGCTCCGTCGATGTCGGTGCCGCCGAAGAGGCCGATGGTCCGCACTACCTTAGGGGCGATCCACCAGGGATTGCCCAGATCGTCGATCTCAAAGACGGGAGTGGCGAACATATAGGTGGGGAACTGGAAGCGGAGATGCCGGGCGATGTTCCGGTTCAGGGGCTCCGAGGTGGAGTACTTGATGCCTTGGCCATCGGGGAGCCGGACCACGGTGGCGTCCTGGCTGACCATGTTGACGATGACATAGGCGGGCAGGCCATTGGAGCGGTTGGTGAACCACTTGATGATATCGGCGTATTCCAGGCAGGCCACCTGCACCGGCTGGTCCTGATAGTTGATCTGGGTGTAGGCGTCGGAGACCTCGAACTGGCTGACCATGTCGTTGAGGGTGCCCATCTGCCGGTCACCCAGCACCTCCACCGAATCCCGGTCCAGCCGGGGGATCTCGTTGAAGGAGATCTCGGCGATATCGGTGGCAAAGTCGCCGTCGATGGGCTGGAGCAGATCCCGGTAGGCGGCGGCACGGAAAATGGGCATGGAAATCACGTAGCCCACCACGGCCACCAGGATCAAGGCGGCGGCCAGGAGCCCCACAGGGAGGCACTGGGACTTGATAAAGCTCAGATATTCCTTGAAGCCGCCGGAGCGCTTGGGGTCAAAGCCGGACAGGACCAGGGCACAGAAGATATAGACGATGCACAGCAAAAAGATAAAGGTATAAAAATCGGGGGATTGCAGATTCAGGGCGGGGAGGCACAGGTAAAAATAGACCAGCCCCACTACGGCGGTGATCAGCAGATTGACCAGGATCTTACCAGCCTTTCCCTTGGGGCCGCGAGGCTTTTTGGCCACAGACTCTTCGCTCATGTTGACCGCTCCTTTATATTTGAAGTTTGGAAACTGTAAATGGATATTATAATTATTATAGCCCAAACCGGGACATTTCGCAACCCAAGAAAAAGGAGAAGAGATGAATAGATTGTAAATTATGTGGAAAAAGGTCCTCCGGTATCCAAAGATACCGGAGGACCGGGTGCCGAAGAGCTGAGACGGGGAGAGGGGATCAATCCGAGATGGGCTCCAGGTGGGCCTGAAAGTGGCGGAGAATAGGGGGCTCCCAAGTGATGTGGTAGCCGTGCTTGATATTGGCAGAGCGGGCCTTGATGGCAGCCAGGGAGTCGGCCACGATGTCCAGGTGGGCCTGGGTATAGACCCGGCGGGGGAGGGCCAGGCGGGTGAACTCGAAGTCGGCCTTCAACTGCTTGCCGGTGTCCGGATCGTTGCCCAGCATATAGGAGCCGATGTCACAGGTGCGGATGCCAGCCTCCTTGTAAAGTTCTACGCAGAGGACCTGAGCGGGGAACTCATAGTAGGGGATCTGAGGGAAGAGTGCGGCGGCGTCCACGAAGACTCCGTGACCGCCCACCGGGGCCTGGTAGACGATGCCGGCCTCGTCCAGTTTGGCGGCCAGATATTCCGCCTGGCCGATGCGGTAACGCAGGTAGTTTTCATCCACACCCTCGTAAAGACCGATGGCCAGAGTCTCCAGCTCCCGGCCGGAGAGGCCGCCGTAAGTGACAAAACCCTCGGCCACAATACAGTTGGCCTTCAGTTGGAGGATGAGGGGGGAGTCGGGGTCCTTGATGCCGACCAGACCGCCCATGTTGACGATGGCGTCCTTCTTGGAGGACATGGTGAACATATCGGCATAGCTGAACATCTCCCGGACGATGTCTTTGATGGGAACGTTCTGGTAGCCGGCTTCGTCCCGCTGGATGAAGTAGGCGTTTTCGGCGTAGCGGGCGGCGTCGATGCTCATGGGGATGCCGTACTTTTTACAGACCTGGGACACCTCCCGAAGGTTCTGCATGGAGACGGGCTGGCCGCCGGCGGCGTTGTTGGTGATGGTCATGACCACCAGGCCGATCTTGTCGGCGCCGTGCTCCAGAATGGCCTGCTCCATCCGCTCTACGTCCATGTTGCCCTTAAAGGGGGCGCGCTTGGAGGGATCTTTGGCAATCTCTACCACACAGTCGATGGCCCGGGAGCCGGCAAGCTCCACGTGAGCCCGGGTGGTGTCGAAGAACATGTTAGAGATAGCGAACTTCCCCTTTTCCAGCAGGAGGGGGAGCAGGACCTTCTCGCCGGCCCGGCCCTGGTGGACGGGCTGGATGTAGCCGTAACCGAAGATATCCTTACAGGCGTCCAGCAACTTGTAGTAGCTTTTGGCACCGGCGTAGGACTCATCACCCTGCATGACCCCGGCCCACTGGGCGGAGCTCATGGCAGCAGTGCCCGAGTCGGTGAGCAGGTCGATGTAGACGTCCTCGCTGCGTAGGTTGAACAGGTTGTAGTGGGCCTCCTTGATCTTGGCTTCCCGCTCTTCCCGGGTAAGGATCTTCAAGGGCTCTACGGACTTGATTCGGAAGGGCTCAGGGATGTACTTAAAAGCAGACATGATCAATACCTCCAAAAATGATATGATACCCCGGTTATCTCAGAGGAGATGAGCGGGCAGTATTTCAAATGGTTTACCTACCAGTCCAGCCGCCGGATGGCGCAGGCGGCCAGCAGGCAACGCTCAAAAAGGGACTCTACTTGGGCGTATTCCTGGTCGGTGTGGTTGAACTCACCCCGAACGCCCATACCGCAGACTGTGGGGATCCCGGCGGACACGGCGATGGAGGAGTCAGAGCCGCCGTTGACCCGAAGAGCCTGGGGAGGCTCCAACTCACAGGCCAGGGCAGTCTGGCACAGATGCTCATAGAGTTGGGACACGCCGGGGGTGGTCTCCATACAGTCGATGTGCATCTTCTGGATGCGGCGGATCTGGGTACCCTCTACAAAGTGTCGGTTCACCGCGGCGTTGATGGCCTGGGAGATCTCCCGGTCGATGGCCTCCGAGGGGAAACGGTAGCCGATGTTGATGGTGCAGGCGTCGGGGATGGTGTTTTCTCCCAGACCGCCCTGAATGAGCCCGCAGTTGATGAGCTTGCCCCGGGGGATGTCGTTGAGGGCCTCCAGCTCCATGACGATGCGGGCAGCCTCCAAAATGGCGCTGCGGCCCTTTTCTGGGGCCAGACCAGAGTGGGCGGCCACACCGGAGATCTCGATCTGGGCGATGCCGCCGCCCATGCGGCCGATGACCACCTGGCCGTCGGGATATCCGGTCTCAAAGTTGAAAGCGGCCACGGCTCCGGCCATCTCGTCGGCCATGGCCTGCTTGGCCCCGGAAGACATATGCATGGTCTCCTCGTCGCCGGCCAGGATGAACTTCAGGGGGCGGCCCCGCCAACCGATGGCGGCCAGGGCCTTTGCGGCGTATAGGGCGATCACCAGCCCACCCTTCATATCCAGGCACCCCGGGCCGTGGGCCCGTCCTTCCGGGTCAATGCGAAATGGGGTCTCCTGGGCGGCTCCGGGGGCGAAGACGGTGTCGGTGTGGCCGATGAGCAGGAAGGGGGGGCGGTCCCCCAGCTCCCCCCAGGAGCCAATGAGGAGGCTGCCCGCTTTCCCCATAGGGAGGACCTGGGACTGGATCCCGGATACGGCCATTTCCCGGCGCAGGATGCCAATGACCATCTCCACCCCCTCCTTTTGCTGGGGGCCGCTCTCGGTGTTGACCAACTCTTCCCACAGCCGGAGCATATCCTGCCGGTGGTGAGAGATATAGTCGCGTATCCGCTCCAATTCCTGTTTCATGGCGGCCCTCCGTTGGACGTGTGATTTTCCCGGCTTGACTTGTTGGTGCGCCATGTGTATAATTTACAGGAAAAAAGAAAAACGTGCCAAGCCCTTTTGTGCATAAGCCACATATGATTGGGGCGACTATCCGGGGGGAGATGGAAGTATGCAGCTGTTTCAGATGGAATATTTTGTCGCCATTGCGGACTGTAAGAGTATGAACAAGGCGGCGGAGCAACTCTTTGTCACCCAGTCCAGCCTGAGCAAGACCATCAAAAACCTGGAGGCGGAGCTGGGGTTTCCACTGCTGAACCGCAGTAGGCGGGGAGTCACTATGACCGAACTGGGGAAGGAGTTCTATGACCATGCCCGAATGATATTGGAGCAGACCGAGATGATCAACAGCCTATCCCGGCAGGACCAGCCCCGGACATTTTCGGTGGCGGCCTATCCCTTTTTTGCTGTTTCCCGGCTATATGGGGAGTTCCTCTATGAGCACCAACCCTGTTGGGACCTGTCCTTTCGGTTCATCCAGTGCCGGCTGAAGGAGGTCATGGAGCGGGTAGAGGAGGGCTCTGCGGACATCGGAGTCGTCGTATATAACAGCGAGCAGTACCAGGACCTGCGGCATATGCTGCGCTACAAGGAACTGGAGCTTACGGTGGTGGCAGAGGACACATGGTATGTCAGCGTGGGGCCGAAGAGCCCCCTCTATGACCGGAAGGAGGTCCTGTTCCGGGACCTGACAGCCTATTCTCCTGTGCGGATGCCGGACGACTACTTTTCAAATGTGACGGCCCATCTGGAGGTGGACGGCACAAAGGTCCATGAGATCACGGATACGATCTATGTGAATGACAGTGCGGCGATCCTTTCCATTCTGCGTAGCAGCACGGCGTTTTACTTGGGGCCGGGGTTTTCTAGACAGGACCTGGAGGGATACGGTATCCGCAGTATTCCCATCCATAACTGCCAGGTCGTGGTCTATGTGGGGTGGATCCACAAGAAGAATAAGGGGCTGTCGGAAGAAGAGAAGGCATTCGTCCAAAAACTGGGGCAGTTGGGAAACCTGTCATGACAAGCGGGCTGGCAAGTAGGAAATAAAAAAGCACCCTGGCACGGTACTGTGCCAGGGTGCTTTTTGGCAGTGGGTGAAGGATTCGAACGGCACTGCGTGCCGTTCTCCGCTTTGCTTCGCAAAACGGGAACCAAGAATACAGCCCTGCTTTTCCCTTTGTGTGGGGTTTCTGAAAACAAATTATCCCAAATTAAGTATACGGGCAAAAATCAAAACCGCAAAAAATCCT
>CATJWI010000144.1 GCA_949744075.1 uncultured Eubacteriales bacterium | reverse complement strand
CTTTCACTTTTAACATCCAGGAAGTGTTTCAATGAATCGCAAAATGATCGGGAAGCTGCTGGGCTTTCTGCTGCTGCTGGAGTGCCTCTTCCTCCTGCCCCCCGCCCTCATCTCCGCGGCGGACGGAGAGGGGGAGGCCCTGCGGGCCATCTTCACCACCATGGCCCTCTCCGCGGCGGGAGGACTGCTCCTCTATAGCCTCTGCCGGAACGCGGAGAAGAGCTTTTACGCCCGGGAGGGATTTTTGATCGTCTCCCTGGGGTGGATCGTCCTCTCCGCCGTGGGGGCCCTGCCCTTCTGGCTCTCAGGGGAGATCCCCCACTACGTGGACGCGGTGTTCGAGGTCATCTCGGGCTTCACCACCACCGGGGCCTCCATCCTCACCAACGTGGAGGCCATGAGCCGGGGGCTGCTGTTCTGGCGGAGCTTTACCCACTGGCTGGGAGGCATGGGTATCCTGGTGTTCCTGTTGGCGGTGGTGCCTATGGGCAAGGGGGGCTACAGCGTCCACCTGCTCCGGGCGGAGAGCCCCGGCCCCAGCGTGAGCAAGCTGGTGCCCCGGATGCGGCAGACCGCCGCCATCCTGTACCTCATCTACATCGCCCTGACGGTGCTGGACGTGCTCTTTCTCCTCTTCGGGGGCATGTCCCTCTTTGACAGCCTGTGTACCGCCTTCGGCACCGCGGGCACCGGCGGCTTTGGGGTGAGAAACGACTCCATCGCCGGGTATTCCCCCTATATTCAGACGGTGTGCACCGTATTTATGGCCCTGTTCGGGGTAAATTTCAGCATCTACTTTCTGCTGCTGGTGGGCCGGTTTCGCCAGGCGCTGCTCAACGAGGAGCTGGGGGTCTACCTGGGGATCATGCTGGGGGCCATGGCCATTATCACGGTGGACATCGTGCCCCTGTACGGGGGCAGCATCCGCTGGGCCCTTCACGACGCAGCCTTTACCGTGTCCAGCATCATGACCACCACCGGCTTCGCCACGGCGGACTTTGACCTGTGGCCCCAGCTGTCCAGGACCATCTTAGTGGTGCTCATGGTGGTGGGAGCCTGCGCCGGCAGCACCGGCGGCGGCATCAAGTGCGCCCGGCTGCTGCTGCTGTGCAAGACCCTCACCGCCCGGGTCCGGCAGATCCTTCACCCCCGGAGCGTGAACCTGATCCGGATCGAGGGCCACCCGGTGAACGAGGAGACCATCCAGGGGGTCAACACCTACATGACCGCCTACTGTGCCATCGGGGTGGTGTCCTTCCTGATCCTGTCGTTAGACGACCTGTCGCTGGAAACCAACCTCACCGCCATGCTGGCCTGTCTGAACAACATCGGCCCGGGGCTTGACATGGTGGGCCCCACCAGCAATTACGCCCACTTTTCCGACCTGTCCAAGATCGTGCTGATGCTGGACATGCTCCTGGGCCGGCTGGAGATCTTCCCCCTGCTCATCATGCTTTCGCCCCGGGCCTGGAAACGGGCCAGCTGAGGCGGGAAGGGGAGAAGGGAGGAGTCGGCGGTGCAGTTGCAGCAGCTCTATTATTTTCGAGAGGTGGCCGAGCAGGGGAGCATCAACAAGGCGGCGGGAACGCTGATGGTGACCCAGCCCAACCTGAGCCGCTCCATCCAGAAGCTGGAGGAGGAGCTGGGGCTGAAGCTCCTGGTGCGGAGCAACAAGGGGATCCAGCTCACAGAGGAGGGGCGGCAGCTGTATCAGCACGCCTGCGGGGCGCTGGAGCGGCTGGAGATCATCAAGCGGATGTCCGGGGAAGAGGTGCCCCGGATGCTGTCGGTGTCCGCCTTTCCCACCCTCGTCTCCACCCAGTTGCTCCGGGAGCTATACGAATGGTACCGGGATAAGAGCATCCAATTCACCTTCCGGGAGGGGAGGCTGTCCGAGATCATCGAGGACGTCTACCAGCTGCGCTCCGAGATCGGGGTCATCCATATTAACCCCATCCAGCAGAGCCGGGTCCGCAGCCTGCTGGAGAGCCAGCAGCTGGAGTTTCACTTAGTGGACACCGACGTGTGGCACGCCTATTTGGGCCCCGGGAATCCCTTTTACGAGCAGGAGTCGGTCTCCATGGCGGAGCTGCTGATGAAATATACGGTGCTGCGCTATCCGGACGATTATTTCTCTATCCTCACCTCCCACACCATGATCAATGGGAAGAGCCTCCGGGAGCAGGCCAAGCGCGCCATGCTGTTTGACAACGAGGGGGCCATCATCAACCTGCTGCGCACCACGGATGCGGTGATGTTTGGGATGCGGTGGAACCGGGAGTTTTACAGGGAGTTGGGCATCGCCTGCAAGCCCATTTTGGATTACCGCATGGAGGTCATCATGGGCTGGATCAAGCGGAAGAAGGAACTGCTTTCCTTGGAGGGAGAGCAGTTCGTGACCATGCTGAGAAGAAATTACACCTATCAAGAGGAATAGCCCTTGGGCACATAAAAAGGGAGCTGTCTTTGACAGCTCCCTTTTTATGTCCAATAAAGCATAGCGGACAAGAATAAAGTGGCTTGCTATAAAAAATGAGCATATCCCTGCTTTGCCGGATTCAGATTAGGCAGAGGGGGATTTCTTTGTTATACTTGACGGAGAAATGAAGATTTCAATGACATGTCATGTGAAAAAATTACAAAAATGGAGGGGGTGTTCTGGAAAAATGAGACGGTCCTCCGCCACCTGGAGAGGGGCGGGGGATGGAAGAAAAAACCATTAAAAGAGAACAGAAAGGGAGGAATTCTTATGACAGCAGTACAAGCCTTTTGCGTACTCCTGGCCATCTTCGCCCTGGGCGAGATCGTGGCAGAAAAGACCCAGGCGATCCTGTCGGCCACCCTGGTCATCGCAGTGGTCCTGCTCATTGCCTTCTGGTGCGGCCTGCCCGCCGACATCTTCAACACGGCGCAGGTGACCGGCATCGCCAACGTGCTCATCGGCATCCTGATCGCCTCCATGGGCACCATGATCGACTTCCCCGAGCTGAAGCGGCAGTGGAAGACGGTGGTGGTGAGCCTGGTGTGCGTGATCTGCGGCGTGGCCCTCATCGTCATTGTGTGCCCCCTGATCATGGGCCACGACATGGCCATCGCCGGCGCCCCCATCTTCGCCGGCGCCAACACCGCGGCCCTGCTCATGACCAGCGCCCTGACCGAGAAGGGCCTGGCCGACCTGAGCAGCTTCGTGATCCTGGTGCTGGTGGTCCAGAACTTCGTGGGCATCCCGGTGGCCTCCATCCTGCTGCGGAAGGATGCCCGGAAGTTCCTGGAGGACAAGGCCAACATCGCCCTCTACGCCCACGGGGATACTGCCGTTGCCGCCGGGGAGGCCAAGCGCAAACCCCTGCAGCTGCCCGCCATGTTCAACAAGCCCTCGGTGAAGCTGCTGAAGTTGGGAGTGGTGGCCGCCCTGTCCCAGTTCTGCGCCGGGCTGACCAACGGGGCCATCCACTTCTTCGTGTTTGCCCTGCTCTTCGGCATCCTCTTTAGTGAGCTGGGCTTTTTGGAGAAGAGCATCCTGCCCCAGACCGAGTCCAACGGCATGATCGTCTTTACCACCACGGTGATCATCTTCACCAACCTGGCCAACACCACCCCCCAGCAGCTCATCGACATGCTGGTGCCCCTGATCCTGCTGCTGGTGGTCGGCGTTGTGGGCGTGGGTGTGGCAGGTATCATTCTGAGCAAGGTCCTCCACATGGCCCCTGGCATGGCCATTTCCCTGGGCCTCACCTGCACCTTCGGCTTCCCCACCACCATGTTCATTCCTAAGGAGGTGGCCAACGCCATGGCCTCCAATGAGGAGGAGAGAATGGCCATCGAGAACTACATGCTCCCCAAGATGGTCACCGCCGGCTTTGTGACGGTCACCATCTCCTCGGTACTGATCGCAGGCGTTGTGGTTAAGATGTTGTAAGGAGGGAAAACCATGGTCCTGGAACTGGCAAAACAATATCAGTCCTACATGGTGGAGCTGCGGCGGCATCTCCACATGCACCCAGAGCTCAGTCTGAAAGAGTTTGAGACCTCCAAGCTGGTCCAGCGGGAGCTGGAGAAGTTGGGCATCCCCTTTAAGGAGGTCCCCGGCTCCACCAGCGTCATGGCCACCATCCGGGGGGGTAAGCCGGGAAAGACCATCGCCCTCCGGGCGGACATGGACGCCCTGCCCATCCAGGAGCTGGGGGACCCGCCCTACAAGTCCCAGGTGGAGGGCGTCATGCACGCCTGCGGCCACGACGGCCACACCGCCGCCCTGCTGGGGGCCGCCCATATCCTTATGGACCTGCGGGAGGAGATAGCGGGGACGGTAAAGCTCTTCTTCGAGTCGGGGGAGGAGTTCGGCGGCACCGTCCAGATCGCGGACAAGGAGGGTTATCTGGAGGGCATTGACCACTGCTTTGGCATCCACATCTGGGCAGATGTGCCGGTGGGCCGCATCTCCTGCGCCCCGGGGGCCCGGATGGCGGGCACCGACCTATTCACCCTGAAGATCACCGGGAAGGGGGCCCACGCCTCCACCCCCAACCAGGGCATCGACGCCGTCGTGGCGGCCTCCTCCATCGTGATGAACCTCCAGACCATCGTCAGCCGGGAGCTCTTCCCCCAGGACGTGGGGCTGGTGACCATCGGCAAGCTCACTGCGGGCCAGCGGTTTAACGCCATCGCCGATGAGGCCATCTTGGAGGGCAACCTGCGCTACTTTGACCCCGCCCTCAGCGACCAATACCCGGTGATGATCAACCGCATCGCGGAGAACACGGCGGCGGCCTTCCGGGCCAAGAGTGAGATGATCTACCATCTCAAGGGCACCCCCGCCGTCATCAACAGCGAGGAGGACGCCGCCTTCGGGCAAAAGGTCATCACGGAGCTCTTCGGCGGGGACTGCCTCTACGACATGCCCCCCCTCATGGCGGGGGAGGACTTCGCCATTTTCATGGAGCGGGTGGGAGGACTCTTCGTCTTTGTGGGCGGCGGTCCTCTGGACCGGGAGCCCGCCCCCCACCACAATGGCCACTTCGACATCGACGAGGACAGCCTGTGGATGTCGGCGGCCCTCCACGCCAAGTACGCCATAGAGTACCTGCGCAAGTAAAGGCCGTATAAAACAGGAAAAAACGGACATGCTGATACCATCCATAAAAGGGGGTATCACCATGTCCGTTTCCTTTGCCCAGAGCCAGACCAAGGTCAATCTCCTCCGGGCCTTCGCCGGGGAGAGCCAGGCCCGGAACCGCTACACCTTCTCCGCCGGCTTCGCCAGAAAGCAGGGCCTGCCCTGCATCGAGATGGTGTTTCTCTTCACCGCCAACCAGGAGCTGGCCCACGCCCGGGCCTTCTACGACTACCTGGAGAAGTGCTCCGGAGAGAACATCGCCATCGACGGGACCTATCCCATCGACCTCTACACCACCGTGGCCGAGCACCTGCGGGCAGCCCAGCACAACGAGATGCAGGAGTACGAGCACGACTACACCGGCTTCGCCCACACCGCCAAGGAGGAGGGCTTCCCCGAGATCTCCCACCTCTTCTCCCAGATCGCCCGGATCGAGAAGGTCCACGGGGAGCGTTTCGGCCAGTTCGCCGACCTGGTGGAGAGCGGCAAGCTCTTTGTCAGCGACGTAGAGTGCCAGTGGATGTGCCTCAATTGCGGCTATATCGTCACCGCGGAGCGTCCTCCCGAGATGTGCCCGGTGTGCAAGCACCAGCAGGGATTTTTCGTCCGGCTGGAAATGGTGCCTTGGCAGATGAAACAGTAAAAAAGAGACCGCGCCGTCAGAGTACGGCGCGGTTTTTTTGAGGGAAAGCCGGGGGCTACAGCAGGACCTCCTCTTGCTGCATACTGCCGTATTTCTCAAGCTCCTTTTGCCACATTTCTATGAGGGCGGGCGTGATCACATGGCCCCGGCCGTTTTGGATCAAAGCGGCCTTTCGCTCCTCGATGGAGCGCCGGGCTGCTTCCGGTATTTTTTCGCTTTTGCAGGTGCGGAGGAAGGCGGGGAGATCGTCTGCAAGAGGGGAAAGGGCCTCGCCCCTTTCGTGGTCGGAAAAAAAGACGCTTCCGGCCTTGGCGCCGGAGAGGGAAAGGAGAATGGTATTCCCAAAGGAGTCGCAGGCCATGGGGAACAGCCCCTGGGGCACCCACCTTGAGATGGCTTCCCGGTCCGCCGACAGGGCGGCGCCGAGGCCGTAAAAGCCTCTGAGGTCCGACGAGATGCCCTTTGCCCTAAAGCTGGTTTTCGGGGTATAGCCTCCGTTGTAGCGCAAAAGGAACTCCCGGTAGGGTTTGGGAAATTCGATGCCGTATTGACCTTCGAGGGCGGCTATTTTACTGGCTACGCCGCAGGTTTGAAATTTTGCGATCAGCATGCTCTCCACTCTTTCCATAGGAACGTATCCCGCCTTTTGCTCAGGAGAGAAAGGCATCGATGAGCTGGGAGGCCTCGGAGACCGGATCGGCCGTCATGTCCAGCCAGTGGACGTCTTTGTCCTTTTTAAACCAGCTGACCTGCCGCTTGGCAAAGCGCTTGATGGCCCGGCCCAGCTGGTCGATAAGGGCATCCTGGGTGGGGATGTCTCCTGTCAAATACCGTAAAATATAGCGGTACTCTAGGCCCAGGCCCTCCAGAAAGGCATCGGAGACCCCGTTTTTCCGGAGCTCCGCCACCTCCTCTACCATGCCCGACTCCAGGCGGGCAATGAGGCGGTCGTCAATGCGCTGGCAGACGGTCTCACGGGGGTAGCCCACCCCCAGGGTGAGCACGCCGTAGCGGGGGTCCCGCTCCGCCTCGGCATGGGGGTCCTCCCCGTTTTGGCACTTTTCCAACAGGCGCACCAGCCGGGGACGGTTGTGGTAGCAGTCGTCATCCAAGGGCACGCCCGCGGCGGTGAGGCGGTCCCGGAGGTCCTCTATGGGAAGGGCCTCCAGCTCCTGCCGGAGGGCGGGGTCGGGAGGGGCCTCATGGAATACATAGCCCTGGGCCACGGCCCGGACATAGAGGCCGGTGCCCCCCACCAGGAAGGGCACCTTTCCCCGGGAGAGGATGCCGTTGATGGCCTCGTAGGCCATGGGCTGGAATTGGGCCACCGAGAAGGGCTCTCCTGGGTCCACCACATCCAGAAGGTGGTGGGGCACCCCCGCCATCTCCTCCGCCGTGACCTTCCCGGTGCCCAGGTCCAGGCCCCGGTAGACCTGCCGGGAGTCGGCGGAGACCACCTCTCCATTGTATCGCTTCGCCAGGGCCACCCCCAGGCCGCTTTTGCCGCAGGCGGTGGGGCCTAAAATGACGATGAGCTTTCCTTGCTCCGGCATGGCGGGGCCTCCTTTTATCAGAAATCGAACAAATGTTTCGCGTGAAACATTTGGTTTTGGTACAACTATCCCCATTGTAGCAGAAAACCCGCCGGAGGGCAAGGCGCGCTCCGGCGGGAGTGGTCCAGGCGGGCGGCCCCCCATGGCCCCCCGCTCAGCCCAGAGAGGACAGAAGGACCTGCCCCTGGGCTTGGGTGAGGGGGGAGGAGGGAGACAGCCCCTGAGGGGCAAGGCCCGTCTCCGCCAGCCAGCCCATGGCCTGGGCCGCCCAGGAGGGGGCGGTCTCGTCAGAGAGGGCGGCGGGGGAGCCCGCCCGGCGGTGGAGGATCACCGCCGCCTCCTGGAGGGTGACGGGGCGGGTGGGGGAGAAGGCCCCGGTATCGTCCCCCTGGACCAGACCTTCCCCGGCGCACCAGGTGATGGCGGGGAGGGAGGGGGAGAGGGGAAACACGTCGGCAAAGGGACACTCCCCGGTCTCTGGGGTCCCGGCGGAGGTCCACAGCAGCCGGGCCAGGCCGCCCCGGGTCAGGGGGGCGTCGGGATCGGCGGGGGGGGCATAGGGGGGCTCCCGGGCCAGGATGGCCTCCACCAGGGTGTCCCGGCCCGTCAGGGCGTCGGAGAGGGTCTGGTTCACGGGAAGGTCGGGCTTTAAGCTTTCCACGCCCAGGCCCAGGCCGGTTTCAAAGAGGGTCTCCAGGTCGATGAACTTGGTGGAGTAGTTCACCCGAATACCGGAGTTGGGTAGGGAGAAGGAGCGGGTGGAGCCGTAGTGGTCGGCGCTGCCGCTGGTGGGAGAGCCCGCCAGAATGGCACCTGCCTCCTTGAGCTCTACGGCATTGATGATGGCGGAGGAGAAGGTGGCCTCCCCGATGAGGCAGTAGACCGTTTTGTCCTGCCGGACCAGGTCCGCCGCCCATTCCAGGATGGGGTAGAGGACTCCGTCGGAGCCGCCGCCGTTATAGCGCAGGTCGATGAGGAGGGTATCATAGCTGCCGGCGGCCCAGGCCTCCTTTGCTTGGGCGGCGAAGGGATCCATGGGATTTTCCGGGTCCTCCCGGCAGGTGTTATATTGGATATAGTAGGCGCTGTCGTTCAGGGGCTGGGAGAAATAAAAGGTCTTTCGCCGCTGGGCGGTGGGGGAGGAGGGGAGGTCCAGCAGGGCCATATTCTCCTGGTCCAGGGCGGCGTACTCCTCTGGGGACAGGGGGGACAGGGTCAAGGGTCCGCCCTCCGCCAGAGTGAGGACCAGGGAGCCGTCCTCCCCTACCAGGCCGATATAGTGGAGCACTGCCTGGGAGAGAAGGACCTGGGCGGTCTGGCGGCGGAGCTTCACCGGGTTGTCGGCACTGATGAGGGAGGCCAGGAGGGATATGACCTCCTCCATGGAAACTTCGTTCAGGGCGGTGACGGTGTGGCCCAGAAAGGCCTCGTTTCCCGCCGGGGCGGCGGTGAGGACCCAGGAGCCCTCATACGACTCCAGAGCGAAGGGGTAGAGGGGGGAGGAGGAGAGGACGGGGGAGAAGCTGGTGGTGGTGTGGGAGTCCCCAAGAAGAGCCACCAGGCTTTGCAGGTCCAGGGCGAAGTCGTTATCGGAGACGGTGGGGATGCGGCCTTCGATCTCCGCCTTTTTAGCGTCGAAGGTGGCCCGGTCTACCAGGGCGTCAAAGCCGGGGTGGCCCTCCTGGAGGGCAGTGCAGAGAAAGTCCAGGTCCTCCTGCCGGGGGGATGCTTCAGCGGCCAGGGCGGGGGTGAGGAGGAGGGAGAGGGAGAGAAGGGATGCGGCTATGGGACGGAAGGGTTTCATAGAGAGGGCTCCTTTGGATGAAGATATGGATAGGATACCACGTTTTTCCGCGGGGAGGATAAAGAAAACATGAAGATTTTCTTATATTTGGAAAGGCCCGTCCTCCCTTGGGGAGGACGGGCGTTGCGTTTAGTAGCAGGCCATCAGGTCCAAGATGGTCCGGGCAAAGGCGGGGCGGTCTACGTCATAGAGCAGGGTGCAGTTGGGGTCCTTTTTGGCGTCAGAGAAGGCATCGGTGAAGAGCTTGCCCCGGGTGAGCTGGGCCTCGGTCTCCACCCCGGCCCAGCAGGCCTTGCCGGTGAAGAGCTCCGGGTGGAGGGCGTAGAGCAGGGCAGCGGGGTCGTGGAGGGTGGCGCCGTGGATGCCGTAGTTGTCCCGGCACCAGGGGACGGTCTCCCCCATGACCTGGGCAAAGAAGCGGGCCTGGGGGCTGCCGAGGACGGCCATGGTCTCCAGCTCCTCGGGGGTCAGGTAGGCCTTTTCGGTAGCATCCAGGGGGCAGAGGGCAAGCCGGGCCCCCGAGCGGAGCACTGCCTCGGCGGCCTCGGGGTCGGCCAGGAAGTTGAACTCGGCGGCGGGACTGGCGTTGCCGGGGACGGCGGCGGCACCGCCCATGATCACCACCTGCTTGAGAAGGCCGGGCAGGTCGGGGTGGAGGGAGAAGGCGGTGGCCACGCTGGTGAGGGGGCCCACTGCCACCAGGGTGACCCGGCCGGGATAGGCGGCGGCCGCCCGGTGGAGGGCGGTCCAGGCGGGCTCGGGGCAGGCGGTCCTGGTGTGAGGGGGCAGGGTGTGGCCCCGGAGGCCGTCCATGCCGTGGACGTAGGCGGCGGTGAGGACCTCCCCGATGAGGGGGCGGGTAGCTCCGGCGTAGACCGGGACGGCGTCCAAATGGGTAAAGGCGGTCAGGGCCAGGGCGTTGGGTAGGGTGTGCTCCAGGGGGACGTTGCCCGCCACGGCGGAGACGCCGATGATCTCCGCCTCCGGGGCCGCGGCGGCCAGGAGGAGGGCGGCGGCGTCATCGATTCCGGGGTCGCAGTCGATGAAAAGCAGCTTTTTGTCCATGGTCAAGCCTCCTTATAGCGGGCCACGGCCTCCACCAGAAGGTCGGCGAAGGCGGCCCGGTCCAGGCCGGTGAGGACGTGAGCGTTAGGGGCCTTGTCCCAGACACCGTGGGGGTCGGGGATGGTGGCCCCCCGGCCGTAGCGGCCGGCGGTCTCCACCGCCACATAGAGGTCCCGGCCGGTGAAGAGCTCCGGGCGGAGGAGCCAGGCCACCGCCACCGCGTCGTGG
The DNA here is from genome assembly GCA_949744075.1 of uncultured Eubacteriales bacterium. Lineage (GTDB taxonomy): Bacteria > Bacillota > Clostridia > Oscillospirales > Oscillospiraceae > Vermiculatibacterium. The sequence continues at coordinate 1,191 of CATJWI010000144.1, read as the reverse complement.
ATGGGGGCGCCGGGGTAGCCCATGGAGCGGTGGAACTGGTAGAAGAACTCCAGCCAGTCGGCCACCACCGAAGCCACGGGGCCGCCTACCGCACGGATGCGGGCAAAGTCGGCGGGGTAGAGCAGGGCCTGCTCGGTGACGTCCAGCCCCGCCATGGTGATGGGGACGCCGGAGCGAAAGACCACGTCGGCGGCCTCCGGGTCCACCAGGATGTTGAACTCGGCGGCGGGGGTCCAATTGCCGTGGGCGATGCAGCCTCCCATGAGGGAGATACGGGCGATGCGCGCCTTTACCTCCGGGTGGGCCAGCAGAAGGGCGGCCACGTTGGTGAGGGGGCCGGTGGGGACCAGCGTTACCGGCTCCGGGGAGGTCAGAATGGTCCGGGCCATGAGCTCCGGGGCGGACAGGTCCACCGGGGCCTGGGCCGGCTCGGGCAGGGCGGGGCCGTCCAGGCCGGACTTGCCGTGGACCGAGGGGGCGGTCATCACCGGGGAGAGAAGGGGGCGGGGACAGCCCTTGGCCATGGGGGCCCGGATGTTCAGGAGGGCCATGATCCGCAGGGCGTTGTAGGTGGTCTTCTCGATGGACTGGTTTCCTGAGGAGGAGGTGACGCAGCGGATGTCCAGCTCCGGGGAGGCGGCGGCCAGGGTCCAGGCGATGGCGTCGTCGTGGCCGGGGTCGCCGTCTAAGAGGATGGGGATCTTGGGCATGGGGGGACCTTCTTCCTTATTATGTAAACTTGATGGATGGGTATTATTATATCATAGAATGGGGGAAGTGAAAAGGGAGGGTATCTCTTAAATTTTAATTGGGAGTGTATTGTGGCCTGTAGGGTGGGTGGTGGCCGTATGAGGGGGATGGTGTTGGCTTTTTGGAAAAAATGTTTTTGGTTTTCACGGCCAGGGCCACAGCCCAGCCGTTGGCGGCTCAGCCGCTTACGGATGGGGCGTACTCCTTGCGGGTAAAACCGCTTGAAAGCGGTTGTGGAGGGAAGGAACAGCGCCCCGGGCGAGCACAGCTCGCCCCTACATACAAGGGAAGGGTACAAGTGGTTTGTTGCTTACACGCACCTCCTCCTTCGATAGAACACGCAAAGGCGGAGTTGGGCCAGCGAAGTTTCTATCGTGTTCCATCCCACCAGCGAGCGGAGGAGCGAGCAGGCAAGAGGGACCACCTAATCGAAAAAATGCT
>CATJWI010000143.1 GCA_949744075.1 uncultured Eubacteriales bacterium | reverse complement strand
GACCTTCTGGCCCTCAGCCAGGGTGCGGAAGCCCTCGGCCTGGATGGCGGAGAAGTGGACGAACACGTCGCCGCTGCCGTCATCGTTGGAGATGAAGCCGAAACCCTTTTCGTTGTTGAACCATTTGACAGTGCCGTGATTCATAATTTGGAACCTCCTCAAAAATGTTATACCTTCGCAAAAAAAGAAGCCTCCCTGTAAGTCAAAATGGAAACTGACATACACGGGGGGCAATCAATTTTTACATTTTAAGATACATCCCTAATATAATCTACAGCGGGGAGTTTGTCAAGGGCTTATCAAAGAATTTTCACAATTTTTTTGCCTGGCAGGGTGAAAATTTTGTGAAGCATGATTTTGGAGGGGGAAAAAGAGAGACGGCAGAAGAAAAAGGCCGTGGTCTGAAGCCTGCTCTGCTCTTGCCCCTGGGGACCAAATTCGATATAATAGGAGCAAATGATCACGGGAAGAAAGGGGAGCTACCATGCTGCTGTCCGCGGAGCATATTACCCGGAGCCTGGGCGCCAGGATCCTGTTGGACGATGTGAGCCTCTACCTGGACCGGGGGGAAAAGTTAGGGGTCATCGGCCCCAATGGGACGGGAAAGTCCACTCTGCTGAAGCTCCTGGCCGGGGCGGAGGAGCCGGAGGGGGGAAGGGTGCGCCTGGACCCCAACGTGCGCCTGGAATATCTGCCTCAAACCCCTGTCTACGAACCGGAAAACACCGCTCTGAAGCAGGTTTTTGCCGGGTTGGACGACTCGGCCCGGGAGGTGGCCGAGCATGAGGCCAAGACCGTCCTGACCCGCCTGGGCTTGGGAGATTACGGGCGGAAGATGGGGACTCTCTCGGGGGGAGAGCGGCGGCGGGTGGCCCTGGCCAGCGTGCTAGTACGGCCGGCGGATATCCTGCTGCTGGACGAGCCCACCAATCATCTGGACGCCGGGATGACGGCCTGGCTGGAGGACTATTTGAAGCGGTACAAGGGCGTGCTGGTGATGGTGACCCACGACCGGTACTTTTTGGAGCGGATCGTGGGGCGAATGGTGGAGGTGGAGAACGCCAAACTAACCTTTTACACCGGGAATTATGCCCAATACCTGCAGCGGAAGGCGGAGTTGTTGGAGATGGCCCAGGCCAGCGAGCGGAAGCGGCAGGCCCTTCTGCGCCGGGAATACCAGTGGGTGATGCAGGGGGCAAAGGCCAGGGGTACCAAGAGCCGGGAGCGGCTGGAGCGTTACGAGGCCTTGAAAGATCAAGACACCCCTACGTTGCGGGGCCGGGTGGAGGTCACCGCCTTGTCCAGCCGTCTGGGCAAGAAGACGGTGGAACTGCGGCGAGTGTCAAAGGCCTTTGGGGACCGGGTGGTGATCCGGGACTTCTCCTGTATCCTCCTTCGGGACGACCGGGTGGGAGTGATCGGGGACAACGGAAGCGGGAAATCCACCCTGCTGAACCTGCTGGCCGGACGGCTGCAGCCCGACCAGGGAGAGGTGGAGATAGGAGAGACGGTCCGCATCGGCTACTTTTCCCAGGAAAATCCCCCCATGGACCCGAATCAGCGGGTCATCGATTACATGAAGGACGTGGGAAATTATATTGAGACCGCAGTGGGGACCCTGTCCGCTGGACAGCTTTTAGAACAGTTTTTGTTTTCTGGAAATCAGCAATATTCCCCCATTGGAAAGCTCTCGGGCGGAGAAAAGCGCCGGCTGTTCCTTCTCTCCATCCTGGCGGGAGCACCCAACGTGCTGCTTTTGGATGAACCCACCAATGATCTGGACATTGATACCCTCACGGTGCTGGAGGATTATTTGGAGACCTTTCCCGGGGCGGTGGTGGCTGTCTCCCATGACCGGTATTTCCTGGATAAGATGGCCAAGCGCACCTTTTTGGTGGATGGTACGGGTGTAGTCACAGAGACGGCGGGCGGATATGAGGAGTGGCTGAAAACGGTTGAGGCACAAGAGACTACGAATGTAAACATACCAAAAAAAGAGAAGCCGAAAGGGACCCGGAAGCTAAAGTTCAGCTACCAGGAGCAACGGGAGTTTGAAACCGTTGAAGAGGACATTGCCGCCTTGGAGGCGGAGTTGGCCAAGGTAGTGGAGAAGCAGGAGTGGCAGGCCAGCGACTATATGGCCCTGGAGAAATTGCAGGCCCAGCAGGAGGAGCTGGAGAAACAGCTGGAGGCAAAGATGGAGCGCTGGGTCTATCTCACGGATCTGAATGAGCGCATCCAGGCGCAGAAGGAGAGGTAAAAGATGAAGGAAGTCAATGTGAAGGGTATTCCGGACAATGAGGCGGTGGAAGCGGCCAAAAGGGTCATGGAGGAGGGAGAGCTGGACCTTCTGGTCCGGGTGGACACCCTGGCGGCGGCCTGCCGGATAAAGGACCTGGCCGACGGCCTGGGGTACGCAGCCGCTATCAGTGGCGGCGAGGGAAATTTTCTCCTGCTGTTGGATGGGGAGGATGCGACTCCGGTGTTGGAGAAGGTAGCCAATCAAAAGGAGATCGGCCCGGTGGAGGGCTGGGCCCTGGTGCTGACCCAGGAAGGGCTGGGCGGCGGAGATGAGCTGGGGATGAAGCTGATGCGGGACTATCTGGCGGCCTTGACGAAAAGTGTAGACAAGCCCGATCTGGTGGTGCTACTCCACAATGGAGTAAAGCTGTTCGTGACTTCTCAGGAACTGGCGGCATTAGTCGATAGCGGCGCAAAGCTGTTGGTATCTGCCGAGAGCTTGGCCACCGCCGGCCTGACGGGCAAGCAGGGTTTGGGGACAGCTGTAGACATGGAGGATATTGTCCGAGAGATGGGGCGCCGTTCTAAGGTGGTCACCCTGTGAATGACTGCGACGCTCTGCTGAAAGAGGTGATGACCCAGGCCCGACAGCTGGGGATCCCCATTTCCGCTAAGATTGAACCCCGCGTGGTGGTGAACCGCCGGGCAGTGACCCGGTTTGGATGCTGTAAATATGTTGGCGATAAATGTATCATTGAGGTGGCGGACCGTGTGGCCGAGGGACCGGAGCAAAGTTGCCGGGAGACCCTGGCTCATGAGGTGATCCACACCTGCTATGGCTGCCGAAATCACGGAAAACGTTGGCGTGGCTATGCGGAGAGGATGAATCAAGCCTATGGCTACAACATTAGCCGCGCCTCTACAGCGGAAAAATTGGGAGTGAAGGAGACCAACCCTTGCAAATATCTGTTGCGCTGCCAAAGCTGTGGGGCGGAGTACCGACGCTACCGGGCCTCCCCCCTGACAAGGTATCCGGAAAGATACCGCTGTAAGTGTGGTGGAAGATTGAAATTGATATAATATAAAGGTAGGGCCTGGGAAGTTCTCTTTCCGGGCCCTGCTTTATATACTATAGGGGAAAAACCACAACATAGAGTGTCGAAGGAACTGAGAGAGCATAAAACCGGTTGACAGAACATAAAAGGAAAAGTAACAGCATAAAAAACAAAAAAATGAGGCAAAGCGGTGGGAGAGAAGTAAAGAAAAATTTTCTCAAAAATGGGGAAAATTTTGTGTAAAGATAGTGGAAAACAAGGCTTTTTTATTTGAAAGGTTTTGAATATATCTTAAACTCTCCAAACCGTTGCAAATTAACGAAAAAATTCGACAAAAAAATTTTCTTTACCTCTTGATTTTTACGTTAACTAATGGCATAATGGTTACTAAGAATGACAAGGTGTATCATTGCGCCCATTTTCTTGTACCGGGAAATCCAAGAGACAAAGTGAAGTGAAGAATTGAATGTCACAGCAGATCCCCTACGGTAAAAGAATTATCTCGGGCATATTGACCGCCTCCATGTCTCTGTCTCTGTTTACTGGTTTCAGCAGTGCGAGAGCCGTTTCCGCTGAACATGTGGGCAAGGACGGGGGACAGAAGGGCATAGAGCAGGCCGCCTCTAAGTGGAATTCGGAGGGGGCCGGCATTGCTATGCCCTTGATGCTGGACAAAGATTATATTGGCTTTGGCCAGGGAATAGAAGAGAATGAAGTTACGGCCTACATGACCGACATCCAATACCTGGGCCTGGACCTGGACGAGTATGCGGCCTTCTTCCCGGCTTCGCTGGATCTGAACAAGGCGGAATATCTGACCTGGCAGCAAAGAGAATACATTGATTCTCTGAGTGAAGGAGAGCGCCTGGCCCATCGGAAGCAGGCGGAGGCCAAGCTGGACATCAGGAACCAGTTCGTTTGGGAAGCCGCACTGGAGGATAGAGACTACAGCGATAGTCTGGTCATTGAGCCGGTGAGCTGGACCATCTATGAGGCGACGGAGGACAGCGCGCCTATGATCGCCTGCCGGGCCAAGATCACCTGGATCGGACCGCGGCCTACGACCCCGGCTGCCAACAACGGTTTGACCCAGCTGACCGGCGAAGACGCCTTTGATCAGGCGCTGAGCCAGGCGGGGGATACCAGCACGGTGGCTGCGGGAAGCCGGGATATCGCTTCGGAGCCCCAGGAGGTCCAGGACTTCCTTTGGGACCTCTTTATTGAGGGCGGTCTGACACAGGCCAACTGTCCCTATGATCTGACTCCCTTTGAGGAGCGGGCCAGGGCGGAGGGCCTGATCGTCGGCAGTGGCGACGATGGTGCTGATGCGGACCTGGGGGATATTTTGAGTCAGCCCGGCAGCGGAAATGAAGCAAACCAGTCTACAGCTGTGGACTCTGGCTTTAACCTGCTGGGTGGAAATGGTTCCGGCGAAGTGCAGAAGCCTGCGGCTCCGACCGAGTCTGAGCAGAGCGGCGAAAACAAGGAGCAGACTCCGGCGCCAGAGGAGCAGACAGAAAAAGAGACTGCTCCTGCCCCGGAGCAGAGTGATGAAAAAGAAGACACTGAAGCGCCCCAAGAGAGCGGCGAAGTGATCGACGATAACGATGTACCTATGGCGGCGGGCCCCGCGGAAGAAGAGGATCTGGAAGAAAGCACTGAGCCGGAAGAGAGCGTTCAGCCGGAGGAAAGCACCGAACCGGAGGAAAGCACCGAACCGGAGGAGAGCGCCGAGCCGGAGGAAACGCCTGAACCTGAAGAGACTACAAATGCCGACGACGCGGATGCGGACAGCGAGGAAGAGGGCGATGATCCCCTGGCGGGGATCGACGAGATGTTTGGGGATATGCCTCATGCTCTCTTTAGTGTCTACATGCGCAGCAATGAAAGTATCATTACTTATGGTGTCAGCTATTACTTTCCCTCTGAGGAGCAGGCCAACACTCTGGACAATGAGGAAGACGAAAACCAGCCCCAGAGCGAGGACGAGGAACATGTCCCCACCATGGAGGAGCAAAAGGATGATATCCGCAGTACCTTCAACGGCCGGGACCAGGGTCCCAATGGCCGGGTCCATCATATCCGCAGCTTTGTGAAGAGGAAGAACAACGACGGTACTATCACAGCAGAGACCTATAATGTAGCCCAAGTGCTGCAGCAGCTCTTCACTGACGCCGGCGGCGTGGGTGCGCCCCAGTCCATCGCGATCCTGGATGAGCGGATCGCGGAGTATACGCCTGAGACCGGTTTCCTTACCATGAAGGCGGAGGGCCGGACCATGGTCTATGCCAGCGGCCTCAACGGAATGGGTCAGGTGGTCTTTGCCACTGCTGAGCTGGAGGTCCGTGGTATCTACACGTTGAGCAGCAGCAATGATGAGGAGCCGGATGTGAAGCGGGCGGTGCCTATGGTGTCGGCCGGGCAATATCACTCTTTGGCCCTGATGAGCGATGGCACGGTCTATGGCTGGGGCGACGGAAGAAACGGCGCTCTGGGCAGTCAGTTCAGCAGTACGGCGGGTACGCCGCAGCCCATTTATATTAGAGGAGAAAACGGCATCAATACCCTGCTGAGTGGTATTGTCTCGGTGGCCGCAGGTGACGATTTCTCTTTGGCCCTGACGGAGAACGGCAATGTTTATGCGTGGGGCCGGAATGCCTATGGTCAATTGGGCGTTAGCGATGTTATAGGCAACAACTCTGCGGAGCCCTCTTTGGTTCAGGGCCCGGCAGACGGCGGCCAGAACAGCGATGCAGATGGGAAGCTGTGCAATATCGTGGCCATTTCCGCCGGTACGACCCATTCTTTAGCTCTGGCCGCAGATGGCACAGTCTACGCCTGGGGACGGGCGGACAACGGCCAGCTGGGACAGAGCGACGCGGTGACTTTGGCAGAGTCCAGCACAACTCCCACCTTTACTTATCTAAGCCGGCCTACCCCGGTCATGACAAATCTGGATGGCACCAGTGTTTTGAGAAATGTGGTGGCGATCTCCGCGGGCTCGGACTTCTCTGTGGCCCTGACGGTGGACGGACATGTCTGGACCTGGGGCGATAACCGCCTGGGCCAGTTGGGCATCTATGCCGCCGCTACTGCTGTTCAGAACCGGAATTATGCGACTCAGATCACCAACAGCATGGGCTACCAGGCTACAAGTGTAACCATGAGCTTTGATGGCGTCGTGGGTATCTCCGCCTGGGGCAATACCAATGAAGCGGGAGACCGAGGCAATGGTCATGTGGTGGCTCTGAGCGCCGTGATCAATGGGGATGGAAGCCAGGTTCCCGGGTCCTTGACCGGAGACACAAAGGTCTGGGGCTGGGGCCGGAACGAATATGGCGAGGTAGGCAACCTCAGCGACAGCAAGGTTATCACCCTGCCCAATGAGGTGCCCTTCAGTGAGACCGGCCTGCGGCCGGTCAGCGTCAGCGCGGGCGCTGAGCATACGCTGGCCATCGTCCGAAAGGCCGTGGAGCCCGATGCGGAGGTCATGTCGGCCGTGCTGCCGGAAGAGGAGTTGCTCCTGCCTCCGGAAGCGGAAGATAACATAGAGGAAGAGGATCCGGAGGGCGCCGAAAACGCCGGTGAGGACACAGAGCTTCCGGATCAGGAAGATAAGACCGAAAGTGAAGATAAACCTGAGACCGAAAACAACGACCAAGCAGACAGCGAGAACGAAGATCAAGCGGACAACGAAAACAAGGACCAGACAGACGACGAGGACAAAGACCAAGCAGACAACGAAGACAAGAGCGACAACGAAAGCACAGATCAGACCGACGGCGAGACCGAAAGCACGGAAAAGACCGAACCGGAAGATGAGAACGACAGCGAAAGCAAGCCTGAGACCGAGGAAACGAACAGCAACGAAAAAGAGACCAATAACCAAGAGCAGGCAGCGAGTGAAAACCAGCTTGCGGACGAGCCAGAAGCGGCTGCCCTGACAGAGGGTGGCGAGAACCAACAGGTCCAGGAGCGGACGGTGAGCCGGGCGGCTCTGAGCAACCTGGACAATGGGACCAGGAGTCTTTCCGAGGCGGAAGAGCAGACCCTGCGGCAGTTGATCTCTGAAGAGGAAAAAGAAGAAAAGACGGCGGACGTAGACACTAAGAGCGAGAAGGATTCTGAAGAAACGACTACAGATGTGACCACGAACGTAGACAGCGAGAAGGACTCCTCTGATGAGATCCCGGAAACCGAGAGCAAGGACCCTGCTGACACTTCCGATGAGACCGCGGGCGAAGACAAAATGGAGACCACCGACAAGCCTGACGACTTCCAGACGGAGGAGAAGGGTGAGGAGGAGCAGAAGCCGGCGGAGGACGAGGACGAAAAGAAGGATGTTGTGGAAGAGCATCCCGGGAACGACGAACCTGAACTTGGTCCCGTCCTGGCTCCTGAGGCTGGTTCGATGCTGGACGGTGCCAATCAGCTGGAGATGGCTTTGAATCCGTTGGAGGAGGAGCTCGAAGAGCCGGTGGTGAAACAGAATTATAAGTACTACGCCTACGGCTGGGGCTACGACGCCTTCGGCGCCTTGGCGCAGAGCGATATCACCGGCATCTACAGTGCCCAGCAGCCTACCCCGGTGCCTTTGCTGCTCCATGCTTCGGAGGAACTGGACGAGAACAACAACCGGATCGTGGATCCGGTGGTGGACGTGGCCGGAATCACAGCCGGGCGCAGCTACACGGTGTATTGGATGTACGACGGCACTGAGGACGGCGAGATCAACGGAACGGTTATGGCCACCGGTTATAACCAGTTGGACCAGTTGGGTGCTGAACTGGCGTTGGCGGAAATGAACCCTGACTCTACCGCCCATGTGATCCAGGTGCATCTGCCTGTGCGGGTGGGCGAGCCGGTCAATAAGCGGCTGATTTTCAACAAGATTTGGGTTTATACCTCTGACGTGGACCCCGATACCGGCGAGGACAACGGTAAGATTTTGACCGGCCGTTATGCTGAGCAGCCCAACAGTGTACCCCGGGAGGGCGACCCCGGTGACGCGCTTCTGGCCGACAATGTGGCCAACCTGCCGGTGAACCTGTTTATGGGTATTCTCTCCCTCACCGACCGCCAGGAGGCGGTGGTGTTCAAAGAGGGCATCCGCCGGTTCTACGACGTGGGCTTCAATATCGTGGAGCGGGACCGGGCGGTGCCTACCCCGGAGGGTGTAGATATTAACTATAAGGTAGCAGAGGACGAGGACTCCGCCTACCTGGGATTGAAGGACACCCGGGAGCCGGATGTGGATCAGACTACAGGCATCAATAACGCTCTGCTGATCCCCGGTGGGCCCGAGATAGAAAACCGTTACGGAAGCACGCGCTTCGACGCGGCGGAGGACCTCGTTGAAGATCAATATTCTGGCGGCTTCGATGTGGAGATCAAGGACGCCAACAACTTTACCGTTCCTGCACTGGGCGTGGGCGAAGGCTTTGTGATCGCGCTGAAGTCCGACGGTAGCGTCTGGGCTTGGGGCGATAACACCTATGGCCAGCTGGGTATTGGCTTTACTCCCGAAGAAGTTCCCTACACAACTTATCCCACTCCCGTAAAGGGACTGGACGGCCTTGTGAAGCGGCTGAACCTGATCGAGGAGATCTCGGTAGGCTACCGCCACGTGTTGGCCCGGACTGCCGATGGCAGCGTCTACGCCTGGGGCGATAACAGCAAGGGGCAGCTGGGCCTCAATGCAGATGCCACAGATGTAGCCACCTCCAATGTGCCCCGGCAGGTGGTGGCCGGCGACAGCACTATGTTCAATGAGGGCGCCATCTACCTGGCGGGCGCCACCGCCCTGGCGGCGGGCGGCTATCACTCCATGGCTCTGCTGGGCCGGAGTGACGGCTATGTGTACAGCTGGGGCGACAACAGCCGGGCCCAGTTGGGCACCGGCAACCAAGAGCCCAATCCTTACAAAAATCTGAATATGGGTCGAACCTACCCCAGCCAGGTGGTTTACAATGCAAGCGGAGCTACGCCGGATCAGCGGTATATCTCCGGAGCTACCATGATTGCGGCAGGCGGTTACCAT
>CATJWI010000142.1 GCA_949744075.1 uncultured Eubacteriales bacterium | reverse complement strand
GTCACGGATCAGCGTGTTCTTCACCGGATCGATCTTGATCTCCGTCGTGTCCGGCACCTGCTTCACGCAGACCAGAATGTTCATTTCTTTTCCTCCTTATTGATATTATCCAGTCTGCCGCTTTCCAAACGGCAGGCTGTCCTTTCGTCGATCTCACTTTGATAAGCGGATAAATTTTACTATATCCGTCTTGATCTGTCAAGTTTAAAATGCCGAGTTCATTTTCATAGACACACGCGCGGGGTGGGCGTTCCCGTCCACCCCGCGATATGTTTATGGCAATGTATGATACTGGATCTTACTTCAGGTTCATGGAGCCGGAAATGACCATCTTCATGACCTCGGAAGTGCCCTCGTAGATCTCGGTGATCTTGGCGTCACGCATATAACGCTCCACGGTGTACTCGCGGGCGTAGCCGTAGCCGCCCAGCAGCTGCACGCAGCCGCGGGTGACCTCGTTGGCGACCTCGGAGGCCATCAGCTTGGCCATGGCGGCGTAGACGTTGTAGGCCTCGCCCTTGTCCTTGGCCACGGCGGCGCGCCAGGTCATCAGACGGGCGGCGTCGATCTTGGTCTGCATCTCAGCCAGCTTGAACTGGGTGTTCTGGAAGGAGGCGATGGTCTTGCCGAACTGCACGCGCTCCTTGTCGTACTTGATGGCCTCGTTGATGGCGCCCTGGGCGATACCAACGGACTGAGCAGCGATGCCGATACGGCCGCCGTCCAGAGCCTTCATGGCGATCTTAAAGCCCTTGCCCTCGCCGGCCTCGCCGCCCAGCAGGTTCTTGGCGGGCACGTGCACGTCGACATAGGAAACGCCGGCGTTGGAGGCGCCGCGGATGCCCATCCGGGGGATGTCAGGGCTGACAGTAATGCCCGGGGTGTTCCGGTCCACCAGGAAGGCGGACATGCCCTTGGCGGCGCCAGCTTCCTTGTTGGTCAGAGCGAAGACCAGGAAGGTGTCAGCGAAGCCAGAGTTGGTAGTGAAGATCTTCTCACCGTTGATGATGTACTCGTCGCCCACCTTCTCGGCCACGGTGCGGGCGCTGGCCACGTCGGAGCCGGCGCCGGGCTCGGTCAGGCCGAAGCAGCCGATCTTGCTGCCGTCCACCAGGGGCCGCAGCCACTCCTGCTTCTGCTCCTCAGTGCCGAACTCGTTGATGCTGGAGCAGCACAGAGAGGTGTGGACGGACATGGTAATACCAGTGGAGGCGTCCACCTTGGACATCTCCTCCATAGCCAGAACGTAGGACAGGATGTCAGAGCCCTGACCGCCGTAGTTCTCGGAGAAGGGGATGCCAAACAGGCCCATCTCCTGCATCTCCTTCAGCAGGCCCTTATCGAACTCCTCCTTCTCGTCCATGTCGCGGGCCAGGGGCTTAACGCGCTCCTCGGCAAACTTTTGGTACATTTCCTTCAGTTCCTGGTGCTCAGCGTCGAGAGTGAAGTCGATCATGATACATTCCTACCTTTCTAAAATATTGTGAAGAAATAGGCTTTCCGCCTGGGACAACAATTGGACCTTATCTTCTGTCTTTATTATATCTCCAAGAAATAGTTCTGTCAACAAATTGTTTTTGAGCAGTATTAATGAAATACGCCTCCCGAAATTGTTCAAAAAGGCAGAAAGTCCTTAAGGACGCGATCTTTCACATTTCCGCTCTCCTTTTGGCACAATAAATGCAGGTCCCCCCGCTTTTTCCAAAAAAAGACACGGCGGTCGGGTCTCCCCGGCCGCCGCCTGCTCCTCAAAGCACTTTCTTGTTGTCCGCCCCCGGGGTGGTCACGATGACCCGCTCCGGGGTGATGATGAGGGCCCCTTGGCGGTAGCCCCGTCCTGGAAGGCGGTCTCCACCGCCCGCTTGAACTTCTTGGGCCCCTCGGTCACATAGCGGCCCGTCCCCCGCCGCCTCCCTGAAGAGCACCGGCACTGCATTGGGCTCCTCGGCATAGGTCGCCAGATACCACATTTGCTCCTCCAGGAGCTTCTTCACCGCGTCATTCAATTTTAGCGCTTCCCTTTTCCCCGCCCTGCCAGCAGCCATGCACTGATGGCGGCCACCAGCGGCACCGTCAGCACGATACCGATGCTGGCCGACAGACTGCGGATCACCTCGATGGCCATAAAGTCGGTGTTCAGCAGCTGGGTATAGCTCACGTCGTAGGCATAGATAAAAATCATCATATTGAGGGAGGTGCCCGCAAAGGCCAGCACCAGGGTATTTGCCATAGTGCCCATGGCGTCCCGGCCGATGTTCATCCCGGAACGGAACAGCTCCCGGGCCGTCAGGGCCGGGTCCACCCGGTGGAGCTCGTCCACCGCCGAGGCGATGCTCATGGCGATGTCCATCACCGCCCCCTCGGCGGCAATGAGGATGCCGCAGATGTAGAGCCCCTTGATCTTCAGCCCGTTGTCCACAGCGGTAAGCAGCAGGGACTCGGCCTCGTCCATGTTCATCCCCGAGATGTGGACCACCTTACAGGCCCCCCAGGCCAGCAGCCCGGCCAACATCACGCCCCCGAAGCTGCCCAAGGCAGCCACCATGGTCTTCACCTGAACGCCCCCCAGCAGCACGAAGGTAACGAAGGTGGTATAGGCCACCATGGCCAGGGTGGTGGGGATAGGCGGCCAGCCCCGTTGGACCAGCAGGGGCACCAGCAGAAAGATGACGCAGAGCACCGTGATGCCCAGCCCAAGCAGGGCCCGGAGCCCCTGCCTGCCGCCCACAGCCAGGAGCACCAGGGCGAACAGGGCCATAAAGGCCCAGATCCAGAGGTCCCGGGAGTAGTTGTAGACACTGACGCTGTACTCCCCGGTGGCCAGGGTGTTTACCGAAACAGCCACCTTGTCCCCCGCTTTGACATACACATTGTAAAAAGCGCTGAGGTAGTTGGTGACCTGGGCCACATCCCCCTTGTGCCGCCCGGACAGCAGCTCCAGGCGCAGCTCCTGGGACCCCCGGCGAACGTTCTCCACCTCCGGGTCCGGCTCCGTGTCGTCGGAGAGGACGGAGAGCACCCGGGCGGTCTCATAGGAAATGCCCACCCCTTCGTCATAAGTACTCCGCCCCGCCCGGGCGTAAAAAAACAGGGCGAAAAACAGGACCAGGGAGGCCAAAAGCACTCCCCCCCAGAGCCTCCAGTCCCCCCTGGGCAAAGGTCCCATCTTTTGGTTGGTTTCCATAAAATCCCCTCTTTTTTGCCGGCAGGTTTTGCCATATGTCACATTTTTCGGCAGATTACACATTGTAATTTTTCAAGTTTTATGCTAAACTGAACGCAGAAGTTTTCTTTGTGTCTGATTATAGCACATCCCCCCTGTGGGCGCAAGGGAGACCCCCCACGGCAGTTCCTATAAACCAGTCTAAGCTGCGAAGGAGGAACCAACTATGAAAAAAAGGACCCACAAGAGATGGCTTGCCACCCTATTGGCGGTAGCCATGTGCCTGTCCCTGCTGCCGGCGATGGCGTGGGCGGCGGAGGAGACAGCAGTTTGGGAGCAAGTCGAACTGTCTGAGATCATCTCCACAGATAAAGTTGCAATTGTCATGACATATCAAAATGAAACCTCTTGGATTTTGCCAAACGCAAAGTCCTCAACCGCACCAAGCGCCGTCATCACATCTATAACCAACGGTACTTTATCCGTAAAGAATGCCGATGACTACATTTGGACTTTTTCTGTCGACCCAGATGCCGAAGGCAGATATTTTATAACAAATCCTGATGGACATTATCTCTATACAACGGCAGCCAACAATGGCATTCGAATCAATACCACTTCCTCTGCCATGTCATGGGCACTCGAAGGCGGATATTTGGCTGGCCCTGATTCAAAAAACGCTACGAGATATTTGGGCGTATATCGCGACAAACCAGACTGGCGCGGTTACACAAACACTACAGGTAATATCTCCGGCCAGTCGGTCAGTTTCTGGAAGCTCTCTGAGGGCGAAACCCCCGCTCCCGCCCCCATCAAGGTTGCTGCCCCCATTGCTGATCCCGCCAGCGGGATCAGCCTTGAGCCCGGCTCAAGGGTCAATTTTACTTGCGAAACAAAAGACGTGAGTTTCCTTAAAAGCGAAGATGGAGAAACTTGGACCACTTTAGAGAACAGCTTTATTGAATTCCCCGAAGAGGGAAAATACACCTTCTATATCAAGGCTGTTTCCAAAGATCCCGATGTTGAGGAAAGTGATATCCTATCCCTCACTTATACTGTCAAGGCCGGCGGCGAGGACCCGGGCCCCGGCCCGGTGGTTCCCCCCGAGCCCGAGACCACCATCGCGGCCGCTCTTGCCGCTGAAAAGGGCACTGAATGTGAGATCAAGGGCGTCGTCACCCTCCGGGACGGCAACAATGTCTATGTACAGGATACCACTGGCGGCATCTGCCTCCGCCTCACCAAATACTCCGACGAGCCTGCCGTGGGCGACACCATTATCGGCAAGGGCTCCCGGACCGAGTATAACGGCATGCCTCAGTTGGAAAACGGCACCTATACCCTCTCCGAGGGCATGACCCTCACCGCCAAAGAGGTCAGTTCTATCTCCGCCCTGACCACTGCCGACATCTGCACCTATGTGAAGCTGTCCGGCCTGAAGGTCACCGAGGTATACGACGGCAACGGACAGTATACTTCCCCCAATATCACCTTTTCCGACGGCGAAAAGGCCATCCAGCTCTACAAGGCCGTCATTGACAAGGACGAGGACGGCAGCTGGAGCGTCAAGGTGGGCAATATCGTAGATATCACTGGTGCCGTAGGCATCAATAAGGGGACTCTCCAGCTGCGCAACACCACCGCCGCCGAGGTAGTGGTCACCTCCAACGGCGAGGACCCCGGCCCCACCCCCTCCGACTTCTATAAGCCTGAGAATGGCGACAGCGTGGTCCTCTACTATCCCAAGGACAGCCTGGTCCTCACCGCCGAGGCCAGCCGCACCCGCTTAAAGGGCTCCGCCGCCACCCTCAATGGCGACGCGCTCTACACCGACGGCTCCCAGCTGTGGCTCACCGCCTCCGTCAATGAGGACGGCAGCTACACCTTCACCGCCCCCGACGGCAAGGTGCTGAACACCGGGGCCACCGGCAACAGCCTGACTCTTGCGGAAGCTGACAGTGCCACCGCCGCCAAGTGGGCCTTGGAGTCCACCGATAACGGCTGGCTGGTCCGTAGCACCGTGGCCAACTATAACGGCAACTACAATCAGCACATCGAGGTCTACGGCGGCAACTTCACTACCTATGGATACAAAGAGGCCGACAAGGCCATCTTCACCATGCAGTTCTTCCAAAACGTAAAGACCACCAACGCTGTGGACCCCGACGTAGAGGAATCTATCGCCACCTGGGGCGGCGGCGGTCCCTACGGCGAGGAGCAGAATGAAAAGGTCTACGGCGACCTTTATACTGTGGGCGACATGAAGGACACCTCCGCCGTCTTTACGATAGTCGCCAAGGGCCAGCCCGGCAGACCTTATCAGCAGACCAAAACCAACACCGGCGGCTACAATTACTATATGGGCGGCGAAAGCATCGGCGCCGCCGAGGGCGACTACATGCAGATGGCCCTCTCCACCGCCGGCTGGGGCGATATGACCCTGTCCTTCCGGATGCGGGTCACCGCTGCCGCCCCCGGCTCCTTCCAACTGCAGTATTCCACTGACAACGGAGCTACCTTCCAGAACTTTACCTCCGGCTCCTATTCCTATGCTTACACCGGATATGGCAGCGGCGGTGTGACCTATCCGGTCAGCGGCAGCGGTTCCATCACCGACGGTGTGGTCCAGCCCTCCAAGGCGACCTCCAATTATCTGACCTTTACCTTTGATGTTCCCGCGGGCGCCGAGGATGCCCAAAGCCTGCTGATCCGTTTTGCCCCCGGCAATGTCCGCGCTGACGGCGCCAGTGATAAGAGCATCAGCGGCAATGTCCGCCTCGACTCCGTCATCCTCTCCGGACACCCCATCCTCAGCGACGCCATCACCGGCTACGTATCCGTAGACCCCGACGGCAAGGAGGAGGACCAGCCCA
Organism: uncultured Eubacteriales bacterium; assembly: GCA_949744075.1. GTDB lineage: Bacteria > Bacillota > Clostridia > Oscillospirales > Oscillospiraceae > Vermiculatibacterium. The sequence continues at coordinate 4,310 of CATJWI010000142.1, read as the reverse complement.
GCGGCACCGAGCTCACCATGACCTCCGCCACCGGGGACGCCACTATCTACTACCGCTTCAACGGCGAAGGGGCCTATGCGGCCTATGACGCGACTGCCAAGCCCGTCCTGCCCGCCCTCCCCGCCAACCTGGAGGTCTACGCTACCGCTGACGGTAAGGCTAACAGCGTCAAGCGGATCTTCACCTACGCCGCGGGCACCGTGGAGGCCGTCCGCATGACCCCCAACGGCGGCGGCATCATCTTCAAGGATGAGGAGCAGGCCAAGACCGTCACCCTCTCCTGCAACACCCCCAACGCCACCATCTACTATGCCCTGGGCTCTGCCGAGTTCAAGGCCTATGACCCCGAAACGCCCATCGTCCTGGAGAAGGGCTTCGGCTCGGCTACCATCAGGGCCTACGCCACCCGGGAGGGCTTCAACGACAGCGCCGTGGTGGAGCGCATCTTCACCGAGCGCGCCACCGACCGCTACCCGCTCTACTTCGGCCAGCTCCACTCCCACACCTCCTACTCCGACGGCGCGGGCACGGCCCAGGAGGCCTTCGCCCACGCCAAGGGTCTGGACCAGGAGAAGTGGAACCTGGACTTCCTGGCCGTCACCGACCACTCCAACTCCTTCGATGACGCCGGCAGCGTCGGCCGCCTGGCCGATGTTCCCACCGGCCAGGAGTGGAACGAGGGCAAAGCCCTGGCCAAGGCCGCTACCGACGACTCCTTTGTGGGCATCTTCGGCTACGAGATGACCTGGTCCAACGGCCTGGGCCACATCAATACCTTCAACACCCCCGGCTACCAGGCCCGGACCCAGAGCGATTACAGCACCTACTCCACCGCCCTCCAGAACTACTACGCCGAGCTGAAGACGGTGCCCACCTCCATCAGCCAGTTCAACCACCCGGGCACCACCTTCGGCACCTTCTCCGACTACGCCCACTATGACGAGGAGATCGACCAGCTCATCACCATGATCGAGGTGGGCAACGGCGAGGGGGCCATCGGCTCTTCGGGCTACTTCCCCTCCTATGAGGAGTACACCCGTGCCCTGGACAAGGGCTGGCACGTAGCCCCCACCAACAACCAGGACAACCACAAGGGCGGCTGGGGCGACTCCAACACCGGCCGTGACGTGGTGCTGGTGGATGAGCTCACCGAGGAGGCCATCTACGACGCCATGCGGAATTACCGCATGTACGCCACCGAGGACCTGAACCTGTCCATCTACTACACCTTCGACGGCCAGATCATGGGCTCCATCCTGGACAAGGAGAGCTACGCCGGCGTTCCCACCGCCCGCATCAAGGTGGAGCTCAGCGACGCCGACACTGTCTCCGGCAACGGCGACGCCGGGGAGGCCACCGTCCAGGTCATCGTCAACGGCGGCAAGGTCCTCTCCGAGACCAAGGCCGTCTGCGACACCACTGTGGAGCTGGACGTCCCCACCACCTACTCCTACTACTACATCAAGATCACCCAGGCCGACGGCGACATCGCCGTCACCGCCCCGGTGTGGGTGGGCAAGGTGGAGGCCGTGGGCGTCACCTCCCTCGCCGCCGCCAGCGACCTCACCGTCACCGGCCAGGAGCAGAGCTTCACCCTAGAGCTCTATAACAACGAGAAGAAGCCTCTGGAAGTCACCTCCATCGTCTTCACCGACAGCCAGGGCAACGTGCTCCACGAGGCCACCGACGTGACCAGCGTGCCCAAGCTGGGCACCGCCAGCACCACCTTTACCCACACCTTCACCGCCGACGGCATGGTCACCATCACTGCCACCGTGAAGGGCGTCCTGAACGGGGTGGAGAAGGTCTACACCCAGAACCTGGAGCTGTCCGTCCTGCCCAAGGAGATCGTGAAGCGGGTCATCGTAGACGGCACCCACTACAACGACTACGTCACCGGCTACTACGGCGGCAACATGAATAACGCCTCCACCATCGCCGCTGGCGTAGGTGTGGAGCTGGTGGTGGAGAAGACCGCCATCACCGCCGAGATGCTGGAGGACTGCGAGCTGCTGGTGATCTCCGCCCCGGCCCGCAAGTCCGGCACTGCCAACGCAGGCGATTATTCCGCCACACTCTTTGAGGAAAGCTTTATCACCATGGTGGCCGAATACGTCCAGAAGGGCGGCAAGGTGGCCGTCTGCGGCCTGGCCGACTATCAGGATAAGGGCGCTCCCTCCGCCGACCATCACGCCGCCGCCCAGCTTAACAAGCTGTTGGCCGCCATTGGCTCCACCATGAAGGTCAATGACGACGAAGTCTATGACACCCAAAATAACGGCGGCCAGCTCTATCGCCTGTACCCCGTCACCTTCAACATGTCCTCCCCCTGGACCAAGGGGATCGTGGAGGGTCAGACCTATAGCCAGTATTCCGGCTGTACCATAGACCCGGGCAACGGGACCTGGCTGGTGAGCGGTACCGAGACCACTTACTCCGTAGACAGCGATAAAGACGGCGTAGGCGCTACCGATGAAGTGGAGACGGACGACGCTTACGGCTACAAGATCGTCGTTCCCAAGGGTGAGGTCACTTTCCTTGCCGTTGAGACCGTGGGCCAGGGCACCGTCTTCGCCGCCGGCGGCGTGTTCCTCTCCGACTTCGAGGTGAAGGCCGAGCTGGACAACATCTGGGACCTGCCCTACGCCAACCGCACCATCTTCGAGAACATGCTCTCCGCCGTCCGTCAGGACGTGGAACCCACTCCCATCGCCGACACCCGGAAGGCCGAGCTGAATAAGATCTTTGTGGTGGAGGGCTACGTCACTAACGGCACCACCGATCCCAATACCACCTTCTTCGACGCCATCTACATCCAGGACGAGACCGGCGGCACCACCGCCTTCCCCTATTCCGCCACCGGCCTTGCCCGGGGCACCAAGGTCCGCATCCTGGGCTACACCGACGCCTACCAGGGCGACCGGGAGATCCAGATCATCACCCTGGAGGTGCTGGACACTGAGCCCCAGGAGCGGGCCCCCAAGACCCTCACCACCGCCCAGGCCATGGATTACGACACCTACGGCGGCCAGCTGCTGTCCACCTCCGGCGTGGTCAGCGACATCGTCCAGGCCAACGGAGTGGTGAGCCAGTTCAAGCTCACCGACAGCTCCGGCACGGCCGCCACCATCTTCATTGACGGGTACATCACCAACGCCGCCGGGGAGAACACCATCGCCTCCTGGCTCCGGGCGGGCCAGACCGTCTCCGCCGTGGGCCTGCTCTACAAGCACCCCGAGGGCAGCTCCGACGTGTCTGTCCCCGTCTTCCGGGTCCGGGACTGCGACGAGATCACGCTCATCCGCCAGCCCTCCAGCTCCGGTGGCTCCGCCCGGCCCAACCGCCCGGTGTCCGAGGTGCTGGGAGAGGAAAACATCCCCCTGTCCGGCGCCCTGCCCTTCGTGGACGTGGCCGCTGAGGACTGGTTCTACACCGCCGTTTACACCCTCTATGAGACGGGCATGATGACCGGGGTGGACGAGACCCACTTCGCCCCCTACACCCCCCTGACCCGGGGCATGGCCGCCACCATCCTTCACCGTCTGGAGGACAACCCCGCCGCCAGCGGGACTCCCTTCCCCGACGTGGCCCCCGGCCAGTACTACACCGACGGAGTCACCTGGGCCGCCGCCAACGGCATCGTGGTGGGCTGTGACGACGGCAACTACCATCCCGACGACCCGGTGACCCGGGAGCAGATGGCCTTGATCCTCTACCGCTACGCCCAGTTCAAGGGCTATGAGTGGAAGGTCCCCGCCCCCCTGGATCCCTTCCCGGATGCCGAAGCCGTCAGCGGCTACGCCCGGGAGGCCATGGGCTGGGCCGTGACCAACGAGCTGATCCTGGGCGTTGGGGATAACTACCTGGCCCCCGCCGCTACCGCCACCCGCGCGGAGATCGCCGCCCTGCTCTCCCGCTTCCTCTCCCGGGCCTATGTGCCGGAGACCGCGGAGAAGTAAATTTTCATAGCAAGTCAAACCGAGAGCCGGGGCGTTTGCCCCGGCTCTCTCTTTTGGTCTATTGGTCTTGCGCTGGAACTGTCAGTCGTTTTCGTGATAGGACCGGTCCGTCTCGATGAACATCCCCTTCTCCGCCGACCAGCCCACGTTGAACCCCAGTGCCCGGCCCAGGTCCCGGAGCTGGTAGTAGGTGTACCCTCCCCCCTTGTCGTCGGTGAGTACGAAGGCCGCCAGCTTCACCGCCCGGCCGTTCACCTTGGTGTCCTCCTCCACCACCCGATAGGGTCTATTCCCGGAATAGGGCGTGGACAGCTCCGTGCCGTTGGGGGTATAGGCCGTCCCGGTGGTGAT
>CATJWI010000141.1 GCA_949744075.1 uncultured Eubacteriales bacterium | reverse complement strand
TGCCTCAACTCCGCCTTTGCGTGTTCTGTCCAAGGAGGAGGTGCGTGTAAGCAACAAACCACGTTGTACCCTTCCCTTGTATGTAGGGGCGCTGTTCCTTCCCTCCACGCCCCGGGCGGATACTATCCGCCCCTACAAAGGCCAGCTGGTTCCATGAACGTCAAAATCACCCCAAAACACAATGCGCCCCCCGCTCCCTCACCCTCCCCTCCCGCTCCCACGTCCCCGTATCACAGCGCACCCCACCCCCGCCAGAAGCGCCAGCCGCAAAACATCCTGAAGCCAATTCACAAAGGTGACCAAGCTGGCCAAGCTGAGCCCCTGCCCCCCAATTTGAAAGAGCCACCCGCTGATAGGCAGACACAACAGAACAAACAAGACGCATCCCCCCGCCAGCAGCATCCTGTTCCGTTTCGTCCACGCCACCGCCGGCCCCTTCCCCAGCTTCACCACCGTGACCGCCAGCAGCCCAAGGCCGCAGAGAAGCTGGCACCAAGCAATGACCAGCCGGGTATAGTTCCAGGACTTCTCCCACAGGAAGGTAAAGCGCACCATGGCCCAGCTCAGGCCGGTGGCATACCGGAGATAGAGGTCGGCCATCAAAACCAGGGCCCAGGCGCACCAAAGCCCCGGATGCTTTTTTGCCCAAAGGCAGACAAGCCCGCACACCAGGAAGGGCAGGCACAGCACCAGCCCCTCCAGCAGCCCGCCCATCAGGGTGCACAGCAGCGCCACCGCAAAGGCCATGCATAGCAGCACGATGGCCGCCGTCCTGTGCCCCGGCGCCCCCTGCCGTTCCACCACTGCCTGTTGGGGCTCCGCCTCTTCCTCCGGCCCCTTCCCGCTCACCAGCTCGTCCAGCGTCACCCCGAACAGCCGGGCCAGCTTCACTAGTTTTTCCAGTTCGGGCACCGAGGCGTCGGTCTCCCATTTGGAGATGGACTGCCGGGACACCGCCAGGGCCTCGGCCAGCTCCTCCTGATTCATCCCCCGCTCCGTCCGCAGGCGGTTGATATTTTCTCCCAAACTCATTCTTCGGTCCTCCTTTGCTGGTATCAGGATACCATTTCCCGCCAAAAAAGTCCATCAAGGCCCCTTGGAATTTTCGCAACCAGCAGTTGCATCCCCTGGTTTCCGGGGCTTTGGGAAATTCTGCTGCCGGGATTCAAAATGTTCCTTGACATCGGAGGGCAAATCACATATAATACTACTGTTAAAGCCATAGCTATGTGGCCCTTTCGCGGTGGACGAGTTTCCGCCGCTTCGGAGGGAGGGGAAGTCAATGTCGGAGATCCACGTAAAAGAGGGCGAGTCCCTGGAAAACGCACTCAAGCGCTTCAAGCGCAGCTGCGCCAAGTCGGGCGTGCTGGCTGAGGTCCGTAAACGCGAGCATTACGAGAGTCCCAGCGTCAAGCGCCGCAAGAAGTCTGAGGCCGCCCGGAAGAACCGCAAAAAGTTCTACTAAGACGCGCCAAAAGCCCTGTGTCTTTTTGGACACAGGGCTTTTTTCCTGACCAGAGTCCCCCTCACCGCTCCACCAGGCTCTCCAGCAGATCCGCAGTGGTCTCATAGGGCAGGAAGGCCCGGCTGATCCCCAGCTCCCGGGCCAGGCGGAGCTTTTTCCGGATGCTGCCGGCGTCGTCGAAGAGGACGAAGTGGGCCTTCTCCCCCGTCATGTAGGTAAAGTAATGGGCGCAGAGCTCGGCGGAGAAAAACACCTCCGCCCCCTGCTCCTCCCGGCGGCGGACCAATTCCTCCGCCGTCAGCGGGGCCCCCGCCCCATTGGGGGAGGGGAGCAGGAAATCCTCCGCGGCCCGGTCCACCCAGAGGGCCAGCCGGTCCCGGCCGAAGCGCTCCCCCGCCTCCTCCAGCCTGCCCCGGAGGGAGCCCCCTGAGATGGCCGTTGGGATCAATACCCGGGCCTCGGGGGTGGCAGCGCCGTAGCCCTCCGACACGTAACAGTCCAGCCCCCGGTCCCGGCAGGCCTCCCCCAGCCCTTTGGCCGCGGCGGACAGCACCGCCTGGGGCCGGAGCCGAAAGCGGCAGATCACCCCGGTGAACCTGCGGGCGGCGCACTCCCGCAGCACCTCGTTGCAAAAGGCCTCCGGGTCCCCTCCCCCGGAAAAGCCGCTGTCGTCCACCACCATCAGCCCGCCCTGGGGCGTGACCGGGGCCTTGGCTCGGAAAAGGTGGGGCCCTCCCCCCACCCGGTAGGCCATGTGGGCCAGGGGCAGTCCCCACCCCCCAGCGGCGGTGATACTCCCCGGCGGCGACGCGATGATCAGCTGTTCTCTCTGCTCCATCTTCCATTTCCCCCTTGTCCAAAGGCACCAAAAGGTGATATAATCAGCTTTACCAACCTATGCGCCGGCAGACGAAAACAGAAGTCCGAAAGACGAGGTGATCCCTTGGCCTTCTCCCTCCTCCCCCGCCACCTGGCGGAAAGCATCTATTGGCTGATCCCTCAGCAGTTGAAGGACCAGGGCATTCGCCTGGTTCTGGCCGACCTGGACAACACCCTGGCCCCTTATGAGGAGGCCCTCCCCTCCCCGGCCCTCACGGCCTGGAAGGAGGAGCTGGAGGCCCTGGGCATCACCCTCTTCGTGGTCTCCAACAGCCGCAAGAGCCGCCGCTGTCCCGATTTTTGCGCGGCCCTGGGCGTCCCCTACGTCCGCCACGCCGGCAAGCCGGGAGTCAAGGGCTTTCAGGCCGCCCTCCAGCAGACCGGAGTCCCGGCGCGGGAGGCCCTTATGGTGGGAGACCAAATTTTCACCGATATCTTGGGGGCCAACCGGGCGGGGATCTCCAGCGTCCTGGTCCGGCCCATGGCCTGGGGCAAAAACCCCTTCCGTCGGGTACGCTACGCCCTGGAGACCCCCTTCCGCATGGCGGCTATGGCTCGCATCCCCTGACCCCATAGGCGCGCGTTTTTCCCCCACCCCCGTAGGGCGGGGAGTTGCCCCCGCCGTCCGCCATATCTTTTCTCTTCACGAAGGAGCTGACCTCCATGCCCCCCAAATTCGGCCCCGCCGGCAACCCCGACGCTTTTCCCTACAAGTCCTCCATCGACGCCCCCCGCTGGCTTGCCTCCCTGGGGTTGGACTGCTACGAATACCAGTGCGGCAAGGGCGTCCACGTGGGAGAGGAGTCCGCCCGGAAGCTGGGCGGCGCAGCCCGGGACGCGGGCATCGCCCTGTCCCTCCATGCCCCCTACTTTATCAACCTGGCCAACCCGGACCCCGAAAGCCTGAAGAAGACCATTGGCTATATCCTGGCCGCCTGCCAGGCCGCCCACTGGATGGGCGCCACCCGGGTGGTAGTCCACACCGGAGCCCTGATGAAGCGCACCCGGCGGGAGGCCCTGGACATCGCCATCGTCTCCATGAAAGAGGTATTGAAGGCTTGGGAGGGTGAGGGTTACGCCCACATCGCCCTGTGTCCCGAGACCATGGGAAAGCTCGGCCAGCTGGGCGATTTGGCCGAGGTCCTGGAATTATGTCAACTGGACGAGCGGCTCATCCCCTGTGTGGACTTTGGCCATCTCTACGCCCGCAGCCTGGGTGAACTCACCGGGGCTGCGGCCTGCGAGGCCATGCTGGATCAGATGGAGGCGGCCCTTGGGTCCCAGCGGGCCAGCCTCTTCCACAGTCATTTCTCCCAAATCGAGTTCACCCCCAAGGGCGGGGAAAAATGCCACCGGACCTTTGCCGACAACGGCGGCTTCGGCCCCGACCCGGCCCCCCTCATGGCAGCGGTGGCCCGCCGGGACTGGGCGCCCACCTTCATCTGCGAAAGCGCCGGGACCCAGGAGATCGACGCCCTGGAAATGAAACGGCTATACCAGGAGGCCCAATAGCTCCAGGCCCAGCTGAACGCCGTAGCGGAAAAAATAGTCGCAGGCTATGTCCTCATGCTCACCATAGATCCCGTCCACCTTGTCCGCCATTGCCACCCCCATTGTCTCTTTCACCTGTTCCATCAGGCTGCTTGTGACCCGTTCATTTTCCACGAGCTCCTGTGTGAGCGGCAATCTTTTTTCCCGCAGGTCCCAAAATAGAGTTTCTAAAAAGTCCATATAATCACCTTTTATAGATTTAATCTAAGTTAATTATATAGCTTATTTCTAAGTTTGTCAAGGAGGTTTTTATGTTTGACCCAAAAACATTTGGTCAGCGTCTTTTTCTTCTGAGAAAACAGCGGCCCGGCATAACCCAGGCTGATGTCGCAAATTTGCTGGATGTCACCCCCACGCAGATCAGTGACATGGAAAGTGGAAAAACGGCCACCACTATGGCCCGCCTCTATCTCCTTTGCGACTACTTCAACGTCTCCGCCGACTACCTCCTCGGCCGCGCCGACACCCCGTAGGGGCGACCCTTGTGGTCGCCCGCCCAGGGAAAGCCCCCTCATTCGTCATTGCGAGGCCCCAACGGGGCCGTGGCAATCCGTCCCCCTTTCTTGCGAACGAGGTACCACGTTTAGCCCTCCTGATTTCTACATTGGCAACTGGGAAGCCCGGGAGGACTCTTTTGCTGCCAAAAGAGCCCTCCCGGACCCTCCAGAAAACCACCAGGGAGGGGGGCTTTCGAT
>CATJWI010000140.1 GCA_949744075.1 uncultured Eubacteriales bacterium | reverse complement strand
GGCCTTTCGATGGCCCTCCCTCTGGACTTCCTCCTACCGACCAAAGGGAGGGTCCCCCTCCCTTTGGATTCCTACCCCGGACGTATGGGGATCGCTATTCGTGGTCCTTCTTACGATAAGTCTTGAAAGCCTAAATTTGCTAAGCTATCCCTTTTTATCCGTGCCATTCCTGGCAATGTGGTAGATCCCTGCCGGCTCAGAGCATTTTTTCGATCAGGTGTTTCCTCTTGCCTGCTCGCTCCACCGCTCGCTGGTGGGATGGAACACTATAGAAACTTCGTTGCCTCAACCCCGCCTTTGCGTGTTCTATCCAAGGAGGAGGTACCTGTAAGCAACAAACCACGTTGTACCCTCCCCCGTAGGGGCGAGCTGTGCTCGCCCCTACGAAGGCCGGGTGGTTCCTGTAGGAACGGGCGGACCCGCTTCTTATTTTATGAACTCATAGGTAAAACTGCTGTTTTCATGACTTCTCATATCAGGAGAAGGGCCATCCGGCGATCGGGATGACCTCCTCTTTTCCATCCGGAAAGGTCACTTTGATTTCCTTGCACTTCGGGGCTCCGCTTAGAAATACATACCCGCTGGACCAGGGCAGGGCATGCTCCGTCCGCTCCCATTCCATGGATAGAAATTAACGGAGGCCAGCCCGTCAGGGCTGGCCGTTTTTGAAGCGATATACAATAGGTGCGTTTTTTCATGACCGAAAGGATCCCCTTTATTTGTCCCTTGTCAACCAAAAGGGGCCGCGCTGCTTTTTCTCAGCGCGGCCCCTCTTTTTCTTTTAACCTTCCTTCAGCGCCCTTGTGGCGTTCAGGATCGCGATCACGCTGACTCCTACGTCGGCAAAGGTGGCCTCCCACATGTTGGCTACGCCCAGCACGCCCATGGCCAGGAAGATCCCCTTCACCCCCAGGGCAAAGACGATGTTCTGGTTGGCGATGCGCAGGGTCCGGCGGGCGATGCGGATGGCCTGGGCCAGTTTGGAGGGCTTGTCGTCCATAAGGACCACGTCGGCGGCCTCGATGGCCGCGTCGCTGCCCAGGGCCCCCATGGCCACCCCCACGTCGGAGCGGGAGAGGACCGGGGCATCGTTGATGCCGTCCCCTACGAAGGCCAGGGTCCCCTTGGGGCTCTTTTTCTCCAGCAGCTCCTCCACCCGAGCCACCTTGTCGGCCGGGAGCAGTTGGGCGTGGACCTCATCCAGTCCCAATTGCTCCCCTACCGCCGCCCCCACCTCTTTGGCGTCCCCGGTGAGCATGACGGTCTTCTTGACCCCTGCGGCCTTGAGGGCGGAAATTGCCTCCCCGGCGTCGGGCTTCACCTGGTCGGAGATGACGATGTGGCCCAGGTAATTTCCCTGGGTGGCCACGTGGACGGTGGTGCCCACCTGGTGGCAGGGGTGCCAATCCACCCCCACCTCCTCCATCAGCTTGTCGTTGCCCACATAGACGGTCCTGCCGTCCACGTCCGCCTTCATGCCCCGGCCGGCCAACTCCACCACATGGGTGACCCGGCTCTCGTCTACCTCTTTGTCATAGGCGTCCCGGAGGGAGCGGGCGATGGGATGATTGGAATAGCTCTCCGCCAGGGCGGCCAGCTCGATGAGCTGAGCCTGGGGGCACTCCTGGGGGTGGATGGCGGTAACATTGAAGACCCCCTGGGTCAGGGTACCCGTCTTGTCGAAGACCACCACCTCGGTCCGGGCCAGGGCCTCCAAATAGTTGCTCCCCTTTACCAGAATGCCTGCCTTGGAGGCTCCACCGATGCCGCCGAAGAAGGTCAGAGGCACCGAGATCACCAGGGCGCAGGGGCAGGAGATGACCAGAAAGATCAGAGCCTGCCGGAACCAGCGGGTCCAGCCCTCCCCGGTGATGAGGGGAGGCAGGAGGGCCAGCAGCACCGCGCCGATGACCACCGCCGGGGTGTAATACTTGGCAAACCGGGTAATGAACTGCTCCGTTTTCGCCTTTTTGCTGGAGGAGTTTTCCACCAGGTCCAGGATCTTGGCCACGGTGGAATCCCCGAACTCCTTGGTGGTGCGCGCCCGGAGAAGGCCCGAGAGGTTGACGCAGCCCGAGACCACGTCGTCCCCCGGCCCCACATCCCGGGGCAGGGACTCCCCGGTGAGGGCGGCGGTATTCAGGGTGGAGGTCCCCTCCAGCACCACGGCGTCGATGGGCACCCGCTCGCCGGGGCGGATGACGATGGTCTCCCCCACCGCCACCTCGTCGGGGTCCACCGTCTCCACTGTTCCATTTCGCTCCACGTTGGCGCTGTCGGGACGGATGTCCATGAGGGCGGCGATGGACTGGCGGGACTTGCCCACCGCCACCGCCTGAAACAGCTCTCCCACCTGGTAGAAGAGCATGACGAACACCGCCTCGGGATATTCTCCGATGGCCAGGGCCCCTACAGTGGCCAGGGCCATGAGAAAGTTCTCGTCGAAGACCTGGCCGTTCTTGATGTTCCGCAGGGCCTTCCAGAGAATGTCCCAGCCGATGGTGAAGTATGGGACTAAAAACACCACCAGCTCCGGGATGGGCAGTTTGTCCTTAGTCAGCACCGCCGCCACCAGCAGTACAGCGGCGGCAATGATACGGTATAACGTTTTTTTCTGCTTTTTGGTCATAGCTTTGGCCTCCTTTCATCAAAACCGGTCCCGGCTTTCCGTTTTAAGGGAACGGTTTTTCCAGCACCCCGATACCCTCAGGCACCCGGCCTGGGATGACCTGTAGGGTCACAGGGCCCAGCTCCAGCCCCACCAAAAAGGCCCGGTAGGTCTCGGGGGTGAAGGCGTGCTCATAGTGGAAGCCCACCCCCTGGTAGATCTTAATGAGCTCCCCGTAGGCCGCCCCCGCTCTCCCCTGGAGGTAGGTGGGCAAGATGACCCGGCCGCCCGGGACGGTCCCCCGCCACAGCTCCCGGACCGCCTGGGACGGCTCGGGGAGAAGGTGGAGCACATTTCCGGCGATCGCCACATCAAAGCTGCCGTCGGGGTCGGGGAGGGCGGTCAGGTCCCCCTGGACAAAGGTCAGGTTGGACAGCCCCGCCCGCCGGGCCTTCCGCTCCGCCTGGGCTAACATGGCCGGGGACAGGTCGGTGCACCGCACCCACGCCGCCCGCCGGGCGGCTGCCAGGGAGAAGAGCCCCGTTCCCGCGGCGCAGTCCAGCACCCGCCCCCCCTGGGGCACCAGGGCGGCCACCGCCCCCGCGGCGGCGGAATTGACCTTCCGGTTGGTCCGCTCCGCCAGGTCGTAGAACCGGGCCCACCGGTCCCAGAAGGAGCTCATTTCAGGACGATCTCGCAGTCGGGCTCCACCTTTTTGCAGACCCTCACCACCTGGGCCATGATCTCGTCAAAGCGGGCATCGTCGGCCTCAATGGTCATCTTCTGCTGGATAAAGCTGACGGTGGCGGCGGTGACGCCGTCGATCTTATTGACAGCGTCCTCCATCTTAGCCGCGCAGTTGGCACAATCCAGATCGATCAATTGAAACTTCTTTTTCATAGCGATCTCCCTTCCAAAAACAAATATATCTCCTATCTCTTATCTTCTATCTTCACTCTTCAATATGCTCCATCCCCTGGGCCAAAATGGTCACTACATGGTCGTCAGCCAAGGAGTAGAACACCGTCTTCCCCTCCCGGCGGTACTTTACCAGCTTGGACTGCTTCAGAGACCGGAGCTGGTGGGAGATAGCCGACTGGGTCATGCCCAGCAACTGGGCGATGTCGCACACGCACATCTCCGACTCGAAGAGCACATACAAAATTTTGATCCGGGTGGAGTCGGCGAAGATGCGGAACAGGTCCGCCAGGTCGTACAGGGTCTCGTCGTCGGGCATGGTCCGGTCCACTTTTTTTATGATGTCCTCATGGACGTGGATCAGCTCGCAGCGCTCCGCCTCTTGCAGGCCCTTCTCCGTCATGGAAGGCCCTCCTTTCATCATATGAACAATTGCTCATATGTTTTATCTGTTCTTAGTATACACTCTTTTCCCCCATTGTCAAGAGGGAGTTTCAAATATTTTTATGCCCCAGCGGGCACACTGGTCTTATCTTAACTGACACAAGGGGGATCTATCCTATGGTGAACATCCAAAAGGCCGCCGTCATTGGCTGCGGCTTCGTAGGCTCCTCCTCAGCCTTCGCCATGATGAAGACGGGGATCTTCTCCGAGCTGGTGCTGCTGGACGTGAACCGGGCCAAGGCGGAAGGCGAGGCCATGGATCTGGCCCACAGCGTCCCCTTTTCCCGGCCCATGAAGGTCTATGCCGGGGGCTATCCCGACCTCAGCGGCTGCGCCCTCATCGTCATCACCGCCGGGGCAAACCAGAAGCCGGGGGAGACCCGGCTGGAGCTGGTGCGGAAAAATGTGGCCATCCTCCGCTCCATTGTCCCCGAGATCGTGAAGTATAACCGGGAGGCCATCCTGCTGGTGGTGTCCAACCCGGTGGATATCCTGACCTGGGCGGCCCAGAAACTCTCGGGGCTGCCCCCCAAGCAGGTCATAGGCTCGGGCACCGTGCTGGACACTGCCCGGCTCAAGTATCTGCTGGGCCAGCATTTGCGGGTGGACAGCCGCAGCGTCCACGCCGTGGTCATCGGCGAGCACGGGGACAGCGAGCTGGCGGTTTGGAGCGGGGCCAATGTGTCCGGGGTGGACCTGGACCATTTCTGCGCCCTCTGCGGCCAGGAGCGGCACCTGGAGATGATGGAGCGCATCTACAGGGATGTGCGGGACTCGGCCTATGAGATCATTGAAAAAAAGGGGGCCACCTACTACGGCATCGCCGCGGCAGTGGCCCGGATCGCCCAGTGCATCGTCCGGGATGAGCACTCGGTGCTGCCCGTCTCCACCAACCTCCAGGGGCTTTATGGCGTGGACGACCTTTGCATGAGCGTCCCCACGGTGGTGGGCCGGGACGGGGCGGAGAAGGCGCTGGAGATCGAGCTGGACGAGAAGGAGCGCGAAGCCTTCCGACGGTCAGCGAAGACCCTTGGGGAGGTGGCCGGGGAATTGGGGCTATCATAGTGTGTCCCGGGTCCTATCCGGCCGGAGCGCGGGCCAGCTCCCTTTGGGCGAAAAACGCCCCTGCGTCCATGGACGCAGGGGCGTTTTTGTTTTCCTGCAATGGGGGTCTGCCTCTTCCTCTTGGGCCGCCAGAAGGCCCTTGATTTCTGCCTGTCATTCAAAATATCGCAGGCAGCGGTTGCTTTTTGTCCAGCCCCAGGTCCTCCGCCGTATGCCACAGCAATGGAAGCCCATTCCTTTGTCGTTTTTTGAAGGATCTTCCGAAAAAATGATGGCACCTGTGGGAAGCAAGGCAATATTGCTGTACTCTATTATAATATAATGGACGGCACTGCGGAACGCAACTTACTTTGAAATAAATCAGTTGCTTTTTATCCCTTTCTTTGGCTGTTACCCCTTCCTGTCCTCCTGGATCAGCAGTTTCAGGGCCTCCACGCCTACCTCGATAGCGGCCTGGAGGTCGTGGCTCTCCTTTTGGTCCAGGCCCGCCTTTTCCCGCTCCTGGTTCCACACCACGTGGAAGCAGGAGCCGCAGCGGACTCCCAGGGCGGCGGCGCAGCAGAAGAGGGCGGCGGACTCCATCTCGGAGGCCAGCACCCCCAGGCGCTTCCAGGCCTCCCACTTGTTGAGCAGTTCGTAGCTCACCGGCATGCGGGCGGGGTCGTGCTGGCCGTAGAAGGAATCCTTGCACTGGACCACCCCGGCGTGCCAGGGCTTGCCCAGGTTCTTGGCCGCCTGGACCAGGGCCGCCTGGACCACATAGTCGCTCACCGCTGGGAACTCGATGGGGGCGTACTCCCGGCTGGCCCCCTCGTGGCGGATGGCCCCGGTGGCGATGACCACGTCGTCGGACTGGACCTTCAGGTTGATCCCACCGCAGGTGCCCACCCGGACGAAGGTGTCCGCCCCGATGGCGTGGAGCTCCTCCATGGCGATGACGGCGGAGGGGCCGCCGATGCCGGTGGAGCAGACGCTGACCTTCTCCCCCAGGAGGGTGCCGGTGTAGACCACGTACTCCCGGTTCTGCTGGACCTTTACGGGATCGTCAAAATAGGCGGCGATCTTTTCGCACCGGCCGGGGTCCCCGGGCAGGATGCAGTAACGGCCCACGTCCCCTTCTTTACATTGAATATGAAATTGTAGCTCGTGCTTTTGCATATCTATCACCTCTATGATTTTTATTATAGCCTGCCGCCGGCTTTTTGGCAAGAGTTCCCGGCATCAAAATGCACATGGATGCCCAAAGTATGGCTGCCAGCCTTTGGGCAATCCGTCAAATTTTGAAACTTTCCCCCTAGAATTGCCCAAAGAGCGAAACTATCGCTTGAAATGGGCAGTTCAAATTGGTAAAATAATAGAAACTGTCCGGAGGCCGATGAAGGCTCCGGCAAAAGGAGATGGATAGAAAGTGCAAATCGAAAGCCTGTTTTGGATCGGGTTTATCGGGGCCGTGGTGGCCCTGGTCTTCGCCGTCGTCCAACGCAACAAGGTCATGAAATTCTCTGAGGGCAACGAGACCATGCAAAAGATCGCCTCCTCCATCCGGCAGGGGGCCAACGCCTACCTCAAGCGCCAGTATTCCACCGTGGTGAAGATCTTCGCCGTGGTCTTCGTCATCCTGCTGGCCTTGGCCGCCACCGGGAAGCTGGACAACTGGTTCATCCCCTTTGCCTTCCTGACCGGCGGCATTTACTCCGCCCTCAGCGGCTTTATCGGGATGAAGATCGCCACTAACTCCAACGCCCGTACCGCCAACGCCGCCCATGAGAGCCTGAACCGGGGCCTCAACGTGGCCTTCTCCTCCGGCACCGTCATGGGCTTCACCGTGGTGGGCCTGGGCCTGCTGGACGTCACTGTCTGGTTCCACATCCTGAAGTACGCCGCCGGCTATGACGCCCCCCAGATCGCCCAGACCATGGTCATGTTCGGCATGGGCGCCTCCTTTATGGCCCTCTTCGCCCGTGTGGGCGGCGGCATCTTCACCAAGGCCGCCGACGTGGGCGCCGACCTGGTGGGCAAGGTGGAGGCCGGCATCCCCGAGGATGATCCCCGGAACCCCGCTACCATCGCCGACAACGTGGGCGACAACGTGGGTGACGTGGCCGGCATGGGCGCCGACCTCTATGAGTCCTACGTGGGCTCCATTCTGGCCACCTTCGCCCTGGGCGCCTCCGCCTTCGCTGCGGACGGCATGGCCTGGAACGCCATGCTGCTGCCTTTGGCTGTGGCCGTGGTGGGCGTGCTGTGCTCCCTGCTGGGCTCCTTCCTCATCCGCACCGAGGAGCATGCCGACCAGCTCACCCTGCTGAAGACCCTGCGGAAGGGCACCTACTCCGCCGCTTTGCTGGCCGCCATCATTGCCGCCCCCATCCCCTACTTCCTGATGGGCACCTGGGGCCCCTACTTCGCCATTCTGGCGGGCCTCATCGCCGGCTGCGCCATCGGCTACTTCACCGAGGTCTATACCTCCGATACTTATAAGCCCACCCAGGAGCTGGCCGACGCCACCGAGACCGGCTCTGCCACCACCATCATCGGCGGTTTGTCCCTGGGCATGAAGTCCACCGCCGCCCCCATCGTCATCATCTCCATCGCCATCATCGTGGCCTTCCTGGCCGCCGGCGGTTCCCTCAACACCGCCAACCAGGAGCTGTACGCGGCCAGCTTTGCCAAGGGCCTCTATGGCATCGGCATCGCCGCGGTGGGCATGCTGTCCACCCTGGGCATCACTCTGGCCACCGACGCCTACGGCCCCGTGGCCGACAACGCCGGCGGCATCGCTGAGATGAGCGGTCTGGGCGAGGAAGTCCGCAACCGCACCGACGCCCTGGACTCCCTGGGCAACACCACCGCCGCCACCGGCAAGGGCTTCGCCATCGGCTCCGCCGCCCTCACCGCGCTGGCGCTGCTGGTCTCCTACGTGGATGTGGTGAAGACCAAGGTGGCCGCCATCGATCTGGAGCTCACCAACCCCGCCGTGCTGGTGGGCGTCTTCGTGGGCGCTATGCTCACCTTCGTCTTCGCCGCCCTCACCATGTCCGGCGTCCAGCGGGCCGCCCAGTCTATCGTGGTGGAGGTCCGCCGCCAGTTCCGGGAGATCGCCGGTATCATGGAGGGCACTGCCGATCCCGACTATGCCTCCTGTGTGGACCTGTGCACCCGGGGTGCGCTCCACGAGATGGTGGCCCCTTCCCTGCTGGCCATTATCGTCCCCGTGGCCACTGGCCTGTTGCTGGGGCCTGAGGCCGTTATCGGCCTGCTGGCCGGCGTCACCGTCACCGGCTTTGCCGTGGCTGTGTTCATGTCCAACGCCGGCGGCGCCTGGGATAACGCCAAGAAGTACATTGAGGGCGGCCATCACGGTGGCAAGGGCTCCGACTGCCACAAGGCCGCCGTCATCGGCGATACCGTGGGCGATCCCTTCAAGGACACCTCCGGGCCCTCTTTGAATATTTTGATCAAGCTGTGTTCTACGGTTTCTATCGTGTTCTCTACCTTGATCGTGAATTGGAACCTGACTTCCCTGCTGGGGTAAGATAGTCTGTTGGACAAACGGCCGCCGCGCATCTGATGGATGTGCGGCGGCCGTTTTCTGTTCATTGTGAATGATTCCCTGTTATTGGGAGGAGCCGAAAGGAGCGGGGTAATGTGATTTCCTTTTTGCAGAGGTGGTAGCACGTCCGCAAGAAAGAGAAACGGATCGCCACGGACCTTTCAGGCCCTCGTAATGACGGGTATGAGGCGGAAACGGAGAGGTACGCCATATTTCTTTTATGAACTCCCTGTAGCGAAAAAAGTCAATAGAAGAGCGCCGTTTTGCCCCTCGGCTCTCAGGAAAGTCTTTCTGTCCCAATGAGAAGAGAGAAAAAGCGTGGAGAAGGCCCTTTGGCCTTCTCCACGCTTTTCGCTGCCGGTCAAACATATGTTACCCCAGGAAGTTCACAAAGAAGCTGGCGATGACTACCGAAATGGTGGTGACCGACACCATGCCCGAAATGACGTAGGCCGGAGTCAGGCGCATGAGGATGGCGTCCTCCTCTTCCTTGTTGGTGCCGATGGCCTTGGCAATGTCCTCGGAGATCAGCAGGGTGGAGGGGAAGCCCAGCAGCTGGCAGGCACAGATGCCGAAGGACAGGGTCTTGGACCCCACCAGCTTCCAGCCGGGCAGCACCAGCACCAGCAGGGCGATGCCCACCATAGCGGCCACGAAGATGACCACCAGCAGAAGCAGCAGGCTGGCCAGCATGTCCAGGCTCACCTTGGCCAGGTTGGGGATCACCGAGCAGAAGGTGATCATGTTCAGGAAGCCCTGGGTCTTGGCCCGGACCAGGATGCCGTTGGGAACAATGCCCAGGGTCCCCAGAGCCACGCCGATGAACAGGGCCCAGACAGTGCTGTTGATATTGGTGAAGGTCTGGATCCAGTTGGCGATGTATGCGGCAAACACGGCGATGGCAATGCAGGTAAAGTTGCCGAAATACTTCTCATGTTTCTCCCAGAAGGGTACCTTTCGGTTGCCGGAAGCGTCCACCACCTGGGTGGAGGAATACTTCTTGTAGTAGGCCTCCTTGTCTGCCCGGAACTCCCCCATAAGGCGGTTGGCCTCGATCCGGCCGCAGAAGCTGGCGATGGGGGTGCCCACAAAGCTCTGGATACCGTAGATGCAGGTGCCCAGGGCAGCGGCGGTGACCAGGCCCAGCTCAGAGGCCGCCGTGGTGATGATCCGGGTGGCGTGGATGGCGCCGGTGACACAGGGGATGGCCACCACGGCGTTGGCCTTGCCGATAAAGGGGATGATGGCCACACAGCCGATCATAACGCCGATCATGCCGATCATGGCGGTAGCCACCGTTCTCCACTCCCGCTTAAAGTCGGTCAGTTTGATGGTGGTGCCCATGTGGAACACGATACAGGCTCCCGCCCATTTGGTCAGGGGTTGGAGGGTGGACAGCTCGATGATATCTCCGGGGATCACGCCGGACAGGAAACCCACCAGGAAGATGAGCATGGACACGAACACAGAGGAGACCCTCGCCTTGGTGGAGGCGCCTACGAACTCGCCGATGGCATAAATCCCCGTCACTACCAGCAGGTAGGATACGATCTCAAGATTAGACATACTGTTTCTCTCCTTTTCTTTTTTTCGTTTTGCACATTACATGGGAATGGGCTGCACACCCTCGGGGATCAGGGACTCATAGGGGATGCCCCCGGTGCGGCGGTCAAATTCCGCCTTGGCCTTCTCCACCAAAGCGGGATCTGCATAGAGGTCTATGGCCGTTCCCGCCAGGATCTTGCCCGCATGGAGCATCATCTTATAGGCAAAGCTGGTCTTCCCCTGGGCCACCAACTGCCAGGAGTGCTCCGGCGTGGCCGAGGCAAAGGCGGTGAGCCAGATCATATTGGTTGGGCACACCGCGCTCACATCGCCCACATCGGTGGAGGAGGCCGAGAGCACCTCCATGTCCGCAAAGGGCAGAATAAAGCTGTTGATGACCGCTCCCCGGTGAGAGGCCAGTTCAGCCTGCCGCTCTGCGCTGTACGCATTGAGATACTGGTCAATGACCGGTGCTGCTGCCGGACAGGTGTCCTGGAAGGCCTTGGCCTGGGCCAGTTCCTCCGGAGTGATCTCCGGGAAAGGCAGGGCCTCTGCATTGGCCTGGATCAACCTTCCGATGACCTGGTTGGGCATCAGGGCTGCGCAGGCCTTGACGAACTGCCGCTCCAGCTGGGTCCCCGTCATCAAGGCCGCCCCCTGGGCGATGGCGTCCACCCGGGTGATCATGTCCTTCAGGGTGTTGTTCTCCGCCGCCCGCAGCAGGTAGAGCACCTCAGCGTGGTCCTGGATCACATTGGGGGCCGTTCCGCCGGCATCGGTGATGGCACAGCTCATCCGGGCATCGGAGGGGACATGCTCCCGCAAGAACTGGACCCCTACGTTCATCAGTTCCACTGCGTCCAGCGCGCTGCGGCCCTTCTCCGGACAGGCCGCCGAGTGGGCCGACACACCGGAAAAGCGGTAGTAGATCCGGCAGTTGGCCAGGGTGGGACCGGTGGTGACCCGGCTGGCTGCCGCCGGGTGCCAAGCCAGGGCACAATCCAGCTCGTTAAAAACCCCGTCCCGGGCCATAAAAGCCTTGCAGGAGCTGCTCTCCTCTCCGGGACAGCCGTAATAGATCACGGTACCCGGGGTCCCGGTGGCCTCCAAATAGGCCTTGATGCCCACAGCGGCCGCCACCGTCCCGGCTCCCAGCAGGTTGTGGCCGCAGCCGTGGCCCGCTCCGCCGGGAACCACCGGTACCTTCTCCGTCTTTCCGCTCTGCTGGCTTAACCCGGAAAGGGCGTCATACTCCCCCAGCAGGCCGATGACTGGATGGCCCGATCCGTACCGGGCAGAAAAGGCTGTCTCGATACCACCCACGCCCATCTCGACCTGGAAGCCCTCCTCCTTTAACGCCATTACCAGGATCGCTGCCGACTCCTTCTCCAGCATGCTGGTCTCCGGGTGCTCCCACAGGTCGTCACCGATTTTGCATAGAAACCCCTTTTTCTGGTCGATCACTTTTCCCACATCCACTTTGTTCATTACACCATCTCTCCTTGCTCTTAAATTTGTGCACAGGAAATGGAAACCGACCAGATATTGAGCAGACAGGATGCCAAAATCTCACAGATTTGTTTTCTCTTTCTTTTCATCCTTGGCTATTTCATTGCGGTCCAATGGCTGCGGTCCTTTTTTCAAAAAAAAAAAAAAAAAAAAAAAAAAAAAAAAAAAAAAACGGGGGTTGGGGGCCCCCCCCTTTAATCCCAGCACTTGGGAGGCAGAGGCAGGTGGGTTTCCGAGTTCGAGGCCAACCTGGTCTACAGAGTGAGTTCCAGG
>CATJWI010000139.1 GCA_949744075.1 uncultured Eubacteriales bacterium | reverse complement strand
GTGGTCCCCGACGGCCAGTACAGTTACAACGTCTATGGTATCACCGAGTATGAGTACCTGAAGAGCCTGGGCTATAAGGCGGCTGACACGAAGGTCCTGGAGGCTCTCCTGAGCTCCGACGCCGCCCAGAGCATCTCCATGCCCGTAAAGGTGGACACCATGGGCCCGGCCCTGGTGGCCGGCCCTGTGGGCGAGGACGGCCAGTGGGCCGTGAAGGTCTCCGACGCCGGCGGCATTCAGAGCGCGGCCCTCTACTATGACGGCGCGCTGCTGGGCAGCGTGGAGACCGTGGGCAAGCCCACCTGGGAGAAGACCTGGGACACCGCCGCCCTGAACGTGGAGGACTTCGACCCCTCCAAACTGGAGCTCCAGGTGGTGGACTACGCCTTTAACGTGGCCAGTGCCAAGGCCGGCGAGGAGACCGACACCACCGTGGCCGTCACCTCTCCCGCCAGCGTCTCCGTCCGGGAGGGCGCCGCGGCCGTCCTGACCGCAGGCAGCAACGCCTACCTGGATGATACCGCCGTCTATGAGTGGTTCCAGGCCGAGGCGGCCGACGCCGAGGGCGTGGCCCTGGAGGGCGCGGAGAGCGCCAGCCTCAGCGTGGACACCGCCACGGTGGGCGTCAGCTATTACTACTGTGTGGTAAACGGCGTCAAGAGCAACGTGGTCACGGTGGAAGTGACCCCGAAGCCCATCTATGAGCTGACCCTGCCCGTCGCCACCTCTGTGGTCCGGGACGGCTCCGCCGTGCTGACCCTGGGCGGCGACGAGCTGCCCGAGGGCACCACCTACCAGTGGTTCAAGGCCGATAACGCCGAGGGCGCCAACGCCCAGGCCATCGAGGGGGCCGATTCTGCCTCCTACACGGTGGATACCAGCGCCCTGGGCACCGCCTATTACTACTGCGTGGCCACCACCCCCGACGGGGACTATACCAGTAACGTAGCCTCTGTGGAGGTCCGGCGTCCCTCCTCTTCCGGCGGCTCCTCCGGCGGCAGCGGTTCCACTGTGAAGCCCACCGAGGAAGTGCCCGAGGGCGACACCCCCCTGACCGACCTGCCCGACGTGGAGTACACCGATGTGGACAAGGAGGACTGGAGCTATGAGGCTGTCCAGTACGTGTCCAAGAAGGACCTGATGAAGGGCACCGGCGAGGGCCTCTTTGGTCCCAACATGACCACCACCCGGGGCATGATCGTTACCATCCTCTACCGCTTGGAGGGCGAGCCCGAGGCGGCCAAGTCCGACTTCACCGACGTGGCCGACGGCCAGTGGTACGCCAACGCCATCGGCTGGGGCGCCGCCAACGGCATCGTCCTGGGCAAGGGCGACGGCACCTTCGCCCCCGAGGAGATCATCACCCGGGAGCAGATGGCGGCCATCCTGTACCGCTATGCCCAGTACAAGAAGTACGATGTGACCGGCTCTGCCTCCCTGGCGGACTTCGCCGACGGGGAGACCGTCTCCTCCTGGGCGGAGACCGAGATGAGCTGGGCTGTGTCTGCCAAGCTGATCAACGGCAAGGGCGACGGCGTCCTGGATCCCCAGGGCGACGCCTCCCGGGCCCAGGCGGCGGCCATCCTGATGCGCTTCTGCCAGGCCCATGCCGAGGCCGAGAAGTAAGCAAGCGCCAAATCAGTCAGGCAAAAAACAGAGGAAGGCGGACCCATTTGGGTCCGCCTTCCCTTGTCTCCATCCCCTGCAGCCCCCAGCATTACGCCAATATGACAGCATTTGCAAAAGATTTAATGCTTTTGTAACAGATTTTGTTGGAATCGTTTACAACTATTTTGTATCATAATACTTGCAAGAGACAGTTTCTTTTCATTTCATTGTATCCTCTTTCCTTGCGGAGCGGGTCAGGCGTCTGGAGCGGGCGCCTGGCCCGTTTCGCATGGAAAGGGGAAAGTTTTTTTCCGCCGCTTTTTTCTTCTCTTGCCTCCCAAACCGGAATATGCTACACTATACATCCAAACTCCATAAGGGAGGGACCCCAAAACATGATCTCCATTCTTCTCATCGCCCTGAGCCTGGCCATGGACGCCTTCGCCGTCTCAGTGTCCACCGGCATCGCCGTCCCCGGCTTCGGCCCCCGGCAGGCGGCCCGCATCGGCCTGTGGTGCGGGGCCTTCCAGTTCCTCATGCCCCTAACAGGCTGGTTTTTGGGCTCCAGCGTGAGGACCTACATCGAGGCGGTGGACCACTGGATCGCCTTCGGCCTTCTGGCCCTCATCGGCGGTAACATGATCCGCCAGGCCCTCTCCGGCGGTGAGGAGGAGGCGGTGACCGACCTGTCGGTGCGCCGGCTGTTCCTCCTGGCCCTGGCTACCAGCATCGACGCCCTGGCCGTAGGGGTCTCCATGGCCTTTATGGAGGTCAACATCCTCCTGTCCTCCGCCGTCATTGGCGTGGTGGCCTTCCTGCTGGCCATGGTGGGGGGCCTCTTGGGCCGCCGCCTGGGCCAGCTCTTCCAAAAGCGGGCCACCCTGCTGGGCGGTGCGGTGCTGGTGTGTATCGGCCTGAAAATTTTGATCGAGCACCTCTCTGCTGGGGGCTGAATCAATTCCGTATCGTATTAAAATGATATAATATTCCATAAAGTATTTAAATTGAGGGATCACAAATGAAAAAACTGCTGCTGATCGACAACTCCGTGGGGGATGACTACAACGCGGTGGCCCAGCTCTCCGCTTCCTCCTTCCCCATCCCCTGCGATACCGTGAACCTGTATGCCGGGGACCCGGCGCCCTCCCTGGAGGGCTATACCCACCTCCTCTCCACCGGCTGCACCAGAAGCGTCTGCCGGCCCGAGCCCTGGATGGAGGCGCTGGAGGACCTCTTCCGCCAGGCTCTGGACCGGGATATGCCCCTGCTGGGTATCTGCTTTTCCCACCAACTGCTGGCCAAGGTGGTGGCCGGGCCGGACTACGTGCGGCAGCGGGGGGCCCCTGAGCTGGGCTGGGTAGAGCAGGAGCTCCTTCAGGATGACCCCCTGCTGGGCCCCAAGGGGACTCTCTGGGGCTTCCAGTACCACTTTGACGAGGTTTGCCCCCTTCCTCCGGAGAAGGCGGAGCTTTTGGTGCGCTCAGAGACTTGTGCGGTGGAGGCTTTCCGGGTAAAGGGAAAGCGGGCTTGGGGCCTCCAGGGCCACTTTGAGGAGAGCGTAGAGAGCGGCCGGGCCATGCTCTCCCACCACCCGGACCTGGCCCCCCTGGTCCAAAACGCCTCCGCCCCCAGAGACGGCGGCATCTGGCCGGAGCTGTTGGCGCGGTTCTGCGCCCTGGAGCCGGGGGCATTGGCCTAAAGGAGGGGACCCTTTCGGCCCTGATGATAAAGATGATCGCCGCCTCGGAGGGCAACCTCCACGACATCGCCTGCCCCCTGTGCCGGGAGAAGTACGGCAGCACCAACGGCAAGGGCCAGGAGGAGGTGGTCCCCCTGGCCCTATTGGACGCCATGTACGGCACAGAGCAGTAGACCGCAGGCGGGTTTCCCCGGGATGCCCTCTCCCTGCCGGATGGAAAAATGCCCTATTTTGCAATTTCCTCTTGACAATGTGTCCCCCATGTGGTATTAATATAGCCAGAATTTCAACCTGATAGAGGCGCGGTCCTCAAGAGTACTTGTTCCCAAGGCCAGACAGCCGGGGACAGGGAAAGGGAGTGCCGCCGAAGGGAACGGCCGGTGTCTGCCGCCGTTTTGCCTGGGCCGTCGGGGAATACCCGCCGGACTGTCACAGTATCTGTGAAGCGCTATTGGGGGCCGGGCGGGGCCTGTCATGGGCTCATCACGTCTATCCTTCGGGCGCTTTTCATAGAAAAGCGCCCGATTTTTTTGTGTGTTTCGGGCGGGAGAAAGGATTTGATCAAGATGAAAAAGGTAGTCAAGCCCTGGCAGGCCCTGCTCATGCTGGCAGTGGGCATCGCCATCATCCTGGTGGGCCTCATGGTCATGAAGCTCAACAACCGGATCGTCCTGTCAGTGGACGGCGTGGTCATGTGCGTCATGGCCGTCTGCTTCGGCGTGAAGTACGAGGATCTGCAGCAGGGCATCAAGGAGACCATCGCCTCCATGATCGTGGCCATGCTCATCCTGCTGGCGGTGGGCGTGCTCATCTCCACCTGGATGATCTCGGGCACCGTCCCCGTCATGATCTACTACGGCATGAAGGTGTTGACCCCCGGCCTCTTCCTCCCCATCGTGTGCATCCTGTGTACCCTCATGTCCACCATGGCGGGCACCTCCTGGGGCACCCTGGCCACCGTGGGTGTGGCCTGCATGGGTGTGGCCCAGGGCCTGGGGGTCCCCGCCGCCGCTACCGCCGGCGCGGTGTGCGTGGGGGCCTTCTTCGGGGACAAGATCTCCCCTCTGTCCGACTCCCCCGTCATCACCGCTACCGTCTGTGAGGTCCCCCTGATGGAGGGCATCAAGCACGCCCTCCTCTCCACCGGCCCGGCCTACCTCATCTCCCTGGCCTTCTTCCTGGTCTACGGCCTGCGCTTCGGCAGCGGCACCGTGGGGGGCGAGGCCTATGACGAGATTTTGTCCACCGTCTCCGGCCAGTTTGCCCTGAATCCCCTCCTGCTGCTGCCCGTGCTGGTGGTCATCGTCCTCATCATGATGAAGAAGCCCACCCTGCCCACCTTCGTGGCGGGCATCGCCGTGGGGGCCCTCATCGCCCTTCTCTTCCAGAAGGCCACCCTCACCCAGATCCTCTCCGTCATGTATTCCGGCTACGCCGGGGACTCAGGCTCGGCCATGGTGGACTCCATGCTGAACCGGGGCGGCTTCACCAGCATGCTGAGCACCATCGGCCTTCTCTGCGCCGCAGGCATCTTTGGCGCGCCTCTGCGCACCGCCGGAGTGGTGGACGTGCTGCTGAACTTCGTCAAGAAGATCGCCAAGAACTCCAGGCTCATGAACTTCGGCGTCCTGGCCCTCCACACGCTGTTCTTCTGCATCACGGGGGCCTACTATGTGAGTTACCCTGTCATCGGCGGCATGACCAAGGACCTGTACCCCGAGTACGGCCTGGACAAAAAGAACCTGATGCGCAACATGCTGGATACGGGCACCGGCCTTGCCCCTCTGGTGCCCTGGTCCACCACCGGCAGCTACACCGCCAGCACCCTGGGTGTGACCAACGGGGCCTTTGCCCCCTTCGCTCCCATGCTGTGGGTGTCCATCCTCCTGTCGGTGGTCATGGCCCTGACGGGGGTCGGCACCGTCAAGCAGGACAAGCAGGCGGATCCCGCCTCCGTTTGAAAGGAGCCCGGCCATGAAAAAGATCCTTCAGCGCTGGTATGACATGATCGCCATCAACTCGGTGAACGGCCGCGAGGTGGATATGGCGGACTACGTGGCCAAGGAGCTTCGCTCCATGGGCCTGGAGCCCCACTACAGCTGGTTCCCCGAGGATACGGCCAAGGAGCGCCCCTCCCTCTGGGCCACCCTGGACAGCGGCAAACCGGGCAAGACCCTCCTCCTCATCGGCCACCTGGACACGGTGGACGTCCGGGCCGAAAACTGGGCCACCGACCCCTTCACCCCCACGGAGAAAGAGGGCAAGGTCTACGGCCGTGGGGCCATGGACATGAAGGGCGGCCTGGCCGCCATTCTGGACACGGCGGAATACTACGCCGGACACAAAGAGGAATTCACCGGAAAAATTCTCCTCTGCTTTGTCGCGGACGAGGAGGGCCTGAGCAAGGGCACCTACCAGCTCTGCGCCGAGAACGCCATCGCCGCCGACTGGGCCATCATGGCCGAGTGCCGCTACGACAACGTGGCGGTGGGCTTCCGGGGCCGCTACAGCTTCGAGGTCACCGTCCACGGCACCGCCGCCCACGCCAGCTACTACCCGGAGAAGGGGGAAAACGCCCTGGTCTCCGCCGGCAAACTGGCCGCCGCCATTGAGGCCCTGCCCACTCTCACCCATCCCCACTTGAACCACGGCACCTGGTGCGTGCGGTACATGGAGGGGGGCAACCCGGGCACCTTGGTGGTTCCCGACAGCTGCTACCTCTTTGT
Organism: uncultured Eubacteriales bacterium; assembly: GCA_949744075.1. GTDB lineage: Bacteria > Bacillota > Clostridia > Oscillospirales > Oscillospiraceae > Vermiculatibacterium. The sequence continues at coordinate 11,007 of CATJWI010000139.1, read as the reverse complement.
GGACCGCTACGTGGTCCCCGGGGAGAACGACGAGACCTGCATCGCCCAGATCCTGGAGGCCGCTAAGTCCCTGGGCCTGGAGGGCAAGGTGGACGTCCGCCTGAAGCCCCGCTCCTCCCCCTACATGCAGTCCTTCGCCCTGCCGGAGGACCACCCCCTGGTGACCACCCTCCAGTCCACCTTCGCCGAGGTGACGGGAAAGGACCTGCCCTGTGCCTACGACCCCTCGGTCTGCGACTCCAACATCTTGGCAGTGACCCTGGGCATCCCGGTGGTGACCTTCGGCCCCTCTGGCGGCAACATGCACGGGGACAACGAGTACGGCTACCCCTGGCAGGTGGAGGACTGCGCCGGGATCTACAAGCGGATGGTGGCCAAAATGCTCCCTCCGGAATAAGCCCCACCCCTATATTTCAATGTTTGGAAAGGACATGATGAAAATGAAAAGAACGCTCTCTCTGACTCTGGCCCTCACCCTCGCCCTGACCCTCACCGCCTGCGGCGGCGGCAGCGCCACTACCCCCGCCCCGGTGGAGAGTACCGCTCCCATCACCGAGAGCGCCGTCCCCTCCGAGGAAGTGGTCCTCACCGGCGTGGAGGACGGGGTCCTCACCGTGGCCATGGAGTGTGCCTACGCCCCCTACAACTGGACCCAGTCCGACGACTCCAACGGCGCCGTGCCCATCGTCAACAACCCGGGCTCCTACGCCAACGGCTATGATGTGACCATTGCCAAGAAGATCGCCGAGGCCAATAACTGGGACCTGGAGATCATGGCCCTGGAGTGGGACGGCCTCAACGCCGCCCTGAAGTCGGGCACCGTGGACATGGTCATCGCTGGCCAGTCCATGACCAGCGAGCGTATGGCCGAGGTAGACATGGCCGGCCCCTATTTCTACGCCACCATCGTCTGCGTCACCAAGGCGGGCTCCGAGCAGGACGGGGTCATGGGCGTCTCTGAGCTCACCGGCACCTGCACCGCCCAGACCGGCACCATCTGGTACGACACCTGCCTTCCCCAGATCGAAAACGCCGAGATGATGCCCCAGGCGGAGACTGCCCCCGCCATGATCATGGCCGTGGAGAGCGGCACCGTGGACTTCATCTGCACCGACATGCCCACCGCCATGGGCGCCTGCGCCACCTACGGCGACCTGGTGATCCTGGACTTCGCCGGCAGCGGTGACGACTTTGACGTCAGCGACGAGGAGATCAACATCGGCCTGTCTGTCCGCAAGGGCAACGCCACCCTGCTGGACGCCGCCAATGCGGTGCTCTCCGGGATGACCGCCGACGACTTCAACACCCTCATGAACGAGGCCATCGCCGTCCAGCCTGAGATCTAAATTTTATTTCCGTTCCCCTTGGGCAGACACGGCCGGTCACCGGCCGTGTCTCCCCTTCTCTTTTCCCACTTTTTGTTTGGAAGGAGCCTGTGTATGGACAAGCTGATCCAACTGGGCAGCGACATGGCCCGGCTCTGGGCCGCCCATAGCCCCAAATACCTCCTGGGTGTCCGCAACACCCTGATCCTGGCCATCGCCGCCACGGTCATCGGCTGCCTCATCGGCTTCCTCTGCGGCGTGCTGAACACCATCCCCTACACCAGGCAGGACCCCCTGCCCAAGCGCTTCGCCCTGAAGCTGGTCCGGGTGCTGGTCCGGGCCTACGTGGAGGTCTTCCGTGGCACCCCCATGATGCTCCAGGCGGTGTTCATCTACTACGGCCTTCCCTACTTCACCGACGGCGCCGTGGCCTTCAAGGGCATCAGCGGCATCTGGGTGGCCTCCCTGCTGGTGGTCTCCATCAACACGGGGGCCTATATGGCCGAGAGTGTCCGGGGAGGGATCATCTCCATCGACCCGGGCCAGACCGAGGGAGCCAAGGCCATCGGCATGAACCACGTCCAGACCATGACGGCCGTCATCCTGCCACAGGCTCTGCGGAACATCATGCCCCAGATCGGCAACAACCTCATCATCAACATCAAGGACACCTCGGTGATGTTCATCATTGGCTTCATCGAGTTCTTCGCCCAGCACCGGAACATCGTGGGGGTCAACAACATGTTTTTCCCCTCGGCCTCCATCGAGATGATCGGCTACCTGACCATGACCCTCACCGCCTCCTTCCTCCTGCGCTGGGCGGAGAAAAGGATGGACGGGGACGCCAACTTCGAACTGGTCCAGGAGGACGCCCTCACCCTCTCGGCGGGGACTTACTCCCACCCGGACCGGGGCACTCCCTTCGACGAGCACAGCAGGGAATACACCGGTGGAAAGGGGGACAACTGACATGACTGGACCCATCTTAGAGGTGCGCCACCTCTCCAAATCCTTCGGTGCCAACGTGGTCCTCCGGGACATCGACTTCACCGTCCGCCCCGGGGACGTGACCACCATCATTGGCCCCTCGGGCTCGGGCAAGTCCACCCTTCTGCGCTGCATCAACCTGCTGGAGACCCCCACCTCCGGGGAGGTGGTCTTCCACGGCGATAACGTGGCCGCCCGGGGAGTAAACCCCACCGTCTACCGCTCCAAGGTAGGCATGGTCTTCCAGTCCTTTAACCTCTTCAACAACATGACCGTTCTGGATAACTGCACCGTAGGCCAGCGGAAGGTCCTGAAGCGGGAGGCCGAGGCCGCCCGCCAAAACGCCATGCAGTACTTAGAGCAGGTGGGCATGGCCCCCTACATCAACGCCCGTCCCCGGCAGCTCTCCGGCGGCCAGAAGCAGCGGGTGGCCATCGCCCGGGCCCTGGCCATGGACCCGGAGGTCCTCCTCTTTGACGAGCCCACCTCCGCCCTGGACCCGGAGATGGTGGGGGAGGTCCTCACCGTCATGCAGGACCTGGCCCGGCGGGGCATGACCATGCTGGTGGTGACCCACGAGATGGCCTTTGCCCGGGAGGTATCCAACCACGTGGTCTTCATGGCCGACGGCGTCATCGCCGAGGAGGGCGCCCCCGCCCAGCTCTTCGACGCCCCCCAAAACCCCCGCACCCGGGAATTCCTCTCCCGCTTCCGCGGGGCATAAAAAACGCACAAGGACCGGACCGGCTTTGGTCCGGTCCTTTTTTGTGCCCGTCAGCTGTGCCACTGCGCCGGGCAAAGCAAATCCTCCCTCCTCCGGGCCTCCCCCTCCTGCGCTGAGAAGAAAAAGAGAAGCGCCCGGCTCACTGCCGGGCGCTTTTTCGATCCTCTCAGCAAGATATCAGCAGAACTCCACCCCATCCTCATCGCTCATACTCTTGATCCGGGCCAGAGCTTCGATGCGGTAACCCTTTTGCCGCAGGGCATCTCCTCCCGGCTGGAAGGCCTTCTCCACGCACACCCCGGCCCCCACCACGGTGGCCCCGGCCTGCTCCACGATGTGGATGAGCCCCTCCAAAGCGGCCCCCTTGGCCAAGAAGTCGTCGATGAGCAGTACCCGGTCCCCGGGCTGGATGAACTCCCGGGCCACCATGATCTCATAGAGCTGCCCATGGGTAAAGGAGTGGACCAGGGCGGTATAAATGTCCCCGTCGATATTCTTGGTCTTCCCCTTCTTGGCGAAGACCACGGGCACATGGAAATGAAGTCCCGCCACACAGGCGATACCGATGCCCGAGGCCTCGATGGTGAGGAGTTTGGTGACCCCCTCCCCCCCAAACAGCCGGTAAAACTCCGCCCCCATGGCGTCATAGAGCTCCATATCCATCTGGTGGTTCAAAAAGCTGTCCACCTTCAAAACGCTCCCGTTTTCCCGCACCTTCCCCTCAGCACGGATCCGCTCCTCCAACAGCTTCACACCAAACACATCCTTTCCCCCCTATTCTACAAAAGTTGGGATAAAAAATCAATCCCCCCTACCCCATCCCGTCATTGCGAGGCGGGCAAAGCCCGCCGTGGCAATCCGTTTTCCCACCGCTCCCCAAATCCCCTGCTTCCCTTTTTGTAGGGGCCGCTGTCCACAGTGGCCCGGCCGCACCACATCACCTCTCTGCACCGCCTCTGGCGAAATGTCATACCTCAAAAAATGGGGCGGACCTTCTGGTCCGCCCCGCCCCAAAACCCGTCTTCAAGCCCTTAAAAACCCTTTCCCAAAAATCTCGCTGGAATTGGTGATCAGTATAAACGCATGAGGATCGGTCTGCTTCAAAAAATTCCTAAGCTGCACCGCCTGGTGCCGGGACAAGGCGGTGAGTACCACATATTGCTCCTGATGGGTATAGGCCCCCTGAGCCTTCCACACCGTGGCCCCCCGCCCCAGGGTATGGTTGATATACTCGCAGACCCCCGCCGCGTCATGGGTCACCACGGTAAAGGACTTCCTCCGGTTCAGGGACTCGATGACTGTATCCACCACCACCGACTTCAGCACCAACCCCAGCAGGGAGTAAAGCCCCGCTTCAATGTCAAACACCACCAGGGCGGCGGCGGCGATGAGCACATCGGACACCAGCAGCGCCCGTCCCACGTCCAGCCCGGTGAACTTCTTCAGGATCATGGCCATAATATCGGTGCCCCCGGAGGAGGCCCCCATATTGAACAGCACCGCCGACCCCAGAGAGGGCAGGATCACCGCGAAAAACAGCTCCAGCATCTTCTGGTCGGTCAGTGGGGCGGACAAAGGGCAAAAGTGCTCCAAAGCCTGGACCATGGCGGAGTAAAAGAGGGAGCAGTACACCGTCCGGAAGCCAAACCCCTTGTCCAGCATCAAAAAGCCCAGGATCAGATAGAGGATATTGATGACCGAGTTCATAACACCGGGGGTAATGAGCTCGGAGGAGATAAGCTGCCCCAACAGGATGGACAAACCGGATACGCCGCCCATAGAGAAGTGGTTGGGGAATTTGAAGAAGTAGACGCCCACCGCCAGCACGGCCGAGCCGGCGGTCATCAGGGCGAACTCCTTCACCATTTTTTGTATCTGCTGGGGTTGTTCGGTGGTTTCCATGGAAAATGGCCCCCTTGTTTTTAAGGTTGGGAGAGAACTTGCCAAACGTTATAGTTGTCGATGCCCTCATAGTCGGGGATGGTCCCCAGCCGCCAAACCGATACCCCGGTGACCCCAAACATCCGGGCCAGCTGGAGCTTATCCGCCACGCTCTGGGCGTCCTCATACCACAAAAGGTAGTGTTCCCCATCGGCGGTATAGCTTAGACAGGGGTTGTGGCTGGCCTGGTCCCAGGTCCGCACCGAGTCAGGCTGCCCCAGCCGCTGGGCGATGGTGGCGGCGGCAGGGTGGTAAAAGGTCTGGTCCAGCAGCAGCCCATTCTCATCCACATGGAACCCGGTGGTGTTGAAGGAGATGGCCAGAGCCAGCTTGCTCCTGTCCCGCACCCCGGTGTCCGGGTCGGTGATGTGCTTCAAGGCGGTGTAGACCTGGGGGAAGGGGGTCACGGGGCAGTAGGTGTTGGCGGTGCCCACATAGTAGTCGGGGATGGAGGCCCACTGGTAGTCGTGGGCCATCAAGATCACCTTGTCGCACAGCTCCCCCAGGGCCCGGTAGTCAAAGCCCCCGAACCAGGTGTCGGGCTGGACGCAGACATAGAGGCTCTGGTCCTTGGGCAAAGCGGCGCGCAGGTCGGTCATAAAGGTGGTAAAGGACTCCCGGTGCTCGCTGCGCAGCCCCTCAAAGTCGATGGTGAGTCCGGCATAGGGCTGTGCGGCCCCGAGGAGCCGGCCGATGGCCTCCGCCTGGGCTGAGGCGGTGACCACCGAGGCAAAGGTAGCCGCCCCGGCAAAGACAGTGAGGTTACAGGGGATAGACCGTTCCGCAAGCCGCCCGGTGACCAGCTCGGCCCCCTCAGGCTTCACCCACTCGTTGCCATTGGTGGCCTCCGAGTTGACCGAAAGGGTCCCCTCGTTCATCTCCAGCCGGGCCCAGCCCACGCTGACCGCGTCCATGGCGTCGGTATAGTCGATCTGGGCGTAAGAGTTGAAGGCATAGAAGCCGTGGAGCCACTCCGTCCGGGAGAAATACCGCTCATAGCACCGCACCAGCATGGCGGCGGCCTGCTCCCGGGGAGCGGAAAAGGTGGGCAAAAATTTCAGATCCTCCTTCTCCTCCACCCCGGTGATAATGCCCAGGTCGTAGGCGATGGCGATGTACCCCTTGTCCTCCGTCACGTCGGAGAAGGGCAATTCGGTATCGGCCAGAGACTGGGCCAGAGAGGTATACCCCAGAGCTTGGACCAGCATTCGGGCCATTTCCGAGCGGGAGATGTAGTCGTCGGGGAAGAAGAGCCCCGCGTGGTCCTCCACCCCGTGGCGGGCGGCGGCGTCGATGTAGGGAAGGGCCCAGTGGCCCTCGCAATCCCGGTGAAGGGCGGCGGGAGTATCGCTGACCTCCCAGCCGAACATCCGGCACAGCACGGTGACGAACTGGGCCCGGGTCATATTCTCCCCCACCCCGAACCGCCCGTCGGGGTAGCCCTCCATCAGCCCATACTCCGCCGCCTGCCGGATCACCCCGGCGGCCCAGGTGGCCCCAGTATCGGAATAGGCGTGGGCGGTGGGGGTCAGGACCAAAAGCAGGGACAGCAGCAGGGGTAAAACGCGGCGTTTTATCATATGCATAGGGAACTCCTTTTCCCAAAGGTGGTTATGTGATGTCAGGCCCATTATAGCAGGTTTTGACGGGTGAGGCAACGAAAAATGAACTGGGAGAGCAGAAAAAAGTCCCTCCCCACAGCTTTTTTTGGGCCCTTTCCCCATTTCCCCTCTTTTCCCCACGGAAAAATGGTAAAATATGGTTATCAACCGAAAAACCCACCGGAAAGAAGGGACTTCCCCATGGCATTCCTCCGAAAAAAAGGACTTTTTGAAAGCAATAAAGTGCTCTACCTGCCGGTGGCCGTCCTGGCCCCCAACCCGGCCCAGCCCCGGAAGTACTTTGCCCCCGAGGGCCTGGAGGAGCTGGCGGCCAGCATTGCCCAGCACGGCATTCTTCAACCCCTGTCGGTGCGCCGGACCGGGGAGGGCTACGAGCTGATCTCCGGGGAGCGGCGGCTCCGGGCCGCCCGGCTGGCGGGGCTCACCGAGGTCCCCTGCCTGCTGGTGAGCGCCGATGCCGCCCAGTCCTCTCTGCTGGCCCTCATTGAAAACGTCCAGCGCCGGGACCTGGACTTTTGGGAGGAGGCCCAGGCCATCCACGCCCTCCAGGAGGCCAGCGGCCTGTCCCAGGAGGCCCTGGCCGCCCAGTTGGGCAAATCCCAGTCCGCCGTGGCCAACAAGCTGCGGCTTTTAAAGCTGTCGCCAGATGCGGTGAAACTGCTGCGCCAGAATGGATACAGCGAGCGTCACGCCCGGGCTCTCCTCCGCCTGCCCACCCCGGAGGAGCAGCGTGCCGCCGCCCAGCACGTAGTGGAGGCTGGCCTGACAGTGGCCCGGACCGAGGCCTATGTGGAATCTCTCCTCTCCCCCGCCCGGCCCCGGTCCAAGCCCATTATTATCTTAAAGGATGTACGCCTCTTCCTGAACACAGTGACCCGGGGCCTGTCCCTGATGCAGCAGGCGGGGGTGCCCGCCGACTGCCAGCGCCAGGATACCGCCGACGCCATCCTCCTCACCATCCGCATCCCCCGGTGAATTGTCTGAAGGAAAAGTCTCCTCTCTCCATTGAAAAAGCCATGAATGTTTCACGTGAAACATTCATGGCTTTTTCAATGGAGTCCCGATCCCGCTCTGGGTCTTAAAGCGGGTTGGTCTTGCCCTTCGGGGCCCCGCAAAATTGGTCCTCCAATGTTGTGGGGAATGGAGGAGGGATCTGCGGATGTGGAGTTTTCGGCGTAGACGAAAACGGAATGGAGCAGGTTTCTTCCGACGTGTTTCACGTGAAACATTGGGGGGTTTTTCTCTTTCCTATTGAAAACCGCCGCCATTCTGGTTATAATAGGATTCGACCCCAAATTTACAGACAAAGAAAGGATGTGCGGCCATGGCAAAACGGATCGCCATCGTGAACCAGAAGGGCGGCGTGGGCAAGACCACCACCTGCGTCAACCTGGCCTCTGCCCTGCGGGCCAAGGGAAAGCGGGTCCTTCTGTGCGACTTTGACCCCCAGGCCAACGCCACCTCCGGCCTGGGCGTGGACAAGACCACTGCCAACCCCAGCATCTACGAGGTGCTCATCGAGGGGGTGGAGTGCAAAAAGGCCATCGTTACCACCCCCTACTGCGACGTGATCCCGGTGAACAAGTCCCTGGCGGGGGCAGGCATCGAGATGATCGGCCTGGCTGACCGGGAGCACCTGCTGCAAAAGGCCCTGGATACGGTGGACCAGGACTATGACTACATCCTCATCGACTGCCCCCCCTCCCTGGAGCTGTTGACCCTCAACGGCCTGTGCGCCGCCCATACGGTGCTGGTGCCGGTGCAGTGCGAATACTACGCCCTGGAGGGACTCAGCGACCTGCTGGGCACCATCCGTATCGTAAAGCGGGCCCTGAATCCCGGCATTTCCCTAGAGGGTGTGCTGCTCACCATGTACGACAGCCGCACCAACCTGAGCATGCAGGTGGCGGAGGAGGTCAAGCGCCACTTCCCCGGCCAGGTCTACGCCACCGTGATCCCCCGGACGGTCCGTCTCAGCGAGGCCCCCAGCCACGGCAAGCCTATCGATGCCTATGATCCCTACTCCCGGGGAACCGAGGCCTACCGGGCCCTGGCGGAGGAAGTGCTGGGAAAATAAAAGAGGGGCCGGGACCGTTTTTTGATTTTAAACAAGGAAAGGATTGATCCTATGGCAAAGGAACGGGGCTTAGGCAAGGGCCTGGGCGCTCTTTTGGGGGAGGATGCCGTCCTCCAGGACCAAAAGGAGGGGCAGGGCTCCCTGCTGCTGCCCATCTCCCAGGTACAGCCGGGGCTGAATCAGCCCCGGAAGCGGTTTGACGAGGAGGCCTTGGCCGACCTCAGTGACTCCATTCGGGTCCACGGCATCATCCAGCCCCTCACCGTCCGGCGGCTGGGCTCAGGCTATTACCAGATCATCGCTGGCGAGCGCCGCTGGCGGGCGGCCAAGCTGGCGGGACTGAAGGAGGTCCCGGCGGTGGTCATCGAGGCCGATGACCGGAAGGTCATGGAGCTGGGCCTGATCGAAAACCTCCAGCGGGAGGACCTGAACCCCATCGAGGAGGCCGAGGGCTACCGGGTGCTCATAGAGAGCTACGGCCTGACCCAAGAGGAGGTCTCCCAGCGGGTGGGCAAGTCCCGCCCGGCGGTGTCCAACGCCGTCCGGCTGCTGGAGCTGCCCGACCCGGTGCGCCAGCTGCTGGAGGAGGGCCGCCTCTCCCCCGGCCACGCCCGGGCCCTGCTGGCCCTGCCCGAAGCGGGCCAGCGCCGCAACGTGGCCCAGCGTGTGGTGGAGGAGGGCCTTTCGGTCCGCCAGACCGAGGCGGCGGTAAAGCAGATCATCCGCTACATGGACGAGGGGGAGCCCGAGCCCAAGAGCAAGCGGGCGGACCCCTACCAAATTTACCGGGAGGCGGCGGCCAAGGACCTGTCCCACCGCTTCGGCCGGAAGGTCTCCATCATCCAGGGGGCCAAAAAGGGAAAGATCGAGCTGGAATACTACGACGACAACGACCTCAATGCCCTGCTGGACCTGCTGGAGCAGGTGAAGGCCACCGGAGGGAAAGGGGGAGCCAAGGCTTGAGCAGGAGAGAATCGGGAAACTTGCAGCACCAGGCCGAGCACACCCGGGCCCGGCGGCGCACGCCGGTGATGGGCTATCTGGTGATCCTCTTCGCCGTGGCCTTCCTGCTGCTGCTGGTGGCCTACTTCCAGCAGCAGCGCAGCAACACGGAGGCCACTGATGCCCTAAAGCAGTCGGTGTCGGCGGTGCAGTCCATCCAGCTGCTGATGGAGGAGAACGAGAGCCTGAAGAGCCAGGTAGAGCAGCTGGAACAGGAGCTCTCCGACGCCCAGGAGCTGGCGGAGAGGAGCGAGGCTTACGCTGCGGGTCAGGAGGCAGCGGTAAAGGCTATGGATTACTTCTGGCAGATCGACGAGGCCTATGTCCGCCAGCGCTATAGCCTCTGCCGCCAGCTGATCCAGGAGTTAAAGGAGAGCGGCTGCGAGGGGGCCCTGCCCAGCACCAAGGCCACGGAGAACGACCGCTTTTCCCCGCGGGCCCGGTATGACGAGATCTATCAGGCCCTATATTAAAGGTAGGGCGGCCCCCCGCCCTACGAAAAAATATTCGATCATGAGGTGAAAGGATATGCTGGATATCAAGTTCGTTCGGGATAACCCCGACGTGGTAAAGGAAAACATCAAGAAGAAGTTCCAGGAGGAAAAGCTGCCTCTGGTGGACCAGGTCATCGCCCTGGACAAAGAAAACCGGGAGACTATCCAGGCCGCCCAGGACCTGCGGGCTGCCCGGAACCAGAAGTCCAAGCAGGTGGGTATGCTCATGGGCCAGGCCAAGAAGACCGGGGACGACTCCCTGCTGGCCCAGGCCGAGCAGCTCAAGAAAGAGGTGGCCGCCGACGCCGACACCCTTTCCGCTTTGGAGCAGAAGGAGGATGAGCTGGCCCAGGCCATCCGGAAGATCATGCTGGTGATCCCCAACATTATCGACCCCAGCGTACCCATCGGCCCCGACGATTCGGCCAACGTGGAGGTGGAGCGGTTCGGGGAGGCCAAGGTCCCCGACTTCCCCATTCCCTACCACACCGAGATCATGGAGCGCTTCGAGGGCATCGACATGGACGCCGCCGGCCGGGTCTCCGGCGCGGGCTTCTATTATCTGCTGGGGGACATCGCCCGGCTCCACGAGGCGGTGCTGGCCTACGGCCGGGACTTCATGATCTCCAAGGGCTTCACCTACTGCATCCCCCCCTTCATGATCCACGGCAACGTGGTGGAGGGGGTCATGTCCCAGACTGACATGGACGCCATGATGTATAAGATCGAGGGGGAGGACCTCTACCTCATCGGCACCAGCGAACACTCCATGATCGGCCGGTTCATCGACCAGATCGTTCCCGAGGCCAAGCTGCCCCAGACCCTCACCTCCTAC
>CATJWI010000138.1 GCA_949744075.1 uncultured Eubacteriales bacterium | reverse complement strand
GTTCTGACCCAGGGCGGCGGTGAGCACGCAGCCGAACATGACCTCGTCCACCTGTTCGGGCTTCACGTTGGCGCGCTTCAGGGCCTCCTTTACGGTGACAGCCCCCAGTTCTACCGCGGGCACGTCCTTCAGGCTGCCCCCGAAGGACCCTACTGCTGTACGGCAGCAGTTTACGATGTAGACTTCTTTCATTTCAAATACCCTCCTGATCCCATTAATTTTGGATAAGCGGGTCAATTATACTCCCCGGTTTGGGGAAATGCAACCGAATGGAGGTAAGTAGTTTTTTTAACGATGATTCGTATACCAAACTAAATGGGAGGCGGATTTTTTCGGGGGGAGGCTGCCGGCGGCCCGTCTGGGAAGCCGCGCCCTACAGGGAGATGGAGGGTTTGGGGGAGGAAAGAAAAGCCCGCCCCCGGGGTCGGGGGCGGGCTGGAGGGGTGGGTCAGCCTACGAACTCGGTGTTGGCGCCGGTGGGGGCGTCATTTCGGCCGGAGAGGCGGTCCGTCAGGCCCATTTCCTCCAGGGCCTTTATGGTGGCGGTGGCCGACTTTTGGACGGTGATGCGCAGGTCCCAGTTGGAGGTGCTGCGGACGCCGTTCACGTCGTAGTAGGGCTGGGTCAGGCTGAAGTGGAGGTCGGTATAATAGCAGTTCTCATTGCGCTCCCGGTCCTCCAAGAGGTAGCGGTGGAAGCGGCCGGCCTCCAGGTCCTCCACCACGGCGGCCCAGAGGGTCTGGCACTGGCGGGTGGTGAGGTCCAGGTCCTGGCCGGAGGGCTGGGCGTCGTCGGGCTCGCTTACGTTGGTGAGCCAGGCGCTGGAGGCTACGACGTCCTCCGGGTCGACGTTTTGTCCCAGGTAGGACCGCATGACCAGCTGGGGTTGGTTGATCAGGGCCTGGAGCTGGGCGGCGTAGGTGTCGGGCTGGGACAGGGCCTGGGAGGTGATGGGCACGTCGTAATAGGTCCGGGTCTGAACGCTTCCGTCGGTCATGTAGTACTCGATGCGGAGCCAGGTGGCGGAGGCGGTCTCAAAGTTTTCCTCGTCCCAGCCATAGGTGTCGCGCTGCCGGGCGTCCTCCAGCTCATTTAGGTGCTCCACCAGGGTGGTGTGGAGGCGGAGGATGGCCTGGATCTCTTCCGGGTCCTCCAGGTTCAGGCCGCTGGAGCCGCTGTCCCAGGGGGCGCTGCTGACGGCGCCGACGTAGACGCTCTCTACCTGGCTGGCTTTGGGCACCCAACGCTGATAGCCGAAGAGGTCCGCCCGGGCGCCTCCCAGGAGCACCAGCATGCAGACGCCCAGGGCCGCACAACCCTTCCAGCCGTTGGCAAAGACCCGGAGGGTCTTTTTCAGCAGCATTCGGGCGATGAAGCCCCCCAGTACGGCGCAGAGGGCCACCCCCACCACCAGGGCCCAAGGGCCGAAGGAGCGGAAGAAGTTCTCATAGAGGATGGTGCCCAGGGTCAGGCCCACGCAGACCCCCACGCCGTACTGGAACACGGGGCGGACCCAGCCCACGGTGACGATGTCCCCCGCCCGCTCCAGCTGGCGGTGCTGGTAGGTCACCACGGCGATGAGGGTGAAGGCCGCCCCCAGTACCACGCAGTACCCCAGGGCAATGGCGGTGGCTGACGGGTCGAACCAGGGGGTGCCGTCGTAAAAGGAGCTGTGGTTCACCTGATTCATCAGATGCCAGGCGGGGGTGCACCACTTGGTCACGGCGGAGGAGGCCAGACGGTTGCCGCCATAGCCCACCAGCAGGACGTTCATGGCGTTGTCCGCCAGCATGGACAGGCCGAAGACCAGCAGGTTGAGAATGCCGTAGAAGGCGGGCAGGGCCAGGATGTGGCCGGTGAACATGGCGCAGCATACGGCGAAACAGAAAAAGAACATGGCGATGACCGTATGGAGGGCAAACCACCGGAAGGTGAGCAGAGGGAACAGCGCCCCGCAGACCCCTTGGGCCGCCAGAGAGATGAGGGCCACCACCGCGTTGGGCACGATGAAAAAGGCGAAGCCCGTGAGCCAATTGGTGAGAAACAGGCCCTCCCGCCGGATGGGAAGGGCGTGGAGCATCCCCGCAGAGCGGTTGTTCATCAGGTAGGAAAAGAGGGCCATGGCCACCAGGAGCCCGAAGATGCCCCCCATGGGCACCGAGGTGGAGGTGGCCCCCATGATGGCGTTGCCTACGTCCTGGCGGAGGTTGGTCCACTCACGCATGCCGGAGAGCAGGATCAACTCGGTGGGCAGGGAGAGGAACTGGATGGCGGTGTAGAGGGCCAGGATGGGCCAGAAGCGGGTGATGTTCTTCCGGAAGAGGGCGGCGTTGAACCAGCCCTTCCCTTTAGAGAATAACGTCTCGAACGGCATAATCCTCACCTCCCAGCTCATAAATAAAGATCTCTTCCAACGTCAGGGGCAGCGCGTCCATCAGAATGGGGGAATAGGTGGCCAGGCGGTTGGTGATCTCCTCCGCCGTCCCCCGGACGATGAGGGTGTGGATGCGCCCCACCTGGGATACGTTCAATACCTCCATGTCCTCGGGGAGCTGGGGCAGCTCCTTGGTCTGGAAGACCACCTGCATCTTCACCAGGTTCTCCTGGAGGTCGGAGAGGCTCCGCTCCACCAGCACCTTGCCGTGGGAGAGGATGCCCACGTGGTCGCAGACGTCCTCCAGCTCCCGCAGGTTGTGGGAGGAGACCAGCACGGTGGTGCCCTCCTGGGCCACGTCGGACATGAGAAGGGACCAGACCTGGCGGCGCATCACCGGGTCCAGGCCGTCCACCGGCTCGTCCAGTACCAGGATCTCAGGCCGGCAGCACAGGGCCAGCCAGAAGGGCGCCTGCTTCTGCATGCCCTTACTGAGGCGGCGGATGGGCTGCTTCTCGTCCACCGTGCGGAACACGTCCTTCAGGGCCTCGTACCGCTTTTGGTCGAACCGGGGGTAGAAGCCCTTGTAAAACTGGGCCATGTCCCGGGTGGAGGCAGAGACGAAGTAATAGAGCTCGTCGGGGATGTCTACCACCTTTTCCTTCACCGCCGGGTTTTCGTAGACCGTCTGGCCGTCTACCAGGACCAGGCCACTGTCCTGCTGGTAGACCCCGGTGATGTGGCGCAGGATGGTGGACTTGCCCGCCCCGTTGGGGCCCACCAGGCCGTAGATGGCTCCGGTGGGCACCGTCATGGAAAGGTCGTCCAGAGCCAAGAAACCGTCAAAGTTCTTGGAGACCGCTTGTACCTCGATCATGCCCCTTCCCCCTTTCTCTCCGCCGCGGCAAGACTGATGCGTGCCGCCAGCTCTTCCGGCGTCATGCCCAGGAATACCAGCTCCCGGGCCGAGGCGTCGAACTGCCGCAGCAGCGCCTCCTGCCGGAGGTTGTTGCCACCGGCCCCGCCCCTGGCGGCGAAGGCGCCACGGCCGGGCTCCGAGGTGAGGTAGCCCTCCTCCTCCAGGGCGGCGTAGGCCCGCTGGATGGTGTTGGGATTGATGGCCAGGCTGGCGGCCAGGGCCCGGACGGAGGGCAGCTTTTCCCCCTCGGTAATGGCCCCGGTGACCACCAGGTGCCGAAGCCCGTCCCGGACCTGCTCATAGATGGGCCGGGAATCCCGGTAATTGAGACTGATCATGGCCCCACTTCCTTCCGGCGCGAAGAGGACCGCGCCATTTTTGCGGCGGGCCGGACACCGTCCGCCCCGCCTTTGAGTGTATTAATTCCCTTAGTACAGTCAGTATATCCATTCTCTGGCTGGGAATCAAGGGGGTAAGCCTTACGAATTCCTTACGTTTTTCTGTGTTTTTTCTGATTTCGGGTGACAAAGGGAAAGGAAGGAGCTATAATAGGGATACAAACCACAGCTTAGCGAAGGAGGGTTCCCATGCCTCTCATTACCCTTTCCAACCGTGCCGCCTTTCTCTCCTGCGTGGAGGACTTGCTCCACACGCCGGAGGTGCAGTCTATGCGGTCCCTGCCCCACCATCCCGGGGTCAACTGCTATGAGCACTCTGTCTTTGTGGCCTATGTGGCCTTCCGGATCGCCCGGCGGTACCATATGGACTATCGGGCGGCGGCCCGGGGCGGGCTGCTCCATGACCTGTACCTCTATGACTGCCGCGACGCCTCCGCCCACCCGGGGAACCAGTGCCTGGACCACCCGGAGTTCGCCCTGCGCAATGCCAGCACCCTGACCCAGCTCAGCGACAAGGAGCGGAACATCATCCAGGCCCACATGTGGCCCCTGGCCGTCCACCTGCCCCGGTCCCGGGAGGCCTGGGCGGTGAGCATGGCCGACAAGCTCTGCGCCACGGTGGAGGTCTTCCAGCTGTGGCGAAGAATGAAGCTTCGGGCCGTTTTGGCCGCTTAAAGGATCGGAATCCGTCATATTATCCAAAAAAGACTCGTTTTTTGCGAGTCTTTTTCTTTTGTTTTTCTTTGCATTTCCCGGCGTCCTTTGCTATAATGGTTTTAAAAGAGAAACTTCGGTTTTGTTTGGGAAGGAGTGACACCCTTGGACACGCTGGGCGCCATCGTATTTCTCCCCCGGGACGAGCAGGGCCCCTCCCTGTTTTTCACCCCTGTTTTATTTGACCAGGCGGCCTTGTGGCTGTCGGAAGCTCTCCGCCGATCCGGCGTGGAACGTTTTTTGGTGGTCTGTGACGATGCGGACCGGGATGCCGCCTCGGGCTGCTTCCCGGCTGGGACCGAGTTTGTCACCACCGGGGCCACCGACGCTCCCGCCCGTCTGGCGGAATTTTTGTCTCTGGTCCCCGGCAATGTGGCCGTGGTGACCCGGCCCATCCTCCTGGCCCCCGAGGGGGTCTCCTTCGCCCTGCCGGGAAAGGAGCCGCCCAAAAGCGTCTTTACCCTCCGGGGCGCCGCCCTGGCCGCCGCACTGAAGGACGGGCGCAGCTTTGATGAGGCCCTGGCCGCCCTGGGAGACGCCAAGCCCTGGCAGGGCCGGGCGCTGCCCCTGAAGAATGATCCCGCCTACCGCTCGGCCACCCTGGAGCCCCTGGCCCGGCACATGGGAGTAGAGCGGTTGCTGTCCCAGGGAGTCCGGGTCATGGACGCCGAGAGCGTCTATGTGGGGCCCCAGGTCACGGTGGGAGAGGACACGGTGCTGCTGCCCGGCACTATCCTCCGGGGGAGGACGGTCATTGGGACCGGCTGTGAGATCGGCCCCCACACCATGATCCGGGACTGCGTCATCGGGGACCGGGTGGTGGTCAACGCCTCCCAGCTCAACGAGTCCACCGTGGAAGACGAGGCTACGGTGGGGCCCTTCGCCTATGTCCGCCCCAACTGCCACGTGGGCAAGGGGGTGAAGGTGGGGGACTTCGTGGAACTGAAGAACTCCACTGTGGGAGAGGGTACCAAGATCAGCCACCTTACTTACGTGGGGGACACCGACGCCGGGGCCCATATCAACTTCGGCTGCGGCACCGTCACGGTGAACTATGATGGGGAGAAGAAGTTCCGCACCGTCATTGGAGACCGGGCCTTCATTGGCTGCAACACCAACCTGGTGGCACCGGTCACCGTGGGGGAGGGGGCTTACACCGCCGCGGGCAGCACCATCACCGAGGATGTGCCCCCCGACTCCCTGGCTGTGGCCCGGGACCGGCAGGTGGTGAAGAAGAATTGGGTCAAGCGCCGCCGGAAGGGCTGAACAATGTGCATGTTCCCCCGCGGGGGGTTATAAAAAGGATAGAAGACAAAAATACAAGAGATGAGAGGATGTAGTTTATGATCGCGCATGGAAAGGACATCAAGATCTTCTCGGGCAACTCCAACCGGGCCCTGGCCCAGGCCATCTGCCGCCACTTTGGCACAGAGTTGGGCAACGCTGAGACCGGATGCTTCTCCGACGGGGAGAACTTTGTCTCCATTTACGAGACTGTCCGGGGTTCCGACGTGTTCGTAGTCCAGTCCACATGCTCCCCGGTGAACGACAACCTGATGGAACTGCTCATTATGATCGACGCCTTTAAGCGGGCCTCCGCCGGACGGATCACCGCTGTGGTGCCCTACTTCGGTTACGCCCGGCAGGACCGGAAGACCAAGCCCCGGGACCCCATCTCCGCCAAGCTGGTGGCCAACCTGCTGACCCGGGCGGGGGCCGACCGGGTGCTGACCATGGACCTCCACGCCTCTCAGATCCAGGGCTTCTTCGACATCCCCGTGGACAACCTGCTGGGGGCCCCCATCTTTGCCCAGTATTACCATGAGCGGTTTGCCGGCCAGGAGGAGAACACCGTGGTGGTCTCCCCCGACGTGGGCAGCGTGGCCCGGGCCCGGACCTTCGCCCAGAAGCTGGGCATGCCTCTGGCCATTGTG
>CATJWI010000137.1 GCA_949744075.1 uncultured Eubacteriales bacterium | reverse complement strand
GGATGTAATTACTCAGATCACAGTAATGTCACGCACCGTTTAGCTTGTCCAGCTTTGCCACACCATTGAGCCAAACGATAAAAAGCAATTTTTCAAAAAATCGATTTTAGCCCCTTACTCCAAAAAGAGACATGCCTTCCATCAAGGGGAAGCATGTCTTTTTTCATATATTGGCCTATGACAGATCGAGGTCAAGAATGTACTTTTTTGCTTTCGTTGCACGATAAGCTACAACTTTATATCCCTTTGCTCCCCTATGCAGAGACACTATCTCAATTATCTGTAGGGGGGAAAATGATTTGACCAGTGAAGGTTTTAGGCAGGACCCCATGTTCCTGAGAAACCAATTTCAGTGGGACATTTGAGCTGCCGACCATTAAGAAGCAGAAGCCCGACCTGAAGGAACTGAGGCTTATTGGCTACGACCAAATCAAGCCGGATGACCACGTAAATGCCGATCGCTTTGTTCACTTTTTTCTGGACGACTACAAGTTTGAAGTTATCTGGAACGACCCGGAGCCGCGGCTTAAAAAACTCAGTCAATACAAAGGTGTGCTGTCTCCGCAGTTCTCCGCATACTACACCATGCCGTTTTCCGTACAGATATACCAGGCCTTCCGTTCCCTCTGGTGCGGCGCTTACTTACAGTCCAAAGGGCTTATCGTCATTCCAACGGTATATTGGGGAGAACCCCAAAGCTATTGGTATTGCTTCGACGGAATTGAACAGGGCTGTGTGGTGGCAGTGTCCACAATTGGCGTGCGGAAAGCAACCGCCTGAGCGGACGCAAAAAATTCTGGGCGTTTCCAGCGGATAAAAATTTAATTTCAGGCATACGGCCAGGCTGCAAATGTGGTCAGGCGGCTTGCATATAGTTAAGACCGGAGGCACGATCCTTACCGGGTATGGCGGTGGCGGCGGACGTGTTCCAATGGGAAGACGCAGAGGGAAAATGTCGGGTGACCACGAACGGCAGAACAAGCAGACAGAAGAGGTTGCGCGACAGCTGGGACTGAGCAAAGGCCAGCAACGTGAGTTACATGACTTGGTACATAATCAAGGTATGGGCTTCCAAGAAATATTGGAATTCGCTCAGCAGTGGTTTAAAAAATAAGGAGGGGCACACCGTATGAAACAGGCAGAACGCGATCTGATCAAAGAAAAAATGAGTGTTTTGATACAGCAGGCAAAAGGGTTTACGATCGGCAGAGCTGCGGCGATGTGCTGGATGGGCTTTGATGTAAATGGCGCCCAATACGCGCTGCACATTCAATGCGCCTTCCGCTTTCGCACAGCCGAAGAGGTGCTCGTGGGCAACCTGGATATGTTCGAGCCCACCCGGGCCATGGAGGACTCCTCGTCCTTTGACTGGAACACCTTCGACTGGGATGTGCAGGGCTTCAACCGTTACGACGAGTGGACGCTGCAATGGAAAAAGGAGGGCCGCCAGGCCGTGGTGGAGGCCGTGGAGGTCAGTGATTTCGGCGATCTGACCATCCGGTTCAGCGGCGGCCTGGTCCTGGAGGTATTCGCCAACAACGCGCAAAACGAGTGCTGGCGCTTTTTTGAGCGCCACGCGAAAGAGCATCTCGTCGTCACCGCCCGTGGCGTGGACGACTGAGGGCGTATTCCCGCGCCGCCGGGCCGGCGAAAGCAGAAACAGGGGTGGAGATCGAATGATCTCCACCCCTGTTTCCTTCTATGAAATGGGAGGTGAGGGAAAACGCTGAGACATTTAACCGTTTCGCTTCTGTGCCACAGACAGGGCGATGAGGAAGGGAATGATGACCAACAGGCAGATCGCGGCGTTGGCCAGGAAAGCCATGTGGAATCCGGTGGAGGTGGCGAGAGCGCCCAGCAGGGGGAAGATCACCGAATAGCCGCCGTTGGCAAAGGCGATGAGCTTGGGGTTGGCCAGGTAAGCCTGGTCCCCGAAGACCGGCCCGGAAATGATGTTGCTCAGGGTCATAAAGGGATAGCCGATAGCAAAGGTGACGCCCATGGCGATGAGCAGCCCCGTGGACGGAGCGCCGCACCATACGTACATGATACCGTTGGAGGCGATGGCGCCCAGCCCCACCACGATGATGACGCTCTTCAGGCTGAACTTTTCCAGAATGAAGCCGATGAAGAAGGTGATGATCCCGCCGGCCAGAACGATGAGGCTGAGAATGGTGGCAGCGGTGTCAAAGGCGTAGCCGTTGGCGGGCAGAACGGTGGTGAGATAGCTTTGGATGGAGGCAGCGCACAGCATGGAGAAGGTAAAGCCGAACAGCATGAGCCAGAACACGGGGTTTTTATAGATAGAGCCCTTGGCGGCCGCGGCCGCGGTGGCGGGACCGGCGGTCTCGGCGGCCTGAGCCTCTTCCCAGCCCAGGGGTTTTTGGCCCACATCCTCAGGGGCGCTGCGGACCAAGAAGACCGAGCAGAACAGCAGCACTGCCAGCTCCATGATGCCGAAGTAGAGATAGAGCCGGGAAACGCCCACGGCCACCAGGACCTTGCCTGCGGCAAACTGGAAGGCGGCGGCTCCGAAGAGGGCGGCGGCCATGCAGATGCTGATGAGCCGGGCCCGGCCCTTCACGAACCAATTACTGATGACCAGCGTGCAGCAGGCGTGCATACAGGTGGACCCGGCGAAGGCCACCACCAGCTGGGCCAGGTAAAAGCCCCAGATGGTGGGCACAAAGGCCACGATGAAGCAGAACGCGGCCACAAACAGAGATCCGATGATCATAGCGGCCTTGGGCCCCACCCTTTTCTGGTATTCCCCGGCAAAAAAGCTGAGAATAAAGCAGGCCAGCGCGTAAATGGTGACGCCCAGGGAGATCTGGGTCAGGTCGGCGTGAAAGTAGTCGGGAAACATGCCAAAGGCCACGCTGGTGACATTGATCATGCCCCAGGCGAAGAACAGATAGACGATGGTACCGATGGCCACGGGACAGCCGGAAAATCTCTCTTTCATCTCTGATCTCTCCTTTCCCTCACTTGACCAGGTAGTTGCGAAGGCCGTCCAGCAGGAAGTCGATGCCCTCCTTTACCTTCACCGGGTCGCTGCCGGCATCGGACAGGGAGAAGCCATGGGCGGTGCCGGGGACGCACTTTTCAATGACGGGCACCCCGTTTTTCATCAGCCGGTGGGCCCAGTCCTCGGCCTGGGGCCGGAGCTGGTCGAACTCGCAGGTCAGCAGCACCGTGGTGGGCATGGCCTCCAGGGTGGCGTCACTGGCGAAGAGGGGGGAGATGAGGGGGTTGCGCAGCTGGCAGGGGTCGCAGTAGCAGGCGGGGGAGGTGACGTAGAAATTCTGGAAGAAGCCGGGATCGGGGGCGGCCCCCACCATCACGTCCTCGGCCACATAGCCCAGGTTCACGTTGGGATAACTCAAAAGCTGTAGCTTGAACTGGAAATCCTTCCGGTCGTTGGCCAGCATCACCATGTCGATGGCCAGCTCCGCTCCGGCGGACTCGCCACCCACCCCCAGCCGGGCGACGTCGATGCCGTACTCCTCGGCGTGGTCCACAAAGTACTTGATGCCGTCATAGCAGTCCTCGGGGGCGTAGGGGAATTGCCACTCGGGGGCCAGCCGGTGACCCAGGTTGATGACCTGCACCCCGGCCTCGTCCCGGTAGCGGCGGCACTCGGGGTCGTTGATCTCGGGTACGCCCATGACCCAGCCGCCGCCGTGGATCTGGAAGTAGGTAGGCAGCTTCTGCCCCTCGGTGCCCGCGGGGCGGTAGATCAGCTCGGGCAGGTCGTAGCCGTCCCGGGCCTTGATGTAAATGCGCTTGGCGTCCACGGGCATGCTCTCGTCGGCGACGGTCTCCCGGTGCTTCCAAAATTGCAGGGGCTCATAGTTGGGGCGGACCTCCTTCAAATACAGGTCGATCCAATACTGGCGGGGCTTGGACAGCAGCAGGCGGTACTGGGCGTCCTCTTCCCGGGCGATGACTTCACGGTCAAATTGCTTCATCAGTCACAACTCCTTTTTGATGAAATACGCCAAGTGGTGAGAGGGAGGAGAAGTTTCGCGGCCGCAAAAATTTTCCTTGCATCTCTGGGATAATTACACTATAATGACCAAATAGAAGGAAGGCAACGGACAGTTATTTGTGAATAGTTACTTAATCCACCTTTTTTTAACAGCTGTACCGATAAGAAACGGAACGGGAAAAATTGCGGGCCGAAACGGCGCCCGCATGGGAGGAGGGAGCGGCGTGATCCTGACAGGGAAGGAAGACCTGCGGGTACAGCGGACCATGAAGACCATCTGGAACGCCTTTGAGGAGCTCTTATATGAAAAGACCTACGACAAGATCACGGTAAAGGAGCTGTGCGAAAGGGCGAAGATCAACAAGAAAACCTTTTACACCTATTATGAGACGCTGGACGACCTGCTGGGGGAATATCAAAATGTTTATTTTACGGAATATTGGGAGTCCATCAAGGACTACGATATTCCCCGGGATATCCGGCGCTCCATCGCCCACTTTTTTGAATATGCCTCCCGGCAGAGCAAGACCTATGAGCGGATCATGAGCGCCGTTCCGGTGAAGGCCATCGGGGATGGGATCGTAAAGGAGGTCATGGACCGCTTTTGGAGCGAGACGGCCTTTGCCAAGACCTACCCGCCCTTTTACCGGAATATGGTCTCCACCTTTTGGGTAAACACCACGCTGGACATTTATAAAAGCTGGCTGGATTCCGGGAAAAAGTGGCCGCTGGAGGACATCATAGCGACGGCCCAGGAGCTTATCGTAGCGGGGATCGAGAGCTTTGACCAAAACCGCCCTCCCTCAGCCCGGGAGTAAAAAAAGCCGTCCGTGCAACGCACGGACGGCTTTTTGTTGGGTAGGCCCGTCAGTTCAGGAACCCCTCCAAGATTTTTTCCTCGGCCTCCTCCTCGGTGAGGCCCAGGGTCAGCAGCTTCAGAATTTGATCTCCGGCGATGCGGCCGATGGCCGCCTCGTGGACCAGCTGGGCGTCCACGTCCTGGGCGTCGATGGCGGGGATGGACTTGATCTTGGCCCGGTCCATGATGATGGAGTCGCACTGGACGTGGCCGAAGGAGTCGGCCTTGCCCGTCATGCAGGGGCGAAAGACCTGGACCGAGTCCCCCTTGGCCACTGAGCGGGAGATGACCCGGCCGGAGGCCCCAGGGCCGCACAGGATGATCTCCATGTTGGACTCCGCCCGCTGGACCCCGTCGGTCATAAGCTTTTCGTTGATGACGCACTCCCCGCCGGCGGCCACCTCCACCACCGTGTCTCGAATGGTGGAGTCCACCCCCCGGATCTGGGTCATCTCCATGGTCATGGAGGCCCCTTCCTCCAGATAGACCTCGGTGCGGGGGTTCAGGATGCGGGCACCGGTGCCGGGGCCTTCGCCGTAGTGCCGCTCCACGTAGCGGACCTTGGCGTTTTTGCCGATGTGGAAGACGTGGATACCGTCGTGCTGGCTGGTCTCACAGCCCGAGTTGTGAATGCCGCAGCCCGCCACGATGTCCACGTCGGCTCCTTCTCCCACATAAAAGTCGTTGTATACCAGGTCGGTGAGCCCCGCCTGGGTGAGGACCACGGGGATGTGGACGCTCTCCCCCTTGGTGCCCGGCTTGATGGTGATGTCGATACCCGGCTTGTCGGTCTTGCTGGTAATGTCGATATTGGCGGTGACCTTGCGGTCGTCCAGCTGGCCGTTGACCCGGAAGTTGTAGGCCCCCTGGGGCACCTTTTCCAGCTCAGCGATCTCCTTGAGGAGCTTCCAGTCGATCTTTTCCATTACCGGTCCGCCTCCTTCATATAGCCGCAGCCCGGCAGAGTCCGGGCCATGATCTGGGGGAAGATCTCGTCCCGGGGGCCCTGCTTGGCCACCCGGCCCTGCTCGATGACCAAGATCTCGTCGGCCAGCTGGATGATGCGCTCCTGGTGGGAGATGATGAGCAGGGTGGATTCCCCCTTGCGGTGGATGGTCTCAAAGGTCTCGGTGAGCTTGGCGAAGGACCACAGGTCGATGCCCGCCTCGGGCTCGTCGAAGATCATGAGCCCCGCCTTCCGGGCCAGGATGGTGGCGATCTCGATGCGCTTGACCTCCCCGCCGGAGAGGGAGGAGTCCACCTCCCGGTCGATGTAGTCGTCGGCGCACAGGCCAACCTGGGTCAGGTACTGGC
>CATJWI010000136.1 GCA_949744075.1 uncultured Eubacteriales bacterium | reverse complement strand
CCGCTCCGCGCCGTTGATGACGAAGGTGCCGGAATGGGTCATCAGGGGGAAGTCCCCCATAAAGATCTCCTGTTCCTTGATCTCCTCGGTCTCCTTGTTGCGAAGACGCACCTTCACCTTGATAGGAGCGGCATAGGTGGCGTCCCGGGCCTTGCACTCGTCCACGTCATACTTGGGGGCCTCGTCCATCGTATAGTCGATGAAGCTCAGCTCCAGGTTGCCGGCGTAGTCGGTGATGGCCGCCACATCCCGAAACACTTCCCGCAGTCCCTTGTCCAGGAACCACTGGTAGGAGTTCTTCTGGATCTCCAGGAGGTTGGGCATCTCCAGGGGCTCCTGGTGACGGGCGAAGCTCTTACGGAGGGTCTTGCCGTAGTAGACGTCCTTGACCATGTAGAAATCACACCTCGTTTTTCTTATTTCCGGCGAAAAATTCTTCCCTTTTGAAAGGTCTTTTTCGCCATTCGTCCCACTTTTTCTCGTCAAATCACACAAAAGGGACCCGTTTCCCCATCTATCGTACGCCCGGCAAAGTTGGAACTTAATATCATTCTCCTCTTGCCAATCGTCCCGGTCTATGGTAAAGTAAAGCCACGATGGGGCGGTGGGTGCTTCTGCCCCTTTTATATAGAAGCATTTTAGTATACCATATATTGCTTCCAGAAGTCAATAGAAACTTTGGAATATCTGGGGAAATCCAGGTATTTTTTATTTTTCGGGGGTGTTTTTATGGCGCAGGTTTCCCGTTTCCGCAGCCCTTCCCTGCTGGGGCTCCTCTTTGCCCTTCTTGCCGCTGTCCGCTGCTGGTCCCTGTCCGGCAGCCCGCTCAGCAAGCTCCTGATCCCGCTGTGTATGCTGGCTTTGGGGCTGTTGGCTCTCTTTTCGCTTAAACGGGAAGGCTATGACGGCAGTCACATCGCCCTAATGCTGATGCCTGTCGGTTTCGCCCTTTTTCTCCGGGCCTTCCTTCTGCCCCACGCCACTTTGGATTATCAGGACTTTCTCTCCAAATGGGTAGAACATTTCCGGACTAGCGGAGGCTTTACCGCTTTGAAGGACCCTGTGGGCAACTACAACGTGCCCTACCTCTACCTGCTGGCCTTCCTGTCTTATCTGCCCATCCCCGATCTCTACGGGATCAAGCTCTTCTCCATCCTATTTGACGTCCTTTTGGCCTGGGGCGGCCTGCGGCTGGTGAAATGTCTCACCCCAGACCGCAAGCCCCCTCTGATCTGCTTTGCCGCCCTGCTCCTGCTGCCCACCGTCATCCTTAACGGCTCCTGCTGGGGACAGTGCGACAGCGTCTGGGCCGCCCTGTGCCTCCACGCTCTTGCCTACGCCCTGGAGGATCGGCCTGTGCCCTCTTTGGCTCTGCTAGCCCTTGCCTTTGCCTTTAAATTGCAGGCCATCTTCCTTATCCCGCTCTGGTGTGCTTTCTGGTTCACCGGCCGGGTCCGCTTCCGCCAGCTGTGGGTCTTCCCTGGAGTCTTTCTCCTCTCTATGGCTCCCGCCCTTTTACTGGGAAAGCCTATGGGTGACATCCTCCGCATCTACCTGGACCAGGCCGGGGACAGCGTGGCTTGGCAGACGGTAAACTATAACTCTCCCTCCATCTTCGCTCTCTTGCCCTGGAAAACGGAGGTCGCCCCTTGGGTCCCCAAGGCCGCCATCCTTCTGGCTTTCCTCTTTATGGTCGGCGTACTGCTGCTTCTCTTCCTCCGCCGGAAAAAGGCGGGCTCCCCCGCCCTTCTTCTGGCTGGCGCCGTTTTGAGCCTTGGGATCCCCTTTTTCCTCCCCTACATGCATGAGCGGTATTTCTTTTTGGGAGGAGTCCTTCTTCTGGTCTGGGCCTGCGCCTCTCCCTCCCACGTCCCGACAGCAGCCGGGGCGGAAATAGCCTCCCTGGGAGGCTACCACGCCTATCTTATGAAGCGCTACGCCCTGCCTCTCACCCTGTTCGGTACCACCTGGACCCAACCCCTGGAGGGGCTGCTCATGCTGGGCGCTTTGCTCACTGCCCTTTATGCCCTCCGGCGGCAACTCCAGTGAACTCCATTCAAAAAGCCCTGCGGCCAAATGGCCGCAGGGCTTTTGATCACATCACTTGTCCCCAACAGAGGTATCGATAACAAAATAACCATTGCAGCAGAGTCATTACCGCTACCAAAACCGCCGTCCGCTTCGGTTTTCCCTCCAGCTCGTCTGCAGCAAAGAAAAAGCAGGGTACCGCGCAGGAGAGATACCGCCCCGCACTGAGAAGCCAGGACAGGCAGTAGTTCAAAATAAAATAGACCGTTCCATAAAGGGTAAACATACTTCGGTGCTTTTTCCAGCTTTTCCATAGCAGCAGGGCGAAAACCGGAAACAGCACCAGCTCCGGGATCCACATCTCCCAGCGGGTCAAAACGTTCTGCCAGGTAAGAGCATTCCGCGCCAGATAGGCCAGCACCCCCGGAAACCACTGAAAGCCCTGGCTCCAATGCCGTTGCATATCCGTAAAGGCAAATGGATCGCCGGTTATGTGAAAATTTAATAGGAAATAGACCACGCTTCCCAATATAGGGGCCGCCAGCAGCGGCAGTCTTTTCCCTATTTCCAGGAATGCTCTTTTCCGCTCTTCGGCATGCTTCGCAAGTGGTTTTCCTTCACAGAACATCTCCGCACAAGCCGCCCCAATAAGCAGTACTCCCTGCATCCGGGTCATGGCAGCCAGAATACCCCACAGCGCCGCCCTTCCCCACCGGTGCCGCCGGATCTGATAAAGCCCCGCCGCAGTGGTGAGGAGGAACAGGCTCTCCGTCATGATCCCGCCGAAGAAAAAGGCAAAGGGAAAGCTCCAAAGCAGGAGTATCGCTCTTCGAGCAGTCCCTTCTCCATACTCCTCCGCGCCCAGACGGTAAAAGTACACGCTGCCCCAGCCGAAGCAGAGAAAGCTCACCATCATACCGGCCAAGGCCGTGTCTTGTATGAGCAACGCCGCCGCCCGGGTCAGCCAAACATAGAGTGGAAAGAATACCAAAAACAGCGGTTGCCCGTCCTCCAAATAGCCTCCGTAGCCCAACTCCGCCAAATGGATATAGTGGGGCGCATCCCACCGGGCCCACAATTGCGGCAGGTCGGACAGGCTCATTTTGCTTCCAGAGAGCATACAATAGAGCAGCAGGCTCCCCAGGGCTGCCGCCACCCGAAACAGGATGGCCGTCCAAAACACCTTCCAAAGGGTCCTCCTGTCCGGCTGGATCCCCGCCCGCCGGGGCAGAGGATCGGAAAAGGGAGCCGGAAGCGCCCCTCCTCCCTGGGCCAGCCACCGAAGGACAAGAGCCCCAAAGAATGCTATAAAGCAGGCCGTGGCCAAACCGTTCCATACGAATTTCATATCCTACCTCCGTTTTCCCCAGTATACCCCCCGGACAGCCATTTGGCAAATTTTTCTCTCCTTTTTCTCCCTGCCAAGTGTTGACAGACCGGCATCAATGTGTTACAATTTGGTTACAAAAATTGAAATCAAATTGTAACCTTTCCAGGAGGAACTTATGACAGACAAGAAGACCGATATCCCTTTGACCTATAAAGGACACCCCCTGCGCCGCAAGGATAACCTCATCTACTATGGCAGCATGGCTGACAAATATATCATCGCCCTACAGATCCTTTCTTCTCAAAAAGAAGGGGATTTGGATGTGGCTACCAAGGTCTCTGTTCAACTCCAGCTCACCGATCCCGACCTGAAGAGCCGGGACCGGGTGGTGAAGAAAAGCGAGAAAAGCAGCCTATACGACGCCATAGACGTCGGTGCGATCTGGTTGGAGCGCGCGCTTTCCGGCAAATGAGAATTACCCACCAAAGAAATGAGAGATAGAAAGGAAGATTGAGTCCCATGGGTTTTGCAAAAAGGCTCCTTCGGGTCGTATTCGCGGCCTCCGTTCTGTCCGTTCTCTGTGTCATCAGCGCCTCCGCCACCAATGTGGGGATCGGCACCGTTACCGCCGATGCCCTCCGCCTGCGTTCCGAGGCCAATACCGAGTCCTCCATCCTGGCCACCGCCGCCCTTAACGACACCGTGGTGGTACTGGAAGAGGTTGAAGAGGGCTGGTACAAGGTGGATTATAAGTCTGTTGAGGGCTATATGTCTGGGGAATACCTGGAGATCGCCACTCAGGCCGACGTGGCCATTGGCTACGGCCTGGTCCAGAGCGGCGATGCCACTCTAAACGTCCGTTCCGGTCCCGGCACCGAGTATGACCAGGTCACTGTCCTCTATGACGGCACTGTGGTAGACATCATCGGCATTGACAACGGCTGGTTCAAGATTGCTCATAACGATGTTTCCGGCTATGTTTCCAGTGATTATATGGTCACTTGTAAGGATTCTGCCGGCTCCCGGGGCGACGGGGCTGTGGTCACCTCCTCTTCCCCCATGGGACAGCAGGTGGTGGAATACGCCAAGCAGTTTTTGGGCAAGCCCTACGTCTGGGGCGGCAACGGCCCCAACAGCTTTGACTGCTCCGGCTTTACCAAGTACGTCTATTCCCACTTTGGCTACACCCTGAACCGGACTGCCAGCGCCCAGCTTTCCAACGGCGTATCTGTCACCCGGGATCAGCTGCAGCCCGGCGACTTGGTGTTCTTCTATAACGGCAGGGTCTCCACTCCCGTATCCCATGTGGGGATCTATGTGGGCGACGGGCAGTTTATCCACGCTTCCACCAATACTTATGCCGTGCAGTTTGACAGTCTCTATTCCAATCACTACAATAACACCTATGTCTATGCACGCCGAATCTTCTAAGGACATATAAGGAAGTCGAGCAAAAGGGAACGCTTCTTTGGAGCGTTCCCTTTTCTATCAAAAAAGCTGTCCACGGCATTTGCCATGGACAGCTTTTTCTTCCTTCTCACTCCTGGGGAGGTACCTCGTCCTTCTCCTCTGCCAAAGGCTCCACGGGCATCTCGATCACTGCGGCCACATCGGCGTCAGAGACCTGACCTTCCACCTTCAGCTCCTCAATGCGGTTCTTGTTCTCCTCAATGTTCACCTTGCAGGCGGTGATCTTTTCGCACAGCGCCGCATAGGCCGCATCGGGGGCCATGCCCCGCTCCGCGTAATAGAGCTTGCCGATCTCGATGTACGCTTTCTTGATGGTATCCTCTTCGCTGACATTGGCCAGGTTCAGCTTGGCGATCTCACCCAACTGCTTGGACTTGCTGACGCCGGTCTGCGCCAAATCCCGGGCCTTGTCCTTCAGAGCCTCCAGATCAAAGTCAAAAAGTGCCATAGGTCGTCCCTCCTGTTATTTTTGGAATCCTGTTCCCATTTTAGCTTCTTTTTCTTTGCTGCGCAAGTCCAAATAGAATAAATTAAAAATCTCTTCATACTTTTTCCGGTACACCTCCCCCTCCCCGCTGCCATACAATGCTTTGAACGGACCTGTCCGTTCAATCCAAAACTTGGAGTGGTTTTGATGACTCAAAAAACCTGCCTGTGTCCCAGTCTCCCCGACCTGGAGGTTCGGGCCCTTCCTGCTGAAGAGGTCTTCCCGGCAAGCGTCTGCCCTTGCTGTGCCGTCACCCCTCCTCAGCCCGAGCCGGACGCACCATGCTGCTGCAAGTCCTCCATGGCAGAGGCCCTTCAACTCCTCTGTGATCCCGCCTTGGCCTCCCTGGTGGACTTCAATTCCTTCTTCTT
>CATJWI010000135.1 GCA_949744075.1 uncultured Eubacteriales bacterium | reverse complement strand
CTTGCCCCCCTGGGCGGCAGAGAAGGTATAGGCCATGCCGCCGCCGATGATGATGGTGTCGGCGATCTCCAGCAGGTTGTTGATGACCCCAATCTTGGAGGAGACCTTGCTGCCCCCCAGAATGGCCACCAAGGGCCGCTTGGGTTGGGCCAGGGCCCCGCCAATGATCTCCAGCTC
The DNA here is from genome assembly GCA_949744075.1 of uncultured Eubacteriales bacterium. Lineage (GTDB taxonomy): Bacteria > Bacillota > Clostridia > Oscillospirales > Oscillospiraceae > Vermiculatibacterium. The sequence goes on along the minus strand of CATJWI010000135.1, from coordinate 3,723 downwards.
CTTCTGGATGAGGAAGCCGCTGACGGCGGGCAGGTACTGGGCCACACCGGCGGTGGAGGCGTGGGCCCGGTGGACCGCGCCGAAGGCATCGGAGACGTACACCCCGTCCTTCCCGGCCAGGCCGGCCAGCTTTTCAGCGAAGGTGGGGTCGTTCTTGGTCTCCCCCTTCTCAAAGCGGGTGTTCTGCAGCAGCATGAGTTCCCCGCTCTTCAGGGCCTCCGCCTTGGCCTGAGCGTCGGGGCCCACCACGTCGGCAGTCAGGATGACCTCCTTGCCCAGCAGCTCGGAAAGGCGCCGGGCCACCGGCTCCATGCGCAGCTCCTTTAGGCTCTTCTCCCACTTCTCCCGGGTCAGGCCCGCAGGATCCTTGCCCTTCTCGGTCTGCTTCTTGACCCACTTGTCAAAGTCGGCCTCTGGCTTACCCATGTGGGAGCAGGCGATCACCGCCGCCCCCTGGTCCAGCAGGTACTGAATAGTGGGCAGGGCGGCGCGGATGCGCTTGTCGTCGGTGATGACGGCGCTGCCGTCCTTGCTGAGGGGAACGTTGAAATCACAGCGGAGTAGGACCTTTTTGCCCTTCACGTCCACGTCCTTGACGGTTTTCTTGGCATAAACCACGATCATGTCCTCCTTTTTTCCACGGTTACATTTGAGCCATCTCTCCCGCCTGGCGCAAGCCGGGGAAGCCGGTCTGGCGCAGAGCCTCGTAGGCCAGAATGGCCACCGAGTTGGAGAGGTTAAGACACCGGGCCTCCGCCCGGATGGGGATACGGATACAGCGGTCATTGTGGGCCTTTCGGAATTCCTCCGGCAGGCCCTTGGTCTCCTTGCCGAAGAAGAGCCAGCACCCCTCCCGGAAGGACACCTCCGGAGCGGTATAGCTCCGGGGCCCCTTGGAGGTGGCCAGCCACAGGTCCTCCGGCTTTTCCGTGGCAAACAACTCCTCCAGATCGTGCCACACGTGAAGGTCTACCAGATGCCAGTAGTCTAGGCCCGCCCGCTTCACAGCCTTCTCGCTGATATCGAAGCCCAAAGGCTCCACCAGGTGGAGCCTGGCCCCTGTGGCGGCGCAGGTCCGGGCAATGTTGCCCGTATTCTGGGGGATCTCCGGCTCCACTAAAACAATATTCAGCATAGCCACACCCCCCAAACTCGTACCGCTTATTGTACCCCATTCGCCTGATAATTTCAACCAAAATCGGAGGAAAAACGGAAAAACTGTACAGTTTTCATTCCTCCTGGGAAAAAATCCATTTTCTTTGTTTCCCTTTCGCACATTTCGCCGAAAATCGCCCCCGGGGCCCTCTGTTTTTTCCCTTCCCTCTTGCTTCCTGCGGCAAATATGCTATGATAGGGGTAAGCTCTTGAAGGAGGTTGCAGATATGCAAAAACAGAGACTGGTCATCAAGGTGGGCACCTCCACCCTTCTCCGGGAGGGGGGCGGAGTAAACCTGCGGGAGATAGACGCCCTGGCCCGGGTGCTCTCGGACCTGAAAAATATGGGCCACCAGGTGATCCTGGTGTCCTCCGGCGCCATTGGCGTGGGGGCGGTGAAGCTGGGCATGAAGGACCGGCCCACCGAGCTGCGCTTCAAGCAGGCGACTGCCGCCGTGGGCCAATGTGAGCTCATGCACCTTTACGATAAGTTTTTCGGGGAATACAGCCAGAGCGTGGCCCAGATCCTCCTCACCGACGAGGACGTGGACCACCCCGTCCGGGCCGAGCACCTGTCTGGCACCTTTGAGGCCCTGCTGGAGCTGGGCTGCATCCCGGTGGTCAACGAAAACGACTCGGTCTCCGCCGCCGAGATCGAGACGGGCCAGAAAAAGGTCCTGGGCGACAACGACACCCTTTCTGCCATCGTGGCGGGGCTGTGCCGGGCCGACCTGCTGATCCTCCTCAGCGACATCGACGGCCTCTACGACGCCGACCCTCACAAGGACCCCAATGCCAAGCTCATCCACCGGGTGGAGGCCATCACCCCGGAAATCGAGGCCCTGGCCGGAGGCGGCGGCACCCGCTGGGGCACCGGCGGCATGTACACCAAGCTCACCGCCGCCAAACGCTCCATGGCCCACGGCATCGATATGGTCATTTCCAACTCTAATAACCTGGACGCGCTCTATGACATCGTAGAGGGCAAGGACGTGGGCACCCGGTTTGTGGCAGGATAGCGGTACTCCCCCGTCATTCCCTTTTGTAGGGGCCGATGTCCTCACCGGCCCGGCGGGAGCAGTTTACCTGGCAGGGTATTTTCTTTCGGCGGAAAGAAAATTGAGGTGATCCCCCGTAGGGCGCGACGCCCCCGGCGAGCACAGCTCGTCCCTACGGTAGGATGGTACAATATGGTGCTTTGCCCTTGCGGCACCGCCGTAAAATCAAACTTATCAACACCGACCCACAAGGCTCACCGCGCCTTATGAAAAGGAGGCTTTTCAGATGACTATTTTGGAGACCCAGGGCCTGGCGGCCAAAAACGCCGCCCGGCGGCTGGCGGTGGCGGGGGAGGAACAGAAAAACGCTGCCCTCGCCGCCATTGCGGAAGCACTTATTGCTCGAAAAGACGAGTGGCTTGCCGCCAACGCCGCCGACCTCGCCGCCGCCCGGGCAAACGGGATGAAGGAGTCCCTCCTGGACCGGCTGGCTCTGGATGAAGCCCGCATTGCCGGCATTGCCGAGGGGGTGCGGCAGGTCCGGGCCCTCCCCGACCCCATCGGCCAGGTGGTGAAGACCACTCTGCGGCCCAATGGCCTGAAGCTGGAGCAGAGACGGACCCCCCTGGGGGTCATCGGCATCATCTACGAGGCCCGGCCCAACGTGACCGTGGACGCCGCCGCCCTGTGCCTCAAGGCGGGCAACGCCTGCATCCTCCGGGGAGGCAAGGAGGCCTTCCGGTCCAACAAGGCGGTCATGTCCATTCTCCGGGACGCCTTGGAGCAGGCGGGCCTGCCCCGGGACTGCGTGGCCCTGGTGGAGGACACCAGCCGGGAGACCGCCAACGAGATGATGGACCTCACCCAATACCTGGACGTGCTCATCCCCCGGGGGGGCGCGGGGCTCATCCGCACGGTGGCCGCCAAGGCCCACGTGCCCGTCATCCGCACGGGGGAGGGGGTCTGCCACATCTACGTCCACGCCGACGCCGACCTGGACATGGCCGCCCGAATCCTTTATAACGCCAAGTGCTCCCGCCCCTCGGTGTGCAACGCCGCCGAGTGCGTGCTGGTGGACCGGGCGGTGGCGGAGGACTTCCTGCCCATGGCCTGGGAGTATCTAAAGAAAAAGAGCGTCACCCTCCACGGCGACCCGGAGAGCCGGGACATCCTGGGCCCCGGCGTTCTCCCCGCCACGGAGGAGGACTGGGACACCGAGTATGGGGACTTCCAGCTGGCGGTAAAGGTGGTCTCCGGCCCCGAGGAGGCTACCGACTTCATCGCCCAGCACGGCACGGGCCACTCGGAGGCCATCATCACCGAGAACTACACTGTGGCCCAGTGGTTCCTGGACCAGGTGGACGCGGCGGCGGTCTACGTCAACGCCTCTACCCGCTTCACCGACGGCTTCGAATTCGGCCTGGGGGCGGAGATCGGCATCTCCACCCAAAAACTCCACGCCCGGGGCCCCATGGGCCTGGAGGAACTGACCTCCACCAAATATGTGGTCTACGGCTCCGGCCAGGTACGGGAATAAAGAAGCGCGGAGAGCCGGACGACGAGTGACACT
>CATJWI010000134.1 GCA_949744075.1 uncultured Eubacteriales bacterium | reverse complement strand
CGGGGGGCGCCCTACGGCGCTTTCGCCGGATATGGAAAAAGGGGACGGCTGGCGTGCCAGCCGTCCCTCTTTTTTCAGCAAAACTTTACCGCCGTGCCGTAGGCCATGACCTCTGCCGCGCCTTGGGCCACCGAGGCGGAGACGTAGCGCATGCAGACTACCGCGTCGGCCCCCTGGGCCTCGGCGTCCGCCACCATGCGCTTAGTGGCCAGGGCCCGGGCCTCGTTCATCATCTCGGTGTAGGCCTTCAGCTCGCCGCCTACCAGGCCCTTGAGGCTCTGGGTGATGTCCTTGCCCAGGTTTTTGGACTGGATGGTGCTGCCCCGGACCAGGCCCAGCACCTCATAGGTCTTGCCCGGGATGTGCTCAGTAGTTGTCAAGATCATCTTCTTCACCACTCCTTATTTCTTGCATGCGTTCTTTCAGATTGTGGATGCTCACTCCCGCCAGCAGGACGGGGACGGCCGCTCCCAGGCGGAGGAGCCTGGGCAGGCTGGGCAGAAGCAGGACCGCCCCTATCTGCCCCAGGGACCACAGGCACAGCAGGAACGTGACCGTTATGGCTCCTGCCAAACCCTTCCCTCTCATGCGCCTCCTCCCTTCTCCTTCTTGTCCCGGAACCACTTCCAGCTCATGAAACAGGTCAAGAGCGTCCCCGCCGCGAGGATGACGAAGAAGAGCGCGAAAAAGAGCTCCGACGGAGCCAGCAGGGCCAGGAGCACAGCGGACAGGCCGGACAGGAAGAAGGTCCAGCCGCCCATGCGCTGGGTCCTGTTCCACACGTCGGGATCCGAGAGAGCCCAGGGGGTGCGGAAACCCAGGAACCAGTTGGTCTTTACCTTGCCCATCAGGTTGCCGACGATGAGGAAGAGGACCCCCACCATCAGCAGGATGGCCCGGCCCACGTCGATCCGGCCCGGCCAGAGACTCTCGGACAAGGTAACGGCCACGCATACCAGCAGGAGCAGAGGGACCATGGGGCCAAAGAGGTCGTAGCGGGACTGAAACTTTTCATAGTTTTCCCGCTTGGGGTCCAGCCGGGGCAGGAGCTGCATCCCCAGTGAGAGAAGGGGGGCTATGGCGCACAGCAGCCACAGCGTGGCGGGACTGCTATAGGCGTCCACCCGGCCGTTGAGGCCCCAATGGGTGGGGACCTGCTCCGGCAGGTGGGGCCAGGCCAGGGCCACCAGGAGGAAGGGCAGCAGGGAAAACAGCCACATCAGGGCGATGGCCTTTTTATTTTTCATCGTTTTTCTCTCCTTTCAGCCCGGCGATCCAGCCAGTGATCTCATCCAGCACGGACAGGTTCAGCTCATAGTATATGTATTTGCCCTGACGGTCATCGCTGACCAGCCCCGCCTCCCTCAGCGCCGACAGGTGGTGGGAGACGGTGGCTCCCGTCATATCGAACCTGGCGGCGATGTCTCCGGCGGTCTTGGCCCCATCCCGCAAAAGGTCCAGGATGGCCCGGCGGGTGGGGTCGGAGAGGGCTTTGAAGGTGGTCTGGAAGCTCATGGGTCCTCCCTCTTTCATTTTGATTTCTGTCTAAATGATATACTCTAAGGCCGGGTTTGTCAATAGACATTTAGATATTTATCTAAGTATTTTTTGGAAAAAGGGGCGCTTCCCTTTTGGGGGGAGAGCGCCCGGTATAGAGGAAAGGTTGGGGCCTCAGCGCATCTGGGAAGCCGCGCCCTGCGGGCTGTCCGCATAAAGGGACTGCCTGGGAAAGGTTTTTGGGGGTTGTTTTCTTAGTTGTATTGCGTCCCAATCGGGTTTGTGCTATTATCTCCTTTAATAGAACAGTTGTTCTATTTCGAGGAGTGAAGTGTAAAGCTGGCAGGCACCGATGATATCCGCCCCTATAGGGGCATGTTGTTTGCGCAATGGGGAGCGGGAAACCACCGTTTTTTTGGTGGAGGAGGGTGGAACACATCACGCCGCTCCGCGCCAGGGCCACGTCTTCTGATTTGCCGGGCTTCGGGAGATCCACGGGCTAAAATCGTGCCACCGGCACGATTTCTTGACGCCCTTTCGAATCCACCCTCGAATCAAATAAGAAAATCGGCCCCGCCGGAAGGCGGAACCGATTTTCTTGGTGGAGGAGGGTGGATTCGAACCACCGAAGCGATACGCAACAGATTTACAGTCTGCCCCATTTGGCCACTCTGGAACTCCTCCATATGGAGCTGGTTGACGGACTTGAACCCCCGACCTGCTGATTACAAATCAGCTGCTCTACCAACTGAGCTAAACCAGCAGATTAGCAAGGCTGTCCAACAGCAAGGGTTATTTTATCAGATGCGTAGGAGGTTGTCAAGAAAAAGTTGCATGGATTTTAGTACAAAGGAAAAATTCCCACCTTTGGGAACCGGGGAAGGAGAGAGGACATGACCTTGACCCAGTTGGCCGTCAGCTACCGGCAGGCCGCCGACGACCTGCGCCACCGCATCCAGTATGTCCAGGAGTTGCCCGCCGGCACCGAGGCGGAGGCCATCGCCAAGGCCGAGCGGCTGCGGCTGCTGGAGGCTATGCGCCGGGATGTGCGGGATGTGGCGGTGATCTGCGAGCGGTACTATGACCGCAGCTACCACCGCAACCAGCGGTATTCCATCTAACGACAGGAGGTATGAGACTATGAGCGGAACCAGATACAGACGGGGCGGCATCTATGCCGCCGACATGGCCCGGTACGCCCAGATGCTCTCCGAGCAGAACACCAACGCCGAGGAGCTCAGCCGGGTGAAGCTGGCCCTTTGGCGTGCCCTCCACGAGGACATCACCGAAAAGCAGCGGCAATACCTGCTGCTCTACTACGCCGAGGGGCTAAACATGAACCAGATCGGGGAGCGGATGGGGGTGGACAAGTCCACCGTCTCCCGGACCATCAAGCGGGGGGAGCTGCGACTGCGCCGGTGCCTGCGTTACGGGGCCAAGCGGTTCCTGCTGGACGAGGAGGCCGGCTGAGGGGCAACTACGCAATTTCCATGCCAAGCCTTGAACATCGCCTGTTTTTGTGATAAAATAGACAAACATGAAAGATGGGTCTATGTGAGGCGCTGTGCAAGGAGGGGTATTCCGTGGAGTTAGGCCAGTATCAAAAGCAAGTACATATCCTCTCTCCCCAGATGGTCCAGTCCATGAAGATCCTGCAGATGGGCATCCAGGAGCTGGCGGAGTATATCGAGGAGGCCATCCAGGAAAACCCCGTGTTGGAGCCGCCTGAGCCCCAGGACCAGGTTGTCCCCGCCGAGGATTTCAGCCGGAAGCTGGAGTGGTTGGAGGCCAACGACCAGCAGAACGCCTACTACCACGCCCAGGACGCCGAGGGGGACGAGGGCGACCCCCTGGCCAGTCTCGGCTGCTTCATCGACGACGAGGACGACCTGAAGCGGTACATCCTCTCCCAGTTCATGGGCACCGAGCTGGAGCCCACGGTGATGGAGGCCGTGGAGTTCCTGGTGGACCAACTGGACCCCAACGGGTATCTGGACGAGGACCTGCCTGAGCTTGCCGCCCGGGCAGGGGTCCCTGAGAGTGTCATGGCCCGGGCCATTATTGAATTGCAGGCCGCCGACCCGGCGGGGGTGGGGGCCCGGGACCTGTCCGAGTGCCTCCGGCTCCAGATCGAGCGGAGGAGCGGGGACCACCGGCTGGCGGTAGCCATCGCCCGGGACCACCTGGACGACCTGGCCCGGTGCCGGTACGGGCTTATTGGCAGGACCCTGGGGGCCAGTGAGCGGGAGGTGCGGCAGGCCTGCGATTTGATCCGCACCCTGAATCCCCGGCCGGGCACCGCCTTTGCCGCCCGGGAGACCGTGGCCTACATCACCCCCGACGTGTGGGTGGCCGCCCTCCCCGATCGGCTGGAGGTGAGCATCAACGACACCGCCATGCCCCGGCTGCGGATCAACTCCTACTATTGCCAGCTCCTTCGGGACACCGAGGACAAGGAGGTGCGGGACTACCTCACCGGCAAGGCCAACCAGGCCAAGTGGGTGGTCAAGAGCATTGACCAGCGCCGCTCCACCTTGCTCCAGTGTGCCCAACGGGTGGCCCAGCGGCAGGAGTCATTCTTCCGCAAGGGCCCCGGCTTCCTCCGCCCTCTCACCATGGGGGAGGTGGCCCAGGCCGTTGGCATCCATGAGTCCACCGTCAGCCGGGCAGTGAAGGACAAGTATCTGCAGTGCGACTGGGGGGTGTACCCCCTGAGTTACTTCTTCTCCCGGTCCCTGGGAGAGGACAATGCCTCCCCCGAGGGGGCCAAGGTGCTGCTCAAGCGGCTGGTGGGCCAGGAGGACAAGCCCCTTTCCGACCAGAAGCTCTGCGAGGAGATGGCCCGGCAGGGCTGCGTCATCTCCCGGCGGACGGTGGCCAAGTACCGGGAGGAATTGGGCATCCCCAACGCCTCGGGCCGGAAGCACCATTAAACCATCAAAGGAGCGCTGACCATGCTGTACCAGGCCGTCCTGTTCGATTTCGACTATACCCTGGGGGACGCCACCGAGTCCATCTACGAGGGCTTCACCTATGGCTTTGACCAGATGGGCTGGCCCCGGCCTGACCGGGAGGCGGTCCGCCGGACGGTGGGCTATCTGCTGGAGGACGCGGTGGTCATGCTCCGGGGGGAGCTCCCGCCTGAGGAACGGGCGGAATTCCGCCGGCACTTTCAGGCCAAGGTGGAGCACACCCAGGCGGAGAAGACCCGCCTCTTCCCCGGGGCCGCAGAGCTGCTTGGCGCCCTCCACGCCGGAGGGGTCAAGGCGGGCATCGTCACCAGCAAGCGGGTGGGGACTCTGAAGAGTATCCTGGAGCGGTACGGGCTTTCTGAGCGGCTGGACTTTGTCATTGGCGGCGAGGAGGTCAAGGCCCCCAAGCCCGACCCGGAGGGGCTGCGGATGGGGATGGCCGCTCTGGGAGTAAGGCCGGAGCAGGTCCTTTACTGCGGGGATACCGTTCTGGACGCCGGGGCGGCCCGAAACGCCGGGGTGGATTTTGTTGCTGTGCTCAACGGAACCACCGGGGCGGAGGCTTTTGGGGCATTTCCCCACGTGTTTATCGCGGAGGACCTGCCTGCGCTGAGGCAGTGGCTGGGGATTTGATTTGGTATTGGGAAATGGGCATCCGCTGAAAAGAGTGTTTTCAGCGGATGTTGTTTTTTTGCCGGCCGGTGTGGTGTGTCCTGGTGGCGGGGGCAAGCTCCTGCCCTACGGCGGAGCTTTTTGATGAGGCGCTCCCGGGCCGGTAGGGCGCGCCGGGGCGTTGCGCCCTACGATGATCTCTCCGGCCCGACTTGCCCTTCTGAGGAAAATCCGATATAATGAATAGAACTTTTATTTTGGAACAAGGAGAGCGCCTATGGACGATATTATCCGTCTTCTGGCTGCCGAGCTGGGGCAGCCAGAACATTATGTAAACAATGTGGTCACCCTTTTGGACGAGGGGAACACCATTCCCTTCATCGCCCGGTACCGGAAGGAGATGCACGGGGCCATGGACGACAGCGTCCTCCGGGATCTCTATGACCGGCTGAACTACCTGCGGAATCTGGACAAGCGGCGGGAGGAGGTCAAGCGCTCCATTGAGGAGCAGGGTAAGCTGACCCAGGAGCTTGCCGCCGCCATCGACGCCGCCGGTACCCTGGCCGAGGTGGAGGACCTGTACCGGCCCTACAAGCAGAAGCGACGCACCCGGGCCACCATGGCCAAGGAGAAGGGGCTGGAGCCCCTGGCCCTGCTGCTCCTGGCCCAGGGGATCGACTGCCCCGAGCCTCTGGCTGCGGCACAAGATTATGTAAACCACGATCTGGGTGTGGAGACGGCGGAGGAGGCCCTCCAAGGGGCCAACGACATCGTAGCCGAGATCATCAGCGACGACGCCGACCTGCGCAAGGCCCTGCGGGCCCTCTATGACCGTGAGGGGCTTTTGGTCTCCCAGGCCAAGGAGGAGCAGCCCCAGGACACGGTGTACCGGCTCTACTATGACTTCCGCACTCCCCTGGCCAAGGCCCAGGGACACCAGGTGCTGGCCATCAACCGGGGAGAGCGGGAGGAGGTCCTGAAGGTCAAGGTAGAGCTGGACCGGCTCAAGGCCCTGCAATATGTCCAGGCCCATTTTATCAAGGGGGTCTCCCCCGCCGCCGACTTCCTGAAGGCCGCCGGGGCCGACGCTTGGGATCGGCTGCTGGAGCCCTCCATGGAGCGGGAGGAGCGGGGGCTGCTCACCGAACAGGCCAACGAGGGGGCCATCCACATGTTCGGGGCCAACCTGAAGCCCCTGCTGATGCAGCCCCCGGTGAAGGGCAAGGTGGCCATGGGGCTGGACCCGGGCTACCGCAACGGCTGCAAGGTGGCGGTAGTGGACCCCACCGGAAAGGTGCTGGACACGGCGGTGGTCTACCCCACCTTCGGCCAGCGGCAGAAGCAGGAGGCCATCGCCGCTCTTGCCAAGCTCATCAAAAAACACGCCGTGGAGGTCATCGCCATCGGCAACGGCACCGCCTCCAAGGAGACTGAGATGATGACCGCCGAGCTTCTGAAGGTAGTGGGCGGCAATGTGAGCTATATGGTGGTCAGCGAGGCGGGGGCCAGTGTCTACTCGGCCTCCAAACTGGCGGCGGAGGAGTTTCCCCAGTATGACGTGAACCTTCGCTCGGCGGTGTCCATCGCCCGGCGGCTCCAAGACCCGCTGGCCGAGCTGGTGAAGATCGACCCCAAGGCCATCGGGGTGGGGCAGTACCAGCACGACATGCCCCAGGCCCGGCTGGACGAGACCTTGTCTGGGGTGGTGGAGGACTGTGTCAACGCGGTGGGGGCCGATCTGAACACCGCCTCGGCCCCCCTTCTGTCCCATGTGGCGGGGCTTAACGCCACCACCGCCAAAAATATTGTCCTCTACCGGGAGGAGAACGGGGCCTTTACCGCCCGGAAGCAGCTTTTGAAGGTGCCCAAGTTAGGGCCCAAGGCTTTCCAGCAGTGCGCCGGGTTCCTGCGGGTGCCCGAGAGCAGGGATCCCCTGGACCGCACCGGGGTCCACCCCGAAAGCTATGAGGCGGCGGCAGCCCTTTTGGACGCCTGCGGCTATACGGTCCAGGACGCGGCGGAGGGGCAGCTGGGGCTGCTGGAGGCCAAGGTGAAGCTCCAGGGGGAGGAGGCGCTGGCCCAAAGGCTGGGGATCGGCGTGCCCACCCTCCGGGACGTGGTGAAGGAGCTGATGAAGCCCGGCCGGGACCCCCGGGACGAGCTGCCCGCCCCCCAGCTGCGCACCGATGTGATGGATATGAAGGACCTGAAGCCGGGGATGGAGCTTACCGGCACCGTGCGGAACGTCATTGACTTCGGAGCCTTTGTGGATATTGGGGTCCATCAGGATGGGCTGGTCCATATCTCCCAGATCAGCAACCGGTTTATTCAGCACCCGGGGGAGGTGCTGAGTGTGGGGGATATTGTGACGGTTTGGGTCAAGGAGGTGGATGAGGGGAAGAAGAGGATCTCGTTGACTATGAAGAGGCCTAAGTGAAGGGGGAGTTGGTTTTCTTTCTTGCGAAGGTGGTGCCACGTTTAGCCGTCCTGATTTCTACATTGATAACTGGGGTTCCCGAAAGACCGCTTTTGCTGCCAAAAGCGGCCTCTCGGACTCTCAACCGCTTCGCGGCATTAACTCCCTCTAAGCTCGCTTTGCTCACTAAGAGGG
>CATJWI010000133.1 GCA_949744075.1 uncultured Eubacteriales bacterium | reverse complement strand
CTCACTGAAACGGGCACGGCCATTTGGCCGTGCCCGTTTCAGCGTCTTATATCCCCCGTAGGGCGGGCCGCCCCGGCCCGCCGCCGGGAGTCTCCCAATTCAAAAAGGTACCACACCGCCCCCTATTGCTCTCTGGCCTTTTCCTGCTTCCCCTTTCCCCGGGCGGGCCCAATGGCCTCCCGCCCAAACCTTTCCCGGATCCCGTCCATGGTCCGCTCGATCCGCTCCACCTTCTCCCGCTGGGGGGAGGCCTCCGGGGCCAAAAGGTCCAGCTGTTCCCCGGCCTGGTCCGCCGGCATCAGGTTCTGCCCCGTGACCGTCAAAGCCCGGACCGGGGCCCGGGGATCCCAGGACTGCCGCAGCAGCTCCATGGCTGCCTGGGTGATCTCCCGGGCCAGATAGGTAGGGGAGGGGAGCCCCTTCTGCCGGGAGATATCCTTAAAATTGGGGTCCCGGACGGCGATATTGACGGTAGCGCACTTCATATCCAGCCGCCGAAGCCGGGCGGCCACCTCGTCGGAGAGCATAGCCACCCCGGCGCGCAGCTCCTCCCAGCCCACCAGGTTCCGGGGAAAGGTGAGCCCGTTGCCCACCGACTTGGGGGGAGGCAGCTCCCGGGCGGGGATCACCGGGGCGTGCTCCGCCCCGGTGGCGTAGTCGTGGAGGGTGCCCCCCTGCTTGCCCAGCAGCTGGACCAGAGCCCCCCGGTCCGCCGCCGCCAGCTCCCCGATGGTGCGGATACCATACCCGCCCAGGGTCTTGGCCGCGGCCCGCCCTACGAAGATCAGGTCGTTCACCGGCAGAGACCACAGCAGCTGCCGGTAATTTTCCCGGCTGACGACAGTGGTGGCGTCGGGCTTTTTGTAGTCGCTGCCCATCTTGGCAAATATCTTGTTGAAGGACACCCCCACGGAGATGGTGAGCCCCAGCTCCTCCCGCACCGTCTCCCGAATGCGGTCGGCCAGCCCCTTGCCGTCGGTGTGGAATAGGTGGAGGGTACCTGTTACATCCAGCCAGCTCTCGTCCACCGAAAAGGGCTCCACCAGGTCGGTGAACCGCTCATAGATGGCGTTCACCAGCTTGGAGTAGTGGTGGTATTTGTCGTGATGGGCGGGGAGGAGCACCAGCCCGGGACATTTTTTCCGGGCCTGCCACACCGTCTCGGCGGTCTGGACCTGGAAGCGCTTGGCCGCCTCGTTCTTGGCCAGGATGACCCCATGGCGGCTCTCCGGGTCCCCGCACACCGCCACTGGCTGCTCCCGCAGCTCCGGGTGGTCCAGCAGCTCCACCGAGGCGTAAAAGCTATTCAGATCGCAGTGCAGAATGACCCGGTCCACGGCCGTCCCCTCCTTGCAGCTCTATTATACCACATGGCTCCCGAAAGTCAAACGTTTGTTCCATGTAAGGATAAAAAAGACGGTCCCGGATCATCCGGGACCGTCGCTTGCTTACAGGCTCTTATGGAGAATGGGGGACAGGGGCTTATAGACCAGGAAGCACAGCAGGGCGGTGAGCAGGCCCTTCAGCAGGGTAAAGGGGGCGTTAAAGATGACCAGGCACTCCAGCAGCCCGCCGGAGGAGGGCCGGATGGAGCGGTACATCTCCAGAATAGCGTCGATGGGCATGAACTTGGAGTAGACGGGGTAGGAGATGAAATAGTTGCAGGGGATGGACAGCAGTGCCATGACCACCGCCCCCGCCACCACGCCGATAAGGGCGTTCTTCCGGGACTTCTGGTGCTTGTAGATGAGTCCGGCAGGCAAAACGAAGCAGACTCCCAGCAGGAAGTTGCAGATCTCCCCGGCACCGCCGGTGGAGGTCATGGTGACAAAGTGGACCAGATTCTTCACCAAACAGACCATAACGCCGTAGACCGGCCCCAGGGCAAAGGCGGCCAGCAGGGCGGGCAGCTCGGAGAAGTCCATCTTCACAAAGGGTGGGATGAGGAAGGGGATGGGGAAATCCAGGAACATGAGCACGAAGGCCACTGCCGACAGCATGGCGGTGACGGTGAGGGCCCTGGCCTTCCCGGTAGTGGAGCGGCCCCCGCTCCGGATCACAGTGGTATCAGGCATAAAAAAACACTCCTTTTTCGTCGGTAACACCCAAAAGCCCATGTCTTCTGGGTGCAAAACAAAAAGGAGGGTGCGGCTTGTTTGCACACATCTTCTTCCATCCAGACTTCGTGCTTTCACACACGTCACTGTCGGTCCCGGAATTCCACCGGGTCAGCTTCCTTGCGGAAGGTCGCGGACTGTACCGCCGATCGGGATTTTCACCCTGCCCTGAAGACATATTCATTCAGTTGTTCCAAGCATTATTATAGCCCATTCGGCGCAAAATGCAAGAGGGAATTTGTGTTCCTCCAAAATTCGCACAAATGTTCCATAAAGGACTTGACGGCAGAGGGCCGATTGAGTAAAATAGGATTTGTCGAAACGAGAGGGGGGAGGTCCCGTGGAGCGGGAAAAGACCTGCTGCTTCAGCGGTCACCGGCCCAGTAAGCTGCCCTGGCGGGAGGATGAGCAGGACCCCCGCTGCATCGCCCTGAAGGTGTCCATCCGCCGGGCGGTGGAAGGGGCCTATGAAAAAGGCTACCGCCACTTCATCTGCGGCATGGCTCAGGGCTGCGATTTTTATTTCTGCGAGGCGGTCCAGGCTCTCCGGGGCCTTCGGTCCGATGTGACAGTGGAGGCGGCCATCCCCTGTGAGGAGCAGGCCCAGCGGTGGCCGGAGCGGGACCGGGAGCGGTACTTTGACCTGGTGGGCCAGTGTGATTTTGAGACCATGGTCCAGCACCACTACGACCGTGGCTGCATGCTCCGCCGGAACCGCTATATGGTGGACCGTTCCAACCTGCTGATCGCCGCCTTTGACGGCACTCTGGGGGGGACCATGTACACGGTGACCTATGCCATGAAGCAGAACATTGAGGTGGAGATCATCGACATCGAACCCGAAGCATAAGCGCGGGGCCCAAGGGGCCCCGCGCGTTTTCCCTTTCAGCGGAAACAAGCCTCCTCCCCCAAAAACGCCATTCCCGTAGGGGCGACCGTTTTGGTCGCCCGCGGTCTCTGGCCGGTCCGAATGATCTGCCCAGGACCGACCAGCAGGCGAAACAAACCGGCGCCCGGGACCACAGGCCCCGGGCGCCGCTCATTTCGATCTGCACTTATTCCGCATCCACCGTCAAATTCTTCTCGTCGGCGGTGACCTTGATCTTGGAGATAGGCTCCATATAGCTGTCGATGATCTTGGTGGCGATGGGGTCCTCCAGGTCCTTCTGGATCTGCCGGCGCAGGTTCCGGGCGCCGTAGGTCTGGGAGTAGGACTTCTTCACCAGGTAGTCCATGAGCCCCTCGTCGTAGCTGAGAGCGATGCCCTTCTCCCGCAGGTTTTGGCTCAGCTCCTTGAGCATGATGAGGGCAATGGCCTTGAAGTTCTCCTCGGTGAGCTTGTTGAAGTAGACGATCTCGTCCACCCGGTTGATGAACTCGGGGCGGAGGAAGCCCTCCAGGGCCTTCATGGCCTTGGCCTTTCCCTGCTCGTTCTCCGTGCGGCCAAAGCCCACCGCCCCGGTAGAGCCGGTAGTGGACCCGGCGTTGGAGGTCATGACGATGACCGTGTTCTCAAAGTTCACGTTCCGCCCCTGGGCGTCGGTGATGTGGCCGTCGTCCAAAATTTGCAGCAGGATATTCAGCACGTCGGGGTGGGCCTTCTCGATCTCGTCAAAGAGGATGACGCAGTAGGGCTTCCGCCGCACCTTCTCGGTGAGCTGTCCGGCCTCGTCATAGCCCACATACCCCGGGGGAGAGCCGATGATCCGGGACACGGAGAACTTCTCCATGAACTCGGACATATCCAGCCGGATGAGGGACTCGGGGGAGTTGAACATATCCTCCGCCAGCCGCTTCACCAGTTCCGTCTTGCCCACGCCGGTGGAGCCCACAAAGATGAAGCTGACAGGCTTGCGCTTGGAGGCGATGCCCACCCGCCCCCGGCGGACGGCGGCGGCCACGGCCTGGACAGCCTCATCCTGGCCGATGATGTGTTCCTTCAGCCGGTCCTGGAGCTTGGCCAGCCGCTCATACTCCTGCTCCTGGATCTGGGAGGCGGGGATCTTGG
>CATJWI010000132.1 GCA_949744075.1 uncultured Eubacteriales bacterium | reverse complement strand
GCGTGTTCTATCCAAGGAGGAGGTGCGTGTAAGCAACAAACCACGTTGTACCCTTCCCTTGTATGTAGGGGCGAGCTGTGCTCGCCCGGTGCGTTGTTCATTCCTCCACGCCCCGGGCGGATACTATCCGCCACTACATACAGAAAACCACGTCCTCCCAATTCGCCATAGGCGGAAGCGGAGCCAAGCCGACTTTGCGACGACGCAGTCCGGAACCGCTTTCAAGCGGTTTTACCCGCAAGGAGTACGCCCCATCCGTAAGCGGCAAAGCCGCCAACGGCTGGGCTGTGGCCCCCGTCCGGGCAAGCCCAAAATACCTTCCACAAAGAGGAAACACCGCCCCGCTCAAACCATCCCCCCTTGTAGATCACCGTAGCCTATGGTACAATATCCATAACACGACCCAAATGATAAACAGGAGGGGATCCCCCATGGGCGCATTAACTGGCATAAAGATCCTGGATTTTTCAACTCTCCTCCCAGGTCCCTACGCCACCATGTTCCTGGCCGACCTGGGGGCGGAGGTCCTACGGGTCACCAGCCCGGACAAGGTAGACCTTGTGACCCAGTGGCCGCCTTTTTTAGAGGAGGGGGAGCTCTCCGCCGCCGCGGCCTGGCTGGGCAGAAATAAGCGCACCATCTTCCTGAACCTGAAAAAGCCGGCGGCCGTCGGGGCGGTGAAGGAGCTGGTGAAGGAGTACGACATCGTGGTAGAGCAGTTCCGCCCCGGTGTCATGGACAAATTGGGGGTGGGGTATGAGGCTCTGCGGGAGGTCAACCCCCGCCTGATCTACTGTTCCCTGACCGGCTATGGCCAGACCGGCCCCATGGCGGACAAGGCGGGGCACGACATCAACTATCTGGCCCGCTCTGGGATCGCCTCAGCGGCGGGGCGGAGGGAGGAGGGGCCCTCCCTCTACAATTTCCAGATCGCCGACGTGGCCTCCGGGGCCATGAACACCGTGGTCAGCATCCTGGCCGCCCTCCACTACCGGGACGTGACCGGGAAGGGCCAGTACGCTGACGTCTCCATGACCGACGGAGTGATCCCTTTCAACTCCATGGACGGGGCCTGCTTCCTGGCCGGGGCCGCCGCCCCCCGCCGGGAGGGCCAACAGCTTAACGGTGGCGAGATCTACGACTTTTACAGGACCAAGGACGGCCAGTACATGAGCGTAGGCTCCCTGGAGCCCAAGTTCTTTGCCCGGCTGTGCCTTGCCATGGACCACCCCGAGTGGGCCGACGGCAGCATCCTGAAAACAGACCTGCCCGCAGTAAAGCAAGCCTTCCGGGAGAAGTTCCTGACCAAGACCCGGGACGAGTGGACCCAGGTATTTTCCTGTCTGGACGCCTGTGTGGAGCCCGTCTTCACCTTGGCGGAGGCCGTGGCCGATCAGCACAACAACGCCCGGGACATGTGGCCCCAGGTCTCCATCCCCACCCTCCCCGGTCGAACAGTGCGGCAGGCGGGCTGCCCCATCAAGCTCTCAGAGTGTCCGCCGGAGTACCGCCACGGGGGCTATCCCACCGGTTTCCACACCCAAGAGGTCCTGAGCGCCTGCGGCTTCACCCGGGAAGAGATCGAAGAGATGTCCACCTGACCGGCAAAACGGACGGCTGAAGCATCAGCCGTCCGTTCTATGGGATTCACGGGTGGTGGACCTGAAAGTACCCCCACCCATCCCCCAGGGGGACATCGTAGTGGTCCTCCTCCCAGCGGGGCCAGCCCAGCCCGTACTCGCTGGTGGCGGCGCAGGCGGAGCTGGGGAGAGCGTAGTCGGCAAAGGCCAGGGTGAGCTGGAAGCGAAGATGCTCCGACTGATATTGGGCAAAGGTGAGGCTGAAGGCGGACAGCTCCTCCATCAGGTGGGTGGGCAATTGGCTGTGCTCCAGGTATGGCTCCAACTGAGACAGGTCGTCGGTGGTGACCGACTCCGCAGCCCCAATAAGGGCGAAATAGCACTCCAGCGCCCCGGTCTCCGGCCGATAGTACAAAGAAAAATTCCGAAAGACGGCGGCCATCTCCTCCCGCAAGATCTCCAACTCCTCCCGCCGCTGTTCCAGAACGGCCTGCCCCTCCTCCTGGAAGGTAGAGGAGGGGTAGGGAGGATCAAAGCCACCCGGCAAAGCGGGGCTGGTACGGATCAGAAAGAAGAGAAACAGCAAAGTAAAAAGCCCCAAAACAAACCGGGCGCGAGACCGCATAAAAACCGCCTCCTTTCCCCCTTAGACGCACCCCAAAGGAAAAGGTTCCCAAAAAAGAGCCACGCTGCACAAAGCACAGCGTGGCTCAGCATTTTGCCTTTTCTTATCGATGGTAGAGCTTCTTCGTCTCATACCGCGGCTCGCAGGTGGTCTGAAGCCCCAGCTTCTTATAGATCTCCATATCGGCGGCGGAGAGGATCACCGTCACGTGGGCCTGACAGTCCCGCAGGTTGGTGATCTGATCCATGGCCTTGTCCGCCAGCGGGTTGGTGGTGGCGCTGGAGGCCAGGGCGATGAGAACCTCATCAGTGTGGAGCCGGGGGTTCCGGCTGCCCAGGTGCTCCACCTTCAGGTGTTGGATGGGCATGATGGCCTCGGGGGAGATAAGGTCGATCTTCCGGGGGATGCCCGCCAGCTCCTTCAAAGCGTTGAGCAGGGCGCCGGCGGAGGCTCCCATCAGGTGGGAGGTCTTACCGGTGACCACCCGGCCGTCAGGGAGCTCTATGGCGGCGGCGGGCAGGCCCGTCTCCTCCGCCACGGCCAAGGAGGCCCCCACCACCGGACGGATGGAGGGCTCCACCCTGGCCTGCTTCATCAGCAGCTCCAGCTTGAAGACCGTCTCATCACAGCACCGGCCCTTCCGGCGCTCACACAGGGCGTCGTAGTACCGGCGGAGGATCTCCTGCCGGGCGGCGGTGCACACTGCCCCGTCGTCCACGACGCAGCGGCTGATCATATTGACCCCCATATCGGTGGGGGACTTGTAGGGACTCTGGCCCATGATGGTCTCAAAGATGTTGGACAGGACGGGGAAGACCTCTACATCCCGGTTGTAGTTCACCGTGGTCCGGCCGTAGGCCGCCAGATGGAAGGGGTCGATCATGTTCACATCGTTGAGGTCGGCGGTGGCCGCCTCGTAGGCCAGGTTCACCGGGTGGTCCAGGGGCAGGTCCCACACGGGGAAGGTCTCAAACTTGGCGTAGCCCGCCCGGACGCCCCGCTTGTACTCGTGGTAGAGTTGGCTCAGACACACCGCCATCTTGCCGCTGCCCGGGCCGGGGGCGGTGACCACCACCAGGGGGCGGGTGGTCTCGATAAAATCGTTTTTGCCGTAACCCGCCTCGCTGACGATAAGGGGGATATTGTGGGGGTAGCCCTCGATGGGATAGTGGCGGTAGACCTTGATCCCCAGGTCCTCCAACCGGCTCTGGAAGGACTCGGCGGCTGCCTGGCCGGCCCAGCGGGTGATGGCCACGCTGCCCACCAGAAGCCCCATGTCCCGGAAGGCGTCGATGAGCCGGAGCACGTCGGCGTCGTATGTAATGCCCAGGTCCCCCCGGACCTTGTTCTTCTCAATGTCGGCGGCGTTGATGGCGATGACGATCTCCACCTGGTCCCGAAGCTGGGCCAGCATGGTGATCTTACTGTCGGGGGCGAAGCCGGGGAGCACCCGGGAGGCGTGGAAATCATCGAAGAGTTTGCCGCCGAACTCCAGGTAGAGCTTGCCGCCGAATTGGGCGATCCGCTCCCGGATGTGGGCGGACTGGATGTCCAGATATTTCCCGTTGTCAAAGCCGATGTGCGTCATAGCCTAACCCCCGCCGCAGTCTCACTGCATGTTATAGTCAATGAGAAGGTAGTCCAGATTGCCCAGATCCTCGGTGCTGATGAAGAGGGAGCCGTCCTCATCCTGCTGGACCTGGATGACGATGTCCTTAGCGTCCAGGTAGTCGATGTTGGGGATCTGCTGCTCCAGCAGGTCCAAAAGGGTGTCATAGTACTCGGCAGCGTAAACGTCCTGGTACCAGGTGAGGAACTCCTCGTTGCTCATGGAATCCACATCCACTGCGTCGAACTTGGCCACGAAGTCGGCAAAGTACTCCTCCAGGTTGTCGTCCACCAAGGTAATGATGTTGATGGGCTTCACCACTACCTTCACGGCGAAGGTGCCGTCGTCCTGCTTGCTGGAAGAGGCGATGGAGTAGTCGGTGCGGGAGTAGATGTCCTTGTAGAGGCTTCGGGCCCGGACGGCCTGCATCTCGGTGGGGGCCAAGGTAGTGCTCTGGTCCTCGGGATCGGTGAGGCCGTACATCCGGAAGAAGTAGTTGCTCTCTCCCTCGATGTTGGCGTCATACTGGGCCTTGGCGTCGTCCTCGGTGACGTTGCTGTAGAAGTCCATAAAACCTTTGAAGTCGCCCTTGTAGGTGGTGTCCATCTCCACCTGGACGCACTGAGAGGCGTCTTCGGTAGTGAGTCCGCCACCACCGCAGGCGGCCAGGGACGCGGTCATGGCCAGGGCCATGACCAAGGCAAGAATATTCTTGCGGACAAGCATCTTTTTCATAGCAAATTTCCTCCTGATCTCTTTTCATATTAGCGCCCGCCAGAACAGGCGCCGTATACTTTACTATTCTATCACTATTCCTTTGGAAGTGGAAGACAAAATTTGGGGAAAGGGGAAAAAATAAAAAGAAAATTTTACGAAAAAGGGACAAGCCCCCGCCGGATGGGTCCGGCGGGGGCTTGCAAAGGGCTTCAGCGGCTGATCCACAGCAGGTTGGAGTCGCTGACGAAGTTGGGCACCGAGTAGAGCACCAGGGCCTGGTCGATGCCGTTGTCGGAAATATACTGGCTGGGGGAGAGCTTGTAATAGCGCAGATCGATCAGGTGGATCTCAGAGAAGTGGGGGGTGAGGAAGGGCACCAGGGAGTCGGAGTAGCTGTCCCGGATGAGCAGCAGCTTGGGCTTGTCGCTGTTCCCCGTCTTCACCACCCCCAAGGGCTGCTGCCCCCCAAGGAACATGGAGTACTTGTCCTTCTTTTCCAGGTAGCTTCTGTCGTAGAGCTCCCGGGGCTCCTCCACAGGGTTGCCCTTGTTGTCATAGGTGTGGCTGGTGACGGTGATACCCTCCTCGGGGACGTAGATATCCATCTCGTCGGGCTCCACCCACCGGACCCCGGAGGAGGAGAAGACGGTGCCGTAAAACTCGGTGGACACGGTGGTCTTGGTATACTGTTCCAAAGGCGCCGGCTCATAGCCCAGGGCCCCGCTGAGCCCCACATAGCCGTAGTAGGCCCCCAGGGAGGTCCAGTGGTGGTCGGTGCGGTAGAAGATAGCCTCATCCTTATGGTCGTAAAGGGCATCGTAGAGGTCTACGAAACGGGCGGTGGAGCTCTGGGCAGCCTGGGAGAGCACCAGCCTTTGGTCATAGTTGGGCGCCCCCTCGGGCAGCCGCTCCGCCCAGATACTGGCCTGGGTGGGGATCAGGGCGAAGGTGACAGGGACGGGGGATTTCTCCACAAATTGGTTAACATAATTAAAATTATTTGTCAACCGCTTCTGGTCGGGCTCCTCAAACCGGGTGATGAGGGTGGAGCCGTCGCAGAAGTAGACCCCATTGTTCTCCCGCTTGCCCGCCGCCCGCTCCAGGTAGGCCTTGGCGGCGGTCCAGCCGTCCCGGCCGGCAAACTGGTCGGTGATGTAGCGCTCATAATCCTTCATAAACTCCCCGGAGCCCACCGCCTTCCAGGACAGGGCGGGCCGCTGGGCCAGGGCCCGGTTTTCCAGCTCGGAAAAGGCCCGGTCCGGAGTCAGGGCATTGGCGGCCGCCATAGAGCCCAGGAAAGCGCAGAAGAGGAGGGAGAGAAAGAGGGGGTAGTGCTTTTTCATGGGAGGACCTCCTTTTTACGTTGCTCAAAATCGGAAATAGAGGAAGGGGTTATAGGTGGCGTCCACCAAATAGCAGGTACACACCAAAAGCCCCGTCAGAAGGAGCAGGGGCAGCAGGACCATCCGGGGCTTTTCTCCTAAGCGGTCCCATAGCTGCTTGGCCAGGGGGGTGGAGGCCACCGCCGCCACCGCCAGCATGGGGAAGTAGGAGCGCAGGTAGTAGAAGAACATGCCGTCGGTCAATCCCTTGCCTCCAAAGCCGAACATGGCCGCCAGATAGGGCCCCAGGTGGGAGAAGTCCTCAATGGCAAAGAGAGCCCAGCCCACCACGATAAAGAACAGGGCGTAGAGATGCCGCAGCCACCGGGGACACCTCTCCAGCAGGGCCCCCAGAAAGAACTTTTCCGCCACCAGCAGTACCCCATAATAGAGGCCCCACAGCAAAAAGTTCCAGCTGGCCCCGTGCCAGATGCCGGTGGCCGCCCACACCAGGAGCAGGTTCAAGAGAAGCCTGGGCCGGGACACCCGGTTGCCCCCCAGGGGGATATAGAGGTACTCCCGAAACCAGGATCCCAAGGAGATATGCCACCGCCGCCAGAACTCGGTGAGCGAGCGGGAGATGTAGGGGTAGTCAAAGTTTTTGGCAAACTCAAACCCCAGCATCCGCCCCAGGCCCACCGCCATGTCGGAGTAACCGGAAAAGTCAAAGTAGAGCTGAAAGGAAAAGGCCAGGATCCCCAGCCAGGCCCCCAGGGTGGTGAGCTCCGCCGTGGGCAGGGCCTTGTAGGCGTCGTCCCACAGCATCCCCAGATTGTTGGCCAGCAGCACCTTCTTGGCCATGCCCACCACAAAGACCTGGACCCCTGCGGCGAACCGCTCCGCCGTATGATCCCGGCGGTCGATCTGCTCCCCCAGGTCCTTATACTTGATGATGGGCCCGGCAATGAGCTGGGGGAACAGGGTGACAAAGGTGCCGAAGTTCAGAATGGACTTCTGTGCCCTGGCGTCCCCCCGGTAGACGTCGATGGTGTAGCTCATGGTCTGGAAGGTGTAGAAGGAGATGCCGATGGGCAGCGTAAAGGGGATGGACCCGCCCCCGGGGAGGGGGAGAGCCTGGATGATGGGGAGCACCCCCAGGCTCCCGGCAATAAAGTTCCAGTACTTGAAGAAGAACAGCAACGCCAGGTTGAACACGACCGAGGAGCACACCGCCCCCCGGGCCCCCCGGTCATTGCCCTTTTT
Organism: uncultured Eubacteriales bacterium; assembly: GCA_949744075.1. GTDB lineage: Bacteria > Bacillota > Clostridia > Oscillospirales > Oscillospiraceae > Vermiculatibacterium. The sequence goes on along the minus strand of CATJWI010000132.1, from coordinate 16,410 downwards.
CTTGCACTTGTCCACCAGCAACCCGTGGGTATAGTCGATGGCGGTGGAGGCGAACATGATGACGATATACACCGGCTCCCCCCAGCCGTAAAAGACCAAATTCAGCACCAGGAGGACCAGGTTCCGCCAGCGCAAAGGGGCCAAATAATAGGCCAGCAGCACGATGGGGAGATAGGTAAAGAGAAAAAAGACGCTGGAAAAGACCAAAGGGGGACCTCCTTTCCGGTAAGATACCGGTCTGCTTGAAAAACGTAGGGGCGGCATACATGCCGCCCATCCAGCACGCCGCCCCTACCGTTGCTTATTTCACCGCACTGTTAAAATCGCTGACCACTCCATCCGCATACTCCGTCACGGCAAAGAGGATATAGTCCCCGCTGGTCACCAACTGATAGTTCTCCACCAGCTCCAACTGGGCGGGAAGGTACTGCTTCCACTGCTCCAGCAGGTCGGCCTGCCGTGCCTCCAGGGCCGCCTTTACAGCATCCATCTTCCCCGGCTGCACCTGGGCGATAAAGAACTCGGTGGCCTGGGTGTTCATAAAGGGGATCTTACAGATGTATTCCACCAGATCGGCCGGGTCCACTCCGTAGAAGTCGGAGAGCAGTTCGTCGTCTAGGTCCTGGAAGGAGGGCAGCTCCCGCTTCTCAATAGCGGACCACACCGCCTGGACCTTGGAGCCCTCGGCAGGAGCCTCAGAGGGAGCCTCGGAGGGAGCCTCAGAGGGAGCCGCGCTGGGGGCGGGCTCGTTGCTCTGAACAGGCGGCGTCTGCACCGGAGCCTGGGTCTCCAGGGGCTTTATCACAGCGTCGGTCTCAGTGGGGGGCGTGACCACGTTCACGGACTCGGTGGGCAGGGCCTCCGGGGTCTCAGTGGGAGATACGCTCTCCACCGGGGCAGGGGTCCCGGTGGCCTCGGGGGTGGGGGTGGCGGCAGGCTCCTTGGGCCCGCAGGCGGCCAGGGTAAGGGTCAGGGCCCCGGTGAGAGCCAGGGCGGAAAGAATGTGTTTTTTCATAGGGGATAAGCTCCTTTGCGTTTTTTGATACAGTTCCTTTGACGGAAAAACCGCAAAAAAGTTCCCGCAAAATTTTTCAGGCTGCCAGATCGGAGACCAGCCGCACCGCCAAAAGGCCCAGCACCACAAAAAACATGGGCCGGATGACCTTGGCCCCGTTGTGAAAGGCCAGGTTGTCTCCCAGATAGTGCCCCGCCACCCCGCAGGCCGCCGCGGGCAGCCCCACCACCCAGTTCACCTGTCCTGCCAGGGCGAAGGTGAGAAGGGCGGTGATATTGGACACGCAGTTGGCCACCTTGGTGTTCCCCGAGGCGGTGAGCAGGTCAAACCCGGCCACCAGGGTAAAGGCCATGGTCATAAAGGTCCCCGAGCCGGGGCCAAAGAAACCGTCGTAGCCCCCCAGCACAAAGCCGATGCCCGCCGCCAAAGCGGCCAGGGCCTTAGGGGAGTGCCGGTCCGTCCGGTCCTCCTTGCCCAGGTCGGGCTTCAGGAGCAGGAGGGCGGCCAGAATGGGGATGGAGGCCAGAAGAAGATAATAAAGGGCCCGCTCGGGCAGATACCGGGCCAGCCTGGCCCCCAGGGCGGAGCCCGCCATGGCGGCGGGGATGGCCAGCACGCAGGAGGGGTGGACCTGCCCATGCCGGGTAAAGCGGACGGCGGAGAGGGTGGCCCCAAAGGCGCTGCCGCACTTGTTGGTGCCCAAAGCCATAGGGGCGGGGAGCCCGGCAATGAGAAAGGCGGGCAGGGACAAAAGCCCGCCTCCCCCGGCCACCGCGTCCATGACCCCGGCCAGAAACATCATAGGGCAGACAATAAGATACACACGCAGCAATTCTTCGGGGATCATGGGCGCCTCCCGCCTCTCTCTCAAAAATACCGGAGCTATTATGACACCCTTCCCCAGGAAAGTCAATGCCTGGTCAAATCCCGCATCTTTTGGACAGCGGTATCGTAGGGGTAGCTGTGCTCGCCCGGCGCCTTTCAGAAAAGAGATTCCCATCCCGATCAAGAACAGGCGGAGCATTCCCCTCAATCCATCCCCTGGGGGATCCGCCACCGAAAGACCACATCCCCCTCTCGGTCCAGCAACTCAAACTCCGTCTCCGTCACATGGCGCAGCAGCTCCCCAACAGGGGAATACCCGATATAGTAGGCCCCGCTCTGAAACTGCGCCAAAACGGTCCCGTCAGTATCCAGGATGGTGTGTACCCCATCCTCCCGGTAGCTCTCCAAATAGACCCGGCCGGAGATGGGGTCCAGGGAGGGGGGATAGAAGCTGCCCAGAGAGGCGTCCAGCGCCATCAGCTCCCCGGTGGCCAAATTCCCCAGCACGGAAGGCTCACCGTAGGCCCCAAAGAGCACATAGTCCCCCTGGATGGCGGAGATATCATCCACGGCGGGCAGCCGCCGCTCCTCCTGCCCCCGCTGGAAGACCAGCTCCTCCCCCTCATCGTAAATAAACCAGCCGTCCTGAACGGTGGTCCAGGTCCCTGGCGGGAAGGTCCGGAGCTGTCCCTCCGGGTCCAGGATGAGGGTCTGGTCCCCTTGGGCAAATTTGCAGTAGCTATCCTGCCACTGGAACTCATAGGCCGCGTCGATGGAGCGGATGGGCTCCCCCTGGGCGGAGAGGAGGGTCCAGCCCCCCTGGGCGTCCTGGGCCAAAGCCATGCCTGCGGCGGTGGGGATCAGCAGCTGGTAGACAGGCTCCACCACCCATGTGCCGTCGGGGGAGAGGAGCCCGGCCCCCTGGTTGGTATAGGCGCAGAAGAGCTCCCGGGAGAGGGGGGCGACATAGTGGACCTCCCGGGGAAGGGGAAGGATCTCCCCGGTATCCCCGTTCAGGAGGTAGCACTGCTCCCGGCCTCCGAGGGGGCCGTAAATGTCCAGATAGGGGCTGTCCGCCGCCATCAGGCTGTTGTAGAGGAGGGATTGGGGGTATTCCATCCCGGCGGCCAGGGCGGGGGAGAGGTCGATGACCCGCATTTCCTCCCCGGTCTCCGCATCCAGCAGCACATAGTATTGCCCATCCCGGAGCAGGGGCAGGCCGCCCTCCACACCCCGGTCGCACAGCTGGTCCCAGTCGTATTCATAGACGAACTCCGTGCACCAGCTGCCGTCCCGGGCGCAGAGGGCGCTGCGCTCCACCATGGTCCCCTCCGGTCCGGGGACCATCCTGGACAGCAAAAGGGTATCCGGCCCGCCCCGGGGCAGGGTGGCCAGCTCGGTGTATCCGGTGAGCACCGGGTCCAGCACCACCTCTCCCTTTAAGGTCACCAATCCATAGAGAAAATAAAAGTCCTCCCATCCGCCCCACTCCCCGCCCCGGGAGAGCCGCCCGCCCTGAAAGGGGATGAGAGGCCCATAGTCCCCGGCGGGGATAAGAGTGTCGGCGGGGGCAGGATACCGCCGGGTATACACAGCCTCCAAAGGCTCATAGGGTTCCAACCGGGACCAGTCGGACCAGACAGGGGACAGAGTGGCCTCCGGGGTGGGGGAGGGCGGAGGCGTCTCTGCCGCCGGTGGCGCGGAGCATCCCCCTAACAGCGCCGCAAGCGCCAAAGCCGCGGCGTAGGGGCGAGCTGTGCTCGCCCATTCTCTTCCGTTCATCGCTGACCTCCTCAATCCTCTCCCGATACCAAAGGCCACCGGAACACCACCTGCCCCTTATTATCATGGAGGACAAAATAGTTTCCCGTCTGGTCATCGACCAGCCCATCCCCCGTCTCCTCCGCCTCTTCTTCCTCCTCAGGAGGCGTATAGGGGTTGCCGTTGGGATACCAGTCATACCACGCGCCCCCCTGATATCCGGAGAGAGTTACCTGCCCGTCGGCCTGCTTTTCCAGCCGGAGGTGGGAGACCTCGGAAAAGGTGTGGGACACGCCGGTGTCCAAATTGGTGAGGACAAAGGGCCCGCCGGACCAGGAGCCGGTGCACTGGAGGACATAGTGGTCCTCCCGGTCCTCGATCTCGGCCGCCACAGGCAGGTCATACCGCTTGCCATCCAGCCAGAAGACCCCCTGGTCCCCCTCCTCCCAGTAGAAACCGCCGTTCCAGAGCCGCTCCGCCCGGCCAACCACGGGGATGTCCAGAGGGATGAAGTTTTCATCCAACCAGATGGAGTCGGTGTCCCGGTAGAACTCGGTATATTCGTCGCTGTACTCCCCCGCGCTGTACCCGGCGGGGACGGTGTAGAGGACATTGCTCTCCTTGTCCAGGAAGAGGTAGCGGCCCTCCTGGTCCTCTACCAGGGCCCGGCCCTTTCTGAAATCACCGGCCCAGGCATAGTCCGGGGCGATGATCCACTGCCCCGCCCCGTCGACATACCCCCAGCCCCCGTCCAGGGCCTGGGCGGGGCAAAGCCCTTGGTGGAAGCTGCCTCCCAGATGTAAAAGACCCTCCTGGCGGGTGAGAGTGTAGGTGTGGGTGTCGTAGATGTAGCACTGGTCCAGCCGGTCATTTCCCACCCATTCAAAGGTATAAAAGGCGATAAAGCGCTCCTGGGGCTGAAAATAGGCGGAGGTGATCTCCCAGAAGAAGGCGCGGGCCTCCTCCGGGTCCTGGGAGAGGGCGTTCTGGTCCGCGATGAGGGTCTCCTTCCCCGTCTTGGGGTCCATGGAGACCAGTTGGGTGTCGTTTTTCAACAGCAACAGCCCCTGGGAGCGGTCCAGAAACACGATGGGGTCGTTGTCAAATTCATAGACAAAGTCGGTGCACCAGCTGCCGTCCTGGGCGCAGACGGCACAGGAGGCGTCAGGCCGCTGTAAGAGGTAAATGAGGCCGTGGAAGGGGTCCTCGTCGCTGTAATAAGGGTCCTCCACGCTGATGAGGACGGGGTCCAACACCACCTTCCCCCTCCGGGTCACCAGGCCGAAGAGATACCGGGTGTAGGTCTCATGGCTCTCGTCCTCCTCGTAAGGGCTCCGGAAGCTGAGCTCCACCCCCTCGAAGGGGAGGAGGGGCCCGTAGTCCTTGGCGGGGACCAGGTAGTCCATGAACTCCTCCCGTTGCCGGGTATAGACCGGCTCCAAAGGCTCATAGGGGGCCAACCGGGACCAGTCGGACCAGACGGGGGATAAGGTAGACTCCGCTGCGGGCTCCAAGGTAGGCGAGGGCCCGGGCGTCTCCTCCGCCGGTGGCGCGGAGCATCCCCCCAAAAGCAAAATGAGAAGAATGAAAACTACCTTTTTCATACCCAAACTCCTTCCAATAGCCCCATCCTCCCCCTCTGGGGGAGCTGTCAGCCGAAGGCTGACTGAGAGGGTGCCCCCTCCCCCGAAGGGGAAGGCTTTGTAGGGGTGAGCTGTGCTCGCTCTCTCCCGATCACTTGGAGGGCTCCAACACAGACACATACCCCTCATGGTCAATAAGATCCTGCCCATCCTGACTCAGCAGCCAATCAAAGAGCACAGCGGCAGGACTGTCCGCCGGGGCGTTCGCGTCCATAACGGCGTAATAGGCGGTGTGGATGGGGTACTCCCCGCTGCGGATGGTGTCGTCATTGGGCGCCACCCCGTCGATGGAGAGGAGCTTCAGCCCGTCGGCCATCCCCATATCGTCGGCGTAGTAATAGACGGTGTACCCCATGGCGTCAGGCCGGTCGTCCCAGGCCCGGACGGCGGAGATGATACCCTCCATGGAGGCCACCACGTAGTCGGTGTTGGCAGGCTCCATCATGGGAAGGTCCCCCATGACCTCCTTGTCCATAATGGCCTGGCTGCCGCCTCCGGTGGGCCGCTGGTAGGCTTGGATGGGGGCGTCATCGCCCCCCACCTCCTTCCAGTTGGTGATCTCCCCGGTGTAAATTTTCCGCACCTGGTCCAGGGTGAGGCCGTCCACCGGGTTATCCTCGTTGACGAAGAACACCAGGGTCTCGGCGGCCACGGGCTCCATCCGCCACTTCTGCCCGTGCTGGTCCCGGTACTGGTAGGAGTCCTCCCCGCCCTCGGCTACAATGAGCAGGTCGGCCTCCCCGTCCACCAAATTGTAGTAGGCCCGGGAGGTCTTGTTGAACCGGGCAAGGTCGCTGGCCTCCTCCCGGCTCTCCCCCAGCAGCACCGCCGCTACCGCCTGCCCCAAGGGCACCGTGGCGGTAGACCCGTCCAGCCGGGGAAAGTTCTCCCGGGTAAACCGGAACTGGCTGGGGGCCGGGGTAGGAGCAGGCGTAGGGGTAGAAACCTCCGGGGCAGGGGAGGGGGTAGTCTCCGCCGCCGGGGCCTTACAGGCGGGGAGGGTGAGGGCCAACAAAAAAGCAAGAGACAGGGCCGCAAACCGTTTCACAAAACATCGCTCCTTTCTTTGCCTTTATTATAGCACGAAGGATGGGGGGAGGGTAGGAACAAAACGGTTACAGGGAAGTGAAAAGCCCCCTCATAAAATCGCATGGTCCCCGTAAGGGCCGATGTCCCCATCGGCCCGGCAGGACCACCAAAGGGGTTCCTCGTTGTTCCGTTAACAGTATGGCCCCGTAGGGGCGACCCTTGTGGTCACCCGGCGGCAGAGGGAAGAGGACCCGGACCACCCAGGGCGAAAAAGAACCGGGAAGTAGGCCAATTGCCCCGCTCCCCGGTTCGATCTACGGTATGATCTCTCTCAACTGTCCATTCAGCCCCTCCACATCAGGCTGGGCAACAGGGCGATCCTCCACCCCAAACTCTGCCTTCAAAGAAAGGATGCGGTAAACGCTCTTCTCCAGCCTCTCTCGGCTCAGCTCCCCGGAACGGAGAGCGGCCAGAACGGCCCCATGGGCCGCCCGGGCATTGTCCAGCCCGTGGCACACCAGGGCCATATCGCAGCCCGCCCGAAGGGACAGCACCACCGCCTGGTCCAGGGAATACCCCTGGGCCACCGCCCCCATGGTGAGGTCGTCGGTGAACACCACCCCCTCAAAGCCCAGCTCCTGCCGCAGCAGCCCATCCACCACCAGGGGGGACAGGGAGGAGGGCAAAACGGGGTCTATCTCAGTCAGGAGGATATGCCCCACCATAACGGCGGGAAGACCCTCCTCTATGGCGGCCCGGAAGGGGAGAAGCTCCCCCTCCTCCAGATCCTCCCGGCTCTTATCCACTACAGGAAGCTCACTGTGGGAGTCGGCGGCGGTGTCCCCGTGTCCGGGAAAGTGCTTGCCCACGGGGATAACGCCCCCCTCCGCCATAGCGGCGGCCACTTGGGGTCCAAAGGCGGCCACAGCCCGGGCTTCGGTGCCGAAGGCCCGTTTGCCAATGACGGTATTGTCTGGATTGGACCACACGTCCAGTACCGGGGCGAAGTCCACCGAGAAGCCAAAGGCGGCGCACTCCGCCGCCAGGGCCCGGCCCAGGGCGGCGCTGTCACCCCCGGCCTGGGCATAGTCATAGGCGGCGGGCAGGTCGGCCAGCTGCTCCGGCATCCGGGACACCCGGCCCCCCTCCTCGTCCACGCAGAGAAAGAGGGGCAGGTTCCCTTCCTGGGCGTTCATGGCCTTGAGGCCGTTGGTGAGCTCACTGAGCTGCTCCGGGTCGGCCACGTTCCGGGAAAAGAGGATGATCCCTCCGGGATGGACCTCCTCCAGCAGGGCGGCCCCGTCCTCCCCAGGCGCGCCCCCCTGGATGCCCACCACCAGTACCTGCCCCGCCAACTCCTCATCGGACAGGGCCCTCACCTGCTCCCAAATAGGGTCGGGGGCGGCGGTGGGTTCCGGTGTGGCGGTCACGATGGGAGCGGTGGTAGCCTCCAGGGTAGGGGCGGGTTCTGCCGGGGCCTGACAGCCCGAGAGGAGCAGAAAAGAGAGCAAAAAGGGGAGCAGCCGCACCGTCATCTTCTCTTCCCCCTCTTTCCCCGCCGGGGCTTGGGCACATGCATAGCGGGCTTATTCCCCCGGCGTTTCCCTCCGGTCCGGCCCTTGCCGCCCCGGGAGGAATTGGAGCGGGAGGGCCTGTCCATAGCCTCCCTGTGGCTGTCCCTCCGGGCGGGGACCTCCTCCCGGCCGGGGAGGCGGAAGTCCACCCGCCCGGTGGAGGGGTCGGCGGCCACGCAGACCACCGGAAGCTCCATGCCGAAGGAGTAGACAGCGCCTGTCCGCTCCCCTGTAAGGCTCATCCGGTCCTCGTCGTAAACATAGTGGTCCTCGGGCAGGGTCTCCACCGGGACCAGCCCCTCCACCCCGTTGGGCAGGGCGGCGAAGAGGCCGAACCGGGTGACCCCGGACACGGCGGCGGGGAACTCCTCCCCGATGTGGTCCCGCATATAGTCGGCAAAGTAGAGCTTGTCGATGTCCCGCTCGGCGGTCTGGGCGGCCAGCTCCCGCTGGGAGGACTGCTTGGCTGCCTCCTCACAGTCCCGGGCCAGCCTCTTCTGACTGGGGCCCTTGGCGTCCAGCAAGGCGTGGAGGCAGCGGTGGACCATGAGGTCGGGGTAGCGTCGGATGGGGGAGGTGAAGTGGCAGTAGTAGGGGGCGGCCAGGCCGAAATGCCCCTGGTTTTCCGGGGAGTAGACTGCCTTCATCATGGCCCGGAGGACCATCATGGACACCGCCGGGGCCTCGGGCTTTCCCTTGGCGGCGTCCAGCACCTTCTGGAGGGAGCCGTGGTCGGCCTGGCGCAGCACGTAGCCCAGAGGGGAGAGCATGGCCTTCAGGGTGTCTGTCTTCTCCTGGGAGGGCTTCTCGTGGACCCGGTATACCGCCGGGCGGTGGAGGTCGAAGAGGTGCTGGGCCACCGTCTCGTTGGCGGAGAGCATGAAGGACTCGATGAGCTTTTCGCTCTGCCCCTGATGCCGGGCCAGGATATCCACCGGCCGGCCCTCGCTGTCGCAGACGATATAACTCTCCTGGGTCTCCAGATCCAGGCTGCCCCGGGTCCGGCGGCGCTTCTCCAGCACCCGGGAGAGGGCGGCCATGTCCTGAAGCATGGGCAGGATATGGGCGTAGCGCTCTGCAAGGAAAGGATATTGGGGGGCCGTAGGGGCGGCCCTCTGTGGCCGCCCGTCCTCAGCCAAGAGGATGTTGCAGTCCTCATAGGTCATCCGCTCGGTGGACCGTATAACGCTCTTAACAATGGAGTGGTCCAAGACCGCGCCATCTGCCCCCATGGTCATAAAGCAGGACAGGGTGAGCCGGTCCACCCCCTGATTCAGGGAACAGATGCCGTTGGACAAGGCCACCGGCAGCATGGGTACCACCTGGTCGGCAAAGTACACCGAGGTCCCCCGGCGGAAGGCCTCCCCGTCCAGCTGGGACCCGGGGGTCACATAGTGGCTCACATCGGCGATGTGGACCCCCAGGACCCAGTTGTTCCCCTCCTTTTCCAGGGAGATGGCGTCGTCCAGGTCCTTGGAAGCCGCGCCGTCGATGGTGATAATGGTCCTCTCCCGCAGGTCCAGCCGGCCCCTCCGCTCAGCGGCGGAGACGCTCTGGGGGGCGGAGTCCGCCTCGTCCAGCACCGGGTCGGGGAACTGCCGCTCCACCCCCTGCTGGTAGAGGATGGCCTCCACAGCGGCGGCCCGGGTCCCCGCGGGGCCGAAGGTGGCCTTCAGAGTCCCCAGGGGAGGGGTTTTGGCCGAGCCGTAGCTGCTCACCGCCACGGCGGCCTTTTCCCCGTCCCGGAGCTTGGCCCGGCCTATCACCTTGATGGGCCCGGGCAGCCGCTCGTTGTCCGGGTAAAGCCACAGCTCCCGGTCTACCTTGTGGATGGTGCCGGTGACCGTCTTGGCTCCCCGCTCAATGATCCGGGTGACCCGGGCCAGCCGCCGCCCGGGCTGGGTGGGGTCCTCGGGCTCCGCCACGGCCTCCACCGTGTCCCCGTCCCAGGCGCCCCCCTCCCGGTGGGGCGGGATGAAGCAGTCGTCGGCCCGGCTGGTCCCCCCCTCGGGGATGAGAAAGCCGAAGCCCCGCCGGTCGCCCTGGTAGCGGCCGGTCAACGTGTCTGTATTTTTGATCTCATTCATCTGCATTGTCCTCATTTGATCTTTCGTTTTCTTTATTTTGGCCCATCTGCCCTTTTCCCAAACAAAAGCGCCCCCCCATCAGCTGGGAGGGCGTTTCCGGTTTCCTTACACCAGAGCGGCGATCAGGGTGATGACCACAAAGGCGATGGCCACCCACTTGGTCCAGCGGGCCAGCTTGGCGTCCCAACTCTTGGCCTTGTTCTTGGACAGGAAAGTGTCAGCCCCGCCAGAGATGGCGCCGCTGAGACCGGAGGTCTTGCTCTCCTGCAACAGCACCACCACAATGAGGAACAGGGCCAGCAGGACTTGGATCACGGTAAGGACCAGCTTGGGGATATCCATTGTTTCATCGTTCCTTTCCGCCCGGAGGCGAAGTAATTTTAAAAAGAAGGGCGCAATCGCCCCATTTCTTTTACAGGAACTCTATAGTAACACACTTTTCCGGGGAATGCAAGTCCTTTTTCCGCGGGAGGGGCTTTGGTTGACTTTATATGGTGTCATAAAAAAGGAGGTGGGACCTATGGAGGAGATCTCGATAGAACGGGAGACGGTAGAGCTGGGAACGGCTTATATGGAGCAGGTCCACGCATTCCGGGAGGGGACCTCACGCAAGCACGATATCAGCCGTGAGCAGGAGATCCTTCTGGCGGTAGAGCATGGGGACCCGGAGCGGGTGTGGGCGCTGACGGATGCCTACTGCCCAGTCCGGGCGCTGCAGCTGGCGGAGCTGGATCCGGCAGAGTGGAGGAACGGCTGCGTCTATGTCATCACTTTGGGGGCGTGGGCCGCGGTCCGGGGCGGCGTTCGGCAGGAAGAGGCCTTCGCCTATCAGAATATGCTCTACCAGCGGCTTGGAAAGTTGACAAGGGTAGAGGATATCGTAGAGCTGCGGCGTACGGTGTGCGAGGAGTTCGCCCATTTTGTCCGGGAGCGGGGGGAACGAGAGCGGGACCCGCTGGTCCAGCGGGCCAAAGATTACGTGGCCGACCATCTCCACAGCGGGATACGGGCGGAGAAGATGGCGGCAGAGCTGGGCTGTCCTCAAAAGGCCTTGTCGGCGGCCTTTCGGAGAACGGAGGGCTGTACCATCGCGGAATATGTCCGCCGGGAGAGGGCAAGGCTGTGGTCTTCGTCCACGACTGGGATGCGGTGGCCGAGGGCTTTGTCCCCGCCCTCATCACCTACCGCGCCAGCCCCTCCCTGTACATTCCGGAGAACAGCGAATGGCTCCGGGACCACATCAAGGGTTCCCAGTTGGCCGCCTTCAACGGTGGACACATCCACTTTCTCCAGGACCCCGACCACTTCAACCAGGTGGTCATGGACTTCATCGGCTGACAAAAAAGGCCGCCCAGATGCTTTGCATCTGGGCGGCCTTTTTTGGTTCTACCCTTCGGTTTTCCCAAAAGGAAACCAGTCTAAATATCTCCGCGCTTCACTCTCCGATCTATCTCACCGCTCCCGTCCTCCGTGCGGCTTTCGCCACTGCCTGGGCCACCGCGGGGCACACTCGGGGATCAAAGGCGGCGGGGAGGATGTAGTCGGCGGAGAGCTCCTGTCCCACCAAATCGGCCAGGGCGTGGGCGGCGGCCAGTTCCATCTCGGTATTGATGGCGGTGGCCCCTGCGTCCAACGCCCCCCGGAAGACCCCGGGGAAGGCCTGGACGTTGTTGATCTGATTGGGGAAGTCGCTGCGTCCGGTGCCCACCACCGCCGCCCCGGCAGAGAGGGCCACGTCGGGCATGATCTCGGGCACCGGGTTGGCCATGGGGAAGAGCACCGCCCCGGGGGCCATGGACCGGACCATGTCCGCCGTCACCAGGTTGGGGGCGGACACCCCCACGAAGACGTCGGCTCCCTTGAGGGCGGCGGCCAGCCCCCCCTCGGTGACCTCCGGCCGGGTCATCTGGGCCAGCTCATCCAGGTAGGGGTCTTCCTTCAGGTCGGGCCGGCCGGGATAGACAATGCCGTGGATGTCGCAGAGGGTGGCATGGCGCAGGCCCATGTGGTGGAGGAGCTTGAAGATAGCGGTCCCCGCCGCCCCCGCCCCGGAGAAGACGGCCTTCACCTGGGAGAGGTCCTTGCCCACCACCTTCAGGGCGTTTTTCATGGCGGCGGCCACCACGATGGCGGTGCCGTGCTGGTCGTCGTGGAACACGGGAATGTCGCAGACCTCCCGCAGCCGCTTTTCCACCTCAAAGCACCGGGGGGCGGCAATGTCCTCCAGGTTGATGCCCCCGAAGCTGGGGGAGAGGAGCCGGACGGTCTCCACAATGGCGTCCACCTCCTGGGTCCCCAGGCAGATGGGCACCGCGTCCACCCCGGCGAACTCCTTGAACAGGACGCACTTGCCCTCCATAACGGGCATCCCCGCCTGAGGACCGATGTTGCCCAGCCCCAGAACGGCGGAGCCGTCGGTGACCACTGCCACCGTATTGCCCCGGCCGGTGAGCTTCCAGACCTCCTCGGGGCTCTCTCTGATCTTGAGGCAGGGGGCCGCCACCCCGGGGGTGTAAGCCAGGGACAGGTCCTCCTTGCCCGCGATCTTCATTTTGGGGGCGATGCTGATCTTGCCGCGCCAGTTGTAGTGGCACTTCAGGGCTTCTGCCGCGTAATCCATACCATCAGGCTCCTTTTGGTAAAATCATGTTTTGTTTGCAGGAAAACTTGCAAGATATAGTATACTACATCTATTTCCCTTTGTACAGCCCTTTTTGAAGAAAATTTGCAAGAAATCCTGCAAGTAAATAGACTACCCATTTCCCGCCGGATGTGATATAATTTGACAAAACAGGAAAGCGGGGTGCAAGGGTATGGAGACCATGGTCATCGGCATCGCGGGCGGCACAGGCTCAGGCAAGACCACCCTGACCGAGCGGATTCGGGAGCGGTTCACCTCGGAGGTGTCCGTCCTCTACCACGACAACTACTACAAAAGGCACACAGGCATGACCTACGAGGAGCGCAGCCAGCTGAACTACGACCACCCCGACGCCTTCGACACCGACCTCATTGTCCGGGACTTGGGGGCCCTGCGCCGGGGGGAGGCGGTCCAGTGCCCCGTCTATGACTACACCATCCACAACCGCTCGGACCAGACCATCGAGGTAAAGCCCACCCGGGTCATCATCGTGGAGGGCATCCTCATCTTCGCCGACCCCGCCCTCCGGGACCTGATGGACATCAAGGTTTTTGTGGACACCGACGCCGACGTGCGCATCCTCCGCCGGGTGATGCGGGACGTAAAGGAGCGGGGAAGGACCCTGGACTCGGTGGTAAACCAGTACCTGACCACGGTAAAGCCCATGCACGAGGCCTTTGTGGAGCCCTCCAAGAAATATGCGGACATCATCGTGCCCCAGGGCGGGCACAACACGGTAGCCCTGGAGATGCTGATCGAGCGGATCAGGAGACACGTGGAAAGCTAAAAGGAAAAAAGAGAAAAGCAGGGCCGCGCGGCCCTGCTTTTTCAATATGCCCGACCCGTCTCCCCGTAGGGCGGGGGCAAGCCCCCGCCACACTGACAGCCATGTAGGGGCCGCCGCCCACGGCGGCCCGGCACAGCCCGATCTCATTTCCCTCACAAATAAAGGGGCCACGCGGTCCCCCGAACCGCGTGGCCCCTTTTTCACTTCCCCAACTGCCCAATAGCAAACTCCAGCTCCGCCGCCGTCAGCGTTGCCTGGGGATCAAAATTTCCGCCGTCATCCGGAGGCAGATACCCCCGGATCGCGTTCCACATCAAAGCCTGAGCCGCCCAGACCGAGGTGTTGGCTGCGTCGGTATAGGGCACGGCCACCGCCCAGGAGCCCTCAGGCCCGGCCCCCCGGGCGTTGTCGTAGCGCAGGAGCATGACCACGGCCTGCTCCCGGGCCCCCGGGGTGGCGGGAAGGAACTGCCCCGAGCCGTTGCCCAACACGATGCCCGCCTGGACCGCCCAGGCGGCGGCCGGGTCCTCCCCGGCCAGGTCGGAGAAGGTCTGCTTCAGGTCCAGATAGGCGCTGGGCCGCCCGGCAGCCTCGTAGAGTTGATGGACAAAATCCAGCCGGGTGATCTGGGCCAGGGCCTCCTCACTGGTGGAGGGGCTGAGGCTCCAATGGCTCCGGGCCTGGGGCGGGGTGATCTCCCGCTTGGCGGCGGAGAGGGAGCGGATGTATTCGACCAGGATCCATGTGCAGGACCCGCCCACGGCGGCGAACTGCTCCGAGGAGGCGGCATCCCAAAGGACCCTGGGGCTGTCCGGAGAGATCCCGGTGATGGACTGCCAGGGCCCCTCCCCGGTAAGGCGGCTGGCGCTCACCGCTGCCCGGAACACCTGGTCGGCAGTGATGGGCCTTCCCTCAAAGGTCATGTTCAATACCCGCTGGCCCTCGGGGTTGCCCAGGTACGCGTCATAGCTGACGCCGTAGACCTGGTCCCAGACAGCGGAGCGGTCCTTCACGCACTCCTCCAGCCAGTCCTTCAGCTGGCTGCCTGTCAGCCCCACCACATAGAGGGTGTCCTGCCTGTCGGGGCAGAGGGCGCGGCAGTCCCGAAGGGTGAGGGGGGCGCTCCGCTGGCGGTCCAGCAGCTGTCCCAGACAGGATCCTTGGCTGGCTTGGGGGGAGAGGATGGAGAGCTCGGCGCCGGAGGCCCAGAGCCGGGACTCATGCAGAAGGTCCATAGTGTCGCTCTGATAGTGGACCAGATCGCTGATCTGGTCCCAGTCCCCCGAGAGGGTCCCCAGCTCCTGCCCGGCCTGCTCTACCGCCGCCTCGTAATAGGGCAACAGCAACTCCTCCAGCTCCGGGTCGTTGGGATATTCCGCCAGCTTCAGGGCGGAGCCCCTCCCAAAGGACAGCTCCCCCGAGCGGCTCACGGTGAGCTTCACCTCGGTGGCTCCCTTTCCGCCGGCCACGGGGACCTTCTCCCCGGCGGCGTTGGTCACCGCGAGGGGGACGGCCTCCTGTCCCGCCCCCACCAGGATCAGGTCCACGGCCCGGGTCCCGGCGGCCAGGCCGGAGAGGGCCTCGGCCGTCCAGCGGCCTGAGGGGGCTACGGCGATGACCAGGTCCCCCTGGTCCTCTCCGCTCTCCTCCTCCCACCGGGCGGCGTCCTCCAGCCGGAGGATGCGCACCTCAAAGGCATCCATGCCGAGGCCGGCGCTGCATTCCAGCACGGAGACCGCCTGCCGCTCCCGGTCCTCCGCGGCCCACAGGACCTCCACGCTTTGACGCAGGGCGTCGGGAGCCTGTCGGCCCAGAAGGCCGCTGAGCGTATCCTGGCTTCCGGAGGACAAGCTCTCCTCCCAGGCGCCGGGGACCAGGAAAAAGCTGCCGTAGCGTAGGCACAGGGCCATGGGCTCCACCTGGTCCTGAGACAACAGGGAGAGGTCCTGGGGACGGTTGCCCAGATCGAGAAACAGGTTGGCGTCGTTTTGCTCGGCCCGGAGGGCGGCGGCGGAGCAGTAGCGCAGGTAGTTCTCCCCCAGCTCCTCTCCGGTGACGGGGTCCAGGCCATAGCAGCTGCCGCTGAGGCCGGCGGTGACATAGATCCCCATGGTGAAGCCGGCGGCCGGCCCCGCGGCCAGAGCGCCGCCCGAGAGGCTCAGCAGCAAAGAGAGGGAGAGAAGGCTGGCAAAAAGCCGTTTTAGGATACGCATGGGCAGGACCTCATTTCGGTGGTGGAGTGGAGGGATATTTCTTTTCATCCTTGATTATAAGGGAAGCCAGAAAAAAAGGCAACAAAAAACGCCGGGAAATTTCCCGGCGTTTTTTGGAAAAAGAGGCTTTCTTACAGCTTGCACAGCTCCCCGGCGGTCTTAGCGGCCAGCCGTGCGTTGTTGAACACCAACTGGATATTGGAGTCCAGACTGTGGCCCCCGGTGATGGTCTTGATCTTGTCCAGCAGGAAGGGGGTGGTGTCCTTGCCATGGATGCCCTTGGCCTTGGCCTCGGCCACCGCGTCGTCAATGGCCTTGTTAATAACGGCGGGGTCCATGGAGTACTCGTCGGGAATGGGGTTGGTCACCAGCATGCCGCCGTGGAAGCCCAGCTCCTGCTGAACGTGGAAGACCTTGGCCAGCTCGTCTGGGCTGTCGATCTCGTAGTCCACCGCGAAGCCGCTCTTCTGGGTATAGAAAGCGGGCAGCTCCTTGGTGCCGTAGCCGATGACGGGCACACCGTGGGTCTCCAGGTACTCCAGAGTGAGCCCCAGGTCCAGGATGGACTTGGCCCCGGCGCACACCACCATCACGGGAGTGTGGGCCAACTCCTCCAGGTCGGCGGAGATGTCCATGGTGGTCTCGGCTCCCGGGTGGCCCCCGCCGATGCCGCCGGTGGCGAAGATGGAGATGCCCGCCATGTGGGCGATGATCATGGTGGTGGTGACGGTGGTGGCCCCGTCCTCTCCCCGGGCCACCAGCACAGCCAGATCACGGCGGCTGGCCTTGGTGACGGCGGTGCCCGTCCTGCCCAGATACTCGATCTCCTCCTTGG
>CATJWI010000131.1 GCA_949744075.1 uncultured Eubacteriales bacterium | reverse complement strand
GGGCAAGGGGGGCTGGGGCAACCAGCACTTCGCCACCCCCACCCGGCAGGTGCCCCACTTTGCCAAGGCGGGGCTGCCGGGGCAGGAGCGGGATGTGACATTGGAGCTGAAGCTGCTGGCCGACGTGGGGCTGGTGGGCTTTCCCAATGTGGGTAAGTCCACCCTTTTGAGCGTGGTGACCCGGGCACAGCCCAAGATTGCTAACTATCACTTTACCACGCTCTTCCCCAACCTGGGGGTGGTGGCGTTGGAGGAGGGGGTCTCCTTTGTGCTGGCGGATATCCCCGGTATCATTGAGGGGGCCGCCGAGGGGGCCGGGCTGGGCTACGACTTTTTGCGGCACATCGACCGCTGCCGGCTGCTGATCCACGTGGTGGATGTGTCAGGCTCCGAGGGCCGGGACCCGGTGGAGGATTTTGAGGCCATCAACGCCGAGCTTGCACAGTACAGCCCTGAGTTGGCTACCCGGCCCATGATCGTGGCGGGGAACAAGGTGGATATTGCCCCTGACAGGGCGGCCATCGAGGCCCTGAAGGCCCATGTGGAGGCCAGGGGCCTGTCCTTCTTTGAGATGTCCGCCGCCGCCCACCAGGGGACGACGGAGCTCATGTGGGAGGCGGCCCGGAAGCTCCAGGAGCTGCCCCCCATCACGGTCTACGAGCCCACCTATGTGGAGCGGCCGCCGGAGATCGACACCTCGGAGGATCTGGAGATCGTGGTGGAGGACGGGGTCTGGTATGTGGACGGGCCCTGGCTACGGCAGCTCATGGCCAACGTGAACTTCTCCGACTACGAGTCCAAGAGTTGGTTCGAGCGGAAGCTCCGGGAGTCTGGGGTGTACGCCCGGCTGGAGAAGATGGGGATCCAGGATGGGGACGTGGTATGCTTGTATAACTTGGAGTTTGAGTATTGGAAGTAAGGAAGTTGTCACCAAAAAGCTAACGGGGAACGGTCAGGAACGTCCGTAGGGGCGGCTATAAAGGCCGCCCCTACGGGCGAGCGGAGAGAAAGAAGGCCCCCTATGGTACCACGGCGGACAGGGACGTATACAACGCGGCGGTGTTCCCCCTGGTGAACCGGGAGTGGATGGCGGAGAATGGCCTGGTGCGGAACGGGCGCAGGTATCCGAGGAACTTCCTGCCTATTCTGTGGAGATGGAAGGGGCGGAAAAGGTCCGGACGGTGGGCAGGCGGTGACCGCCCTGAGCTTGGAGGGGTATATGTACATGGATGGAATTTCCATATACCAACCCAACGGCGAGGTGGAGGGCATGAGCTTCCTGGTAGTGGACTACATGGCGCCTGCTCAAATAGCCAATGGGGCTTTCACAGAGATATTTGCCCGGGTTACCCCTGAAATGACGGATAAAGAGAAGATCAAGATCATAGTGGAGGAGATGTGCCGGCGGAGCAGTATGCTTCTTATGGCTATACTATGAATTGGATGACGTCAAGCTGGTGGTGGAAGCTCTGTATGAGATGTACGACAAGACCCCGCAATAAAAGAAAAAGAAAGCGGCCCGGGATGGTTCCCGGGCCACTTTTTATGGTTCAATTGGCCACTGTGTGCTCCATAAGATACGTACTCCAAAGGGCGTTGCCCTGGCTGTTCAGAAGGTAGCCGTCGGTGGTGAGGTCGGGGGAGAGGGCTCCGTTGGACTGGGTGAAGAGGGGAGCCAGGTCCACCAGGTAGACCTGCCGCTCCCGAGCCAGGCGGCGGATCAGGGCGCTGAAGGCGGCGATCTGGTCGTTGTCCGGCTTCCGGGCGGTGGCCCGGGAGATGGTGACCGGGATCAGGGTCTGGAGGTAGATCTGAACGTTGGGCAGGCAGGTGCGCAGGTCGGTAATGAGGGCGGAATAGTCCCGGTAAAACTCCTCACCGGACATCCAAGAGGCCTCGCTGGCCCCCAGCATGAGATAGACCTTCCGGCAGCCAGACTGGGCCAGGGCCTGGGTCAGGGGGAGACGGCTACCGTCCACCACAAAGCCCTCCTCCGCCCGGGCGGTGCGGACGCTGAGGCCCACCTGGGTCAGGCGGAGCCGGGGAGAAAAGAGGCCAGCGGTGGCCAAAGCCTCGGTCCGGGAGTCCCCCACGAAAGCGGCGTCGGCAAACCACTGGGGCTCCACTGGAGCGGTGGAGGGGACGGGGCCATCGAAGACAAAGGGGGGATCGATGATCTCGGGCAGAGTGCCCTGGGGGTGGGCGGCATGGCCGGGAAGGGCCAGCAGGGCGGCCAGGACCAGGGCGGGGCGGCACGGGGAGGAGAGTTTCATGGCTCAGCCCTCTAAAAAGTCGTTGACCGGGCCGTAGTCGGCGGCCACCACCAGAAGGATAGAGGCCCCCCGCACCTGGATCACCGCCCTTTCCAGCTTGGGCAGTTCATCGGGCAGGTAGCTGCGCAGCTCCTCCGTCCGGTCTTCCACCCGGTATTGGAGCTGGGTCTGGGCGGTTTTGGCGGCATCCTCGGAGGAGAAGGCAAAGATGGCCAGCTCCTCGGCAGAGGAGGCCGAACCAAAAACGGCGCTTTCGGTGACCGTGGTCTCGTCGATGCCGTAGAGGGCACAGGCGGTGGGCTGGTCGATCTGGATGAGGCCGGTGGCAAAGACCCCCTCCATATCCCGCAGCTGGGCGGCGTCCCTGGCGGGAGAAAAGGGGTCCGGGTCCTTGCCGCCGCAGGCGGTTAGGGAGAGGCAGAGGGTAAGGGATAAGATACCGCAGAGTAATTTTTTCATATTATATGCCCCTTTGTTTCTTTTTGGGTCAGGTCCCGGTGTGGGTGACCAGGTAATCCAGCCAAAGGACGTAGCCCTCCTTCTTGAAGTGGACGCCGTCGGCGGAGAGGTCCCTGGGAGACTCGCCGGTCTCGTCGGTGAGGGCCGGGGACAGGTCCAGGTAGAAAACCTTCTTGTCGGCGGCCATCTGGCGCAGGGACTCGTTATAGGCCAGGATGCGGTCGTTGGTCACATAGTAGGGCTGGTCGTTGGCCTTGCACTTGGCGGTGTTGACCGGGATGATGGACTGGACGTAGATCCGGGCCTCCGGCTGGCAGGCGCGGATGGCGTCCAGCACCTGGCCATAGATCTGGGCGAAGTCCTCTGGGTCGTTGTAGCCCAGCTCGTTGATCCCGAGAGAGATGTAGACCTTGCCATAGGTCTGAGTGGCTAAAGCGTCCAAAATGGAGATCTTCTTGTCTCCAGCGCGGATGACCTCCTTGCCGCTGTCCACGTCGTAGACGGTGACCCCGGTGTGGTCCAGAAAGGCGGCCTGGGAAGTGACCCCGCTGTAGAGCTTGAAGCCGTCGGTCCGGGAGTCCCCGATGAAGACCGCATCGGAAAACCACTCCTCCTGGTCCACCGGCTCTCCCTGGGGCACAGGCTGGGTCCAGTCGGGTTCGGGGGTAGGCTCCGGTGTGGGTTCTGGAGTAGGTTCCGGTGTGGGGATGGGGGTCTCGGTGGGGAGGGCGGCCCGGGCGGTGAAGCCGGCGGGCTCGGTCCGGGTAAAATAGCCCATGAGCAGGGCGGTGACACAGAGCATCAGAACGGCCATGAGCCAGCGGGGCGGGCCGGGGGAACGAAAGGGATGGGACACGAAATCAACTCCTCAGGGAGAAATCATGACATGGCGTTCAACGCCCAAGAGCTGGGAGAGCTGGGATAGGTTTTCCACCTCGTAGGTGGCGCGGATGGGACCGGGCTTGGAGCTGGGCCAGCGCAGCCATACGCTGTCCAGCCGGGCGTTGAAGGCCCCCCGGATGTCGCTGGAGAGGGAGTCCCCGACGACCAGGACCTTGCCCTTCTGGTTTCGGGCCCCCAGGGCGTCCAGAATTTTTTCGAAAAATTCCTTCTCCGGCTTCCGGCAGCCCATTTCCCCGGAAATAAAGACCCGGTCCTTGAAGAAGCGGGCCAGGGGGGAGGCGGCGAGCCGACGCCGCTGGACAAAGGGTACTCCGTTGGTGGCCAAGGCCAAGATATATTGGCTAGAGAGTTTGCGGCACAGGGTCTCCGCACCAGGAAGAAGAGTGGGGTAGTCCGCCAGAGAGGTGAGGTAAAAGTCGTTCCACTCTGCCGGGTCACCGGTGATGCCCTGGGCCTCGAAGAAAAGGGAAAACCGTTTGAGCACCAGAGAGTCCTGACTGATCTCCCCCCGGTCGCAGGCGGCCCACAGGGCGGAATTGATAGTGCGGTAGCAGTTCTTTATCTCTGCCGTGGGAGAGAGCTCATGGCGGATCAGGGTCCGGGTCAGGGCGAACTCCTCGGCGGCGTTGAAGTCAAACAGGGTGTTGTCTGCATCTAAAAGGAGCCAGCGGTATTGATTCATGGGTTTCCCTCCTTCTAAACATGGGAGTGATAGCTGCTCCACATCCGCACGGCGGAGGAGACCAGCAGGACCCCTACGGCGATGGCCCCAGCCAGGCCCATGGTGTGGAGGAGGGAGGAGAGAAATGCATCGATCTCCCCATTGATAGCGTGCTCCATGGTGTAGTAGATGTTGCCCCCAGGGACCAGGGGGAGTATGGCCACCAGCTGGTAGCCGGTGACGGGATACTTCCGGATCCGGGCCATGACCTCGGCATAGACCGAGATGACTACGGCGGCGACGAACATCTGGGCGATGTCGCTCTGAAGGAGAGGGGCGGACAGGAGATAGGCCAGCCAGCCCAGGGCTCCGCCTAAGGAGCAGATCAGTACGCCCAGGCCTCGAACGTTAAAAATCACGGCAAAGGCGGCACTGCTGAGAAAGGCAAAGAGAACAGGCAGAAAATAAGTTGTGAAAACGCTCATGGCTACACCCCCCACAAAAGTCGGGTCAAGGCCAGGGCAAAGCCGGTGCCCAGGGCGATAGAGACGCCGGTGAGCAGAGCGTCAGCGATTTTGGTGACCCCGGCCACCATGTCTCCGGCCATTACATCCCGAATGGCGTTGGTAAAACTGAGGCCGGGCACCAGGGCCATGAGACCGCCGATGATGATGAGCTGACTGTGGCTCCCCGGGATCAGATGGCTCATGCCCAAGGCCAAAAAGCCCGTGAGGGCGGCACAGAGCATGGTGCGGAAAAACAAGTTGGCGTTGAGCCGTGTCATACCGGTGAGGGCCAGCCCCACTGCCAGGCCACAGAAGCCGGAGCACAGGCCGTCCACTGGGCTGCCTCCAAAAAAAAGACAGGAGAAAGCAGCCACAGACCAATAGGCGACCAAAAGAACGGGAAAGGAATAGGTGCGGCGGGTCTGGCCAATCTGGAGCAGCCGACGCCTGGCCTCCTCCAGAGAAGGGGTTTCCCGGCACAGGGTGCGGCACAGGTCGTTATACCGCTCAATCAAATCTACATCAGTACCGTGGGAGGGGATCCGCCGAACCTGGGTCAAAGTCTTGCCGCCGGGGGCGAGAAAGCTGACAATGATACAGTTGGGGATGACAAAAGGGTCGGCCTTCTCCATTCCGTAGGCTATGAGCAGACGCTGGATAGACTCCTCTACCCGGTAAATCTCAGCGCCGCTGGCCATAAGGCCGTAGCCCAGGTCAGAAGCCAGGTTCAGCAGGACGTCGTAGTCCATCTTGCCACCTCCCGTACCGAAATTTGTCGGTTTCCAAAACAATAGTTTACCCTATTTTCGACTCTATCGCAAGGGAGACTCATGGAGAAACCGGAAGAATTTTGCAAAAAAATTCTTAGGAGAGCTGAAGCCGCTCCTTTACCAGCTCCCGGTAGAGCTCCCGAAGGGTCCAGCCGCCATTGTGAGGGGTGCGTACCGCCTTGAGGCAGAAGAGCTCCAGCCGCCGTAACTCCCGGAGGGCCCGGTCCAGCTGGTGGTCGGAGAGGCCGCAGAAGACCAGCAATGGCTCGGGAAGGGGGAGGCCGGGAAGTTCCCCGATGCCGGGACGGGCCAGGCTGTCCAGGGTCCGGTCCAGCTCCCCGGGGGAGAGCAGGTGCAGAGACAAGCCCTGGAGGGCGCAAAGCTGCTTCAGCTTGGGGGAGAATGTGTTGGGGGATGGCTCGTAGAACAAGAGAAGGGACTTTGACATAGGACGCCTCCTGTGGAGATGGGATATAATTCTATCCTATCACGAGCTTACCCCAGTGTCCAGGGGGTGGTAAAAAAGAATGAATAACAAAAATTTATTATAATACTTGACATTATAATAAATTTTTTGTATTATGGAATTGCGAGGGTGGCCACCTCTCTGCAGGTCCGTATGAAATAAAACGGACGGACTGCTTTCTCCTATCAGTTTCATGAGAGAAATAAAGGAGGGAATTATTCATGGGTGGAATCCTATCCGCGCTGGCGCCGGTCCTGACGGTGGCAGTAGCCTTGCTATCCAAGAACGTGATCATCGCATTGTTCTTCGGCATCTTCTATTCCTCCATCCTGCTCAACGGGGTCAATTTCCTGGTCCCTATGGCGGATTATATTCTCCAGGGCATTCAGGGCAACGGGTTCATCCTGGTGCTGTTCATCCCCCTGGGTGTCATGCTGCGCTTCATGCGCCTGGGCGGCGGCTTTAAGGCCTTTGAGGTCTGGGCCCACAAAAAGGTGGAGAGTGCGGAAAAGGCCGGATTGCTGGTCTTTATCGTGTCCCTCATCATTGGAGTCCAGGACGGACTGGCCAACATCGCCGTGGGCCGCATCGTCCGGCCGGTGGTGGACCGGCAGCGGCTGACCCCCTATAAGTCCGCTTACATTACCTCCTCCATTGCGGCCAATATCGCCACCCCCTTCCCCGGAGGGACCTACTTCCTTTTCTGCGTGGCCATGGCGGGGAGTTTTTTGCCCGATGTGAACCCTGTCATTTTCTTCTATAAGGTTTGCGGCCTCAGCGTCCATACCTGGCTGTGCATCCTCATCTGCCTGCTGGTGGTGCTGAAGGTCATCCCCGACATGGGGGAGATGAAGCGGCAGCAGGAACTGGCCGACCAGGGGGTCAACGTCCGCCAGGGGGCGGGCGGGGCCGATGTGGAGGCCATTATGGGCGGCGACGTGGAGCCCGACTGGGTGGCCTTCATCATGCCTCTGACCTCCATGGTGGGCTTTATGATCTTCACCTCCCTGATCGCCGGGGAGTTGGTGGTGGTGCCCTCTGCCTTCCTGTCCGCCTTTGTGACGGCGGGGTATGTGGCCGTTAAACACAAGATGAAGTTCCAGAGCTTCGGCAATGAGTTCGTGGCGGGCTGCCTGGAGCAGGCGGGGCTCATCTTTATGCTGGCCCTGTGCTTTACCTTTGGGTATATGCTCCAGCTCATCAGCTTCTCTGACTTTGTGGTGGCGGTGTTCGCCAGCAGCATGCACCCCGCCCTGGTGCCTCTGGCCGCCTTTGCCGTGGCCATCATCGTCGCCTATGCCACCGGCTCCCTGGGCAGCGCCCTGGTGGTGATGCTGCCCATCGCCATGCCCTTAGCCCTGGCCACCGGGTCCAACCCGGTGCTGGCCTTCGCCGCGGTATACTCGGGCAGCCAGTGGGGGGACCAGACCTCTCCCATCTCCGACGTTCAGATCGAAAACTCCGGGGCCAACGACGTGGACCCGGTGGTATTGTCCAAGTGTATGATGCCCTACCGGCTCATGGACCTGGCGGCCACTACGGTGGCCTTTGTGGTCCTGACCCTGTTCCTCAATCGCTGATCCATACACTATTTCAATTCAAAAGGAGTGTTTTTTATGAGTTCCAGCCAGTATGCTGAGCCTTTCCGTATCAAAGCCGTTGAGATGCTGAAGAAGACCACCCCCGAGCACCGCCGGGAGGCACTGGAGAAGGTGGCCTGGAACGTGTTCCAGCTGAAGGCCGAGGATGTGTACATCGATTGCCTCACCGACTCGGGCACCTCCGCCATGAGCAACCGCCAGTGGGCCGCCCTGATGATGGGCGATGAATCCTATGCCGGCTGCGAGAGCTTTTACCGCTTTGAGGCCGCCATCAAGGACCTGACGGGCTTCCCCTTCGTGGTGCCCACCCACCAGGGCCGGGCTGCCGACAACCTGCTGGGGCGCATGTTCTACAAGGGCCACAACTATAAGTTCGTGGTGACCAATATGGCCTTCGACTCCACCCGGGGCGCCGCCATGAACTTTGACATGTGGGCCGAGGACCTGCTGGACGACCCCGGCTATGACAGCCAGAGCTACCACCCCTTTAAGGGCAACATGAGCCCCCAGAAGCTGGAGGACTTTATCAAGAAGCACGGCCGGGAGGCCATCGGCATGGTCATCATGACCATCACCTGCAACACCAACGGCGGTCAGCCCGTGTCAATGGCCAACATCAAGGAATGTGGGGAGATCGCCCACAAGTACGGCCTGCCTTACTTTGCCGACGCCGCCCGCTGCTTCGAGAACTGCTACTTTATCAAGGAGCGGGAAGAGGGCTACAAGGACAAGGACATCCGGGATATTGCCCGGGAGATGTTCTCCTACTTTGACGGGGCGACTATGTCCATCAAAAAGGACGGCCTGGTGAACATGGGCGGTTACTTCTGTTGCCGGGACGAGGAGCTCTACCATCGGGCCGCCAACGACAATATGGCTTATGAGGGCTTCCAGACCTACGGTGGTCTGGCAGGCCGGGATCTGGAGGCCATCGCCATCGGCATGTACGAGGGCTCCGACTATGAGTACCTGAAGGGCCGCATCGGTCAGGTGGAATACCTGGGCAAGCGGCTGGACGAGTTTGGGGTGCCCTTCGTCCGTCCCACCGGCGGCAACGGAGTGTACGTGGACGCCCGCCTGTTCTACAAGGACATCCCCCCCGAGAAGTTCCCCGGCCTGTGCCTGGCCGCCGACGCCTACCTGGTCTCCGGCATCCGCATCGCCGAGCTGGGGGCCTCCGCCTTTGCGGTGAAGCAGCCCGACGGTACCATCAAGCTGCCTGAGATCGACTACGTCCGCATCGCCATTTCCCGCCGGGTGTACACCAACAGCCACATGGACATCATCGCCGAGACCCTGGGTGAGCTCTACAAGAGCGGCTCCCCCAACTTCAAGGGCATGGACAAGAAAGATTGGGGCCGGGCGGATTCCCATTTCAACAGCCATTACATTCCCGAGTTCAAGTAATTCCTCTGACTTTCCCCAAAAAGCAAGAGAAAAAAGAGCGAAGGCATGCCGCCTTCGCTCCTTTTTCCAGATGAGGGGAATTTGGGGAGGAAAAGAATTCTGGCATCGGTTGATCCGGGGCGTCACCATGGTAGATGTGAGATGTGTGGCCCGGACTGGACAGGCTCGGGGAAGTTCTGACTTGCATTGAGGCAGAAAAAGGGCTATACTGTCTTTAACATGAACATGCATATAAATTTTCGCTGATAAGGAAGTCGGCATATGATGGAGAACAAGATGAATGGATTGCCGATCCTCTCCACTCTGGTGGAATTTTTCGGGATCGCGCTGGGACCTTTTCATCAGGTAGTCCTTTACGAGCTGGATGAGAAAAACGAGGGCAAGGTGGTTCAGGTGGAGCTGGGCATGCTCACCGCCCCTGAACTGGACGACCCTATGCCCAAGGACCTGACCCATTTGCTGAACCGGAAAAGGTTCAAGGGGACGGACTATATCACCGGGCTGACGGCGGTATTCGGAGAGGGCAGGATCGCCAACATGAGCATCCTTTACCTGGACCGGGTGCGTCCCCAGGGAAAGAACTATCTGCTGGTGTTGCTGATGGACTCCACCGAATACTACAGGATAGCTACCCAACTGCTCCATATGTCCAACCTGGATGAAAAGGCAAAGTGTTCCCTGACGGTGGAGGGCATGCCCCGGGAGAATGTGGTCCATATCGGCAGCATCCTGCGAGCCAAAGAACTGCCCAATGAGCCGGCGGGGGTCCATGATACAGCCCTTTCCAAGATCGAAGCGGTGATACAAGAGGTGATGGGCAAGAACGCCGCAGAGCAATCGGCCTTTGCCCAGGAAAAGCGAATGGAGATCGTGGAGCGGCTCTACAATGAGGGGATCTTCAATATCAAAGGCATGGTTCGCCAGGTAGCCAGCCGCATTTTTTGCTCTGACGCTACCGTATACCGTTATTTATCCTATATCGAAAAATAAACTGCCGCCCAGTCCGGGAAAGGACTGGGCGGCAGTTTATTTGGTCAATAGCAGCACCGTCTCCACATGAGGCGTGCGGGGGAAGAGATCCACGGCCACCGCCTTCTGAGCGGTGTATCCCTTTTCCGCAAAGCGCTTCACATCCCGGGCCAGGGTGGCGGGATCGCAGGAGACATAGACCACCCGCTGGGGAGCCATGGACCCAATAGAGCCGATCACATCGGCGGCCAAGCCCTTCCGGGGCGGGTCCACGGTGATAACATCGGGGCGGATGCCATCGGCGGCCAGCCGGGCGGCCACGGCAGAGGCGTCGCCGCAGAAGAATTTTGTATTATGTAAACTGTTTCGGCAGGCGTTTTCCTTGGCGTCCTCAATGGCCTCCGGAACGATCTCAGCACCGATGGCCCGTTTGGCCCGCTGAGCCAGGCATAGGGTGATGGTGCCGATGCCGCAGTAGAGGTCCACCACCGTCTCCTCCCCGGTGAGGGCGGCGAAGTCCAGGGCGATGCCGTAGAGGACCTCGGCCTGGGGGGTGTTGACCTGGTAGAAGGAGGGCACCGACAGCTTGAAGGTGAGGCCCCGGAGGGTGTCCATCAGGTGGTCCCGGCCCCAGAGGGTATGGTAGGAGTCCCCCAGGATCACGTTGTTTTTCTTCTCATTGACTCCCAGCACTATCCCCGCCAGGCCGGGCTCGGCAGAACGAAGGGCATCTACCAACTCTTTTTCGTGGGGCAGGGATTTGCCGTTGATCAATATACAGCAGAGGCTTTCTCCTGCCTGGTTGGTGCGGACATAGAGGTGGCGGAGGAGGCCGGTTTTGGTGCGCTCGTCGTAAGCGGGAACACCATAAGTTGACATAAAACTTTTGAGAGCGAACCGGAGCCGGGCGCAGGATTCCGGCTGGAGGAGGCAGTCCTCCACATCGGTGACCTGATGGGTCCGGGCGACATAGAAGCCGATGGCCTCTCCTGAAATGGGAAATTGGGCCTTATTTCGATAACGTTCCGTATTTTCAGAACCATATATAACAGAAACGGGGAGATCGCAACCGCCGATGCGCTGAAGGCAGTCCTGGACCTTCTGCCGCTTGAACTCCAGCTCTTCTTCATAGGCCATATGGCGGAGGGCGCAGCCACCGCAGTTGACATAATATGGACAATCGGAGATCAGGCGAGCGGGGGAGGGGGTCTCTATCTTCACCGCGTGGCCCCAGGCGGCGGCCTTGCCTACCTTATCCAGCTGGACAAGGCACCGCTCGCCCTTGAGGGCACTGGAGACGAAGCAGGCCATGCCGTCGGGGAGGCGGGAGACGCCCTCTCCGTTGGAGCCGTAAGCGTGAATATCCAGAGAAAGGGGAGGGGGAAGAGACTTTTTTTTCATGGGGACCTCCTTTTGAAATAGAGGATTTTTTATAGTTTACCACGTTGAGGGGGCCGGGTAAAGAAAATTTGCTTGATTGAGGGCGGTTTGGACGGTATAATGGGAAAGAAAGGGTGATTTTATGGGATCCCGAGAGCAGATCTTAAAAGAAATTTGGAACGCCCAGGACGAGGCCTATGAATTGATGGAGGAATACGACTCCCTGCCCCACCACTATGGGGAGGCCATTCTCTATCAGTCGGAGGGGGAGATCATTGACCTCATCGCCATCCACCCAGGGGTGACCATCACCGACCTGGGGAACATTCTGAAAAAGACGGCCTCGGCCTGCTCCCAGATCGTGCGGAAGCTGCGGGAGAAGGGCTGGGTGGAGCAGACCCGGAACCGGGAGAACAACCGGGTGTATAACCTGACCCTCACCGAGGAAGGGCAGAAGATCTACCGGGACCACCGGGCTTTTGAGCAGAACTGCCAGGACATCACCTTCCAGCTACTCTCGGAGTTTTCGGAGGAGGAGTTGAAAATACATCTGCAAGTGCAGAAGAAGATCAATGAGGCCTATCACGGAGACGTGAAGCGGAGCCGGGAGCGGTTTACCCGGGAAAAGTGAAAAAAAGGAAGAAACCGGGCGGTTCTATGCGGGCCGCCCGGTTTTTGTTGTGAAAGGTGAACAAATTATGAACAGTGAATTTGGAAATAATAATAAAGTATCTTTAATGCATAAAAAATGGCTTGACTACTCAACAAAAAATAATACTATAAAGATAGTTAATGATTTAGTGGCGACATATTAAAGAGGAGTAAAAGCGGCCGCTTTTATAGAAAGTCAAAGGGAAAACAAAGAGAAGAAAGGAGAATGTTTTATGGAATTACCTTGGTATGTAGCAATGGCGATCGTGCTCGGTATCTTTATGATCGGTGACATCTGCGGATTGTCCACTGGTGCAAAGCTCTCCTCTGTGTTCGTCATCTTTATGATCTTTTTAGCAGGTTTTGTCAGCGGCGTTCTGCCCAAGGATATTATTGCACAGGCCCGGTTGACTCAGGTGGGGCAGATCTGTATGGCCTTTATGACGTTCAATATGGGTACCAGCATGAATGTCAAGCAGTTGGTGAAGGAGTGGAAGATCCTGGTTATGTCCTGCTTTGCCATGGTGGTGGCTTTTATAGGCGTCATTGCCGTCAGCCCCATTATCGGCATGGACTCCGCTCTGGTGTCTATCCCAATCGTCAATGGAGGCATCCTGGCCACTCAGATTATGACCGAGGGTGCTCTGGCCAAGGGGGCTACCATGGCCGCCGCATTGGGCGCTGTCATCTTCGCCATTCAGAAATTCGTAGGCACCATCCCTGCTTCCATCTGCGGCCGTAAGGAGGCCAAGGCCCTCTCCGACGAGTTCCGTTCCAGCTTGGCTAAGGGTATCAACCTCTGGGAGGTGGAGGCCGAGGGCACTACTGGCGATGATGGAAAGCCCGCCAAGGTCCCTTTCTGGAAAAAGCATGAGAAGTACTACACGGCATACGTCACTCTGGGCATTGGCGCCATCGTTGGCGGCCTGTGCGCCCAGACCTTGGCCAAGATCACCGGCCTGAACTACGCTATTTGGGGCATCGTGCTGGGCGTCATTTGCAACCAGTTGGGCATTGTGCCCCCCAACCTGATGGATAAGGGCAAGTCCTCTGGCGTATGGATGATGGCTTGCTTCTGCTCCATCATTCCCTCTTTGGGTAATGTGTCCCTGTCCGATTTGGCTACTCTGCTGTTCCAGACCATCGTGGTGTTTGCTGCAGTGCTGGTGGTTACCTTCCTGGTGTTCTATGTCCTGCCCGGCTGGAAATTTGTGGGGTCAAAAAACCTGGCCATCGGTGTGGCTATGGCCCAGCTGCTGGGCTTTCCCGCCACCATGCTCATCGTTAATGAAGTGGCCACTGCCGCTGCCGAGACTGAGGATGAAAAGAACTATATTGTCAAGAAGTTGACCCCTGCCTTCGTTATCTCCGGTTTCGTGTCTGTAAGCACGCTGTCTGGCATTATTGCCGGCGTCGTGGTGGGCTTCCTGTAAGTCCTTTTCCAAAGCGAATGATAAGGAGCAACCTATGAATTTTCAATTTGATTCTTTGAAATACCGCTATCCGTCTACAAGGAAGGTGGTTTACGGCAAAAAGGGTATGGCCTGCACTTCCCAGCCATTGGCGGCTCAGGTGGGCCTGGATATTCTAAAAAAGGGCGGTAATGCCGTTGACGCCGCCGTGGCCATGGCCGCCTGCCTGACGGTGGTGGAGCCCACGGCCAACGGTATTGGTTCCGATGCGTTCGCCTTGGTCTGGGTCCAGAAGGATGAGCACCTCTATGGCCTGAACGCCAGCGGGCCAAACCCCATGGCTTTCCCGGCGGATGAAATGCGTGAGAGGTTTGGAGAAAAGCTGCCCTGGCGGGGCTGGGCACCGGTGACAGTCCCCGGTGCGCCCAGCGCCTGGATCGCCCTGTCCAAGAAATTCGGCCGCCTGCCCTTCCGGGAGGTGATGGCCCCCGCCGTCGCCTACGCCCGGGAGGGGTATCCGGTGTCTCCCACCATCGCCAGATTGTGGGAGAAGGGCTTTGACGAGTTCAAGGGCATGGCTGGAGAGCCGTGGCTGCAAAACTGGTTCACCACCTTTGCCCCCAAGGGGAGAGCTCCCCTCCCAGGGGAGATGGTAGCGCTGTCCGACCACGCCAGGACCCTGGAGGAGCTGGCCGAGACGGAGTGCGAGTCTTTCTACCGGGGAGCGTTGGCGGAGAAGATGGACGCCTTTGCCCGGGAGACCGGGGGCTACCTGCGCAAGGAGGACCTGGCGAGCTACTACCCGGAGTGGGTGGAGCCTATCTCCACGAATTACCGGGGCTATACCGTTTCGGAAATCCCGCCCAATGGCAACGGCATCGTGGCCCTGATGGCGCTGAATATCGTGGAGGGATACTCCTTTACCGAGCGGGATACCACGGACAGCATTCACAAGCAGATCGAGGCCATGAAGCTGGCTTTCGTAGACGGGCAGCGGTATGTGTCTGATCCCCGCTATATGAGGATGACGGTAGAGCAGATGCTCTCCAAGGATTATGCCGCCAAGCGGCAGGAGCTGATCAGCGACAAGGCTATTATGCCCAAGACCGGAGATCCGGCCTGCGGCGGGACAGTCTACCTGTGCACGACGGATGAGGAAGGGAATATGGTCTCCTTCATCCAGTCCAACTTCATAGGTTTTGGCTCCGGCGTGGTGGTGCCGGGGACGGGGATCTCCCTTCAGAACCGGGGGGTAAGCTTCAGCCTGGACCCGGAGAGTGAAAACTATGCGGCGCCCGGAAAGAAGTCTTACCACACCATCATTCCCGGCTTTTTGTCCAAGGACGGGAGGGCGGTGGGACCCTTCGGTGTGATGGGAGGATTTATGCAGCCCCAGGGACATCTGCAGGTGATCATGAACACGGTGGACTTTGGCATGAATCCTCAGGAGGCACTGGACGCCCCCCGATGGCAATGGACCAGCGGAAAGAACATTGAGGTGGAGCAGGGCTTCCCTCGTGCCATTGTAGAGGAGCTGGTCCGGAAGGGCCACAGCGTCAAGGTGGCGGCTGACAGCCTGATGATGGGCCGGGGACAGATCATCTGGCGCAATGAAGAGGGCGTTTTCGTGGGCGCTACGGAGCCCCGGACCGACGGCACCGTAGCGGCGTGGTAACTTAACAAAATGTGGGGGTACAAAGAAATGAAATACGATTTTACTTCGATCATGGATCGGCGCGGAAAAGACGCCATTGCGGTAGACGGATTGGGGAAAAACGGGGGCTTTGCGCCCGAGCCGCCCAAGGAGGGCTTTGATGTCATCCCCATGTGGGTGGCCGACATGAACTTCCCGGCGGTCCCCACCATCCCCGAGGCCATCATAGAGCGGGCAAAGCACCCGGCCTATGGCTACTTTGACCCCGCCGAGGAATATTTTGACTCCATCATCCGCTGGCACGAAAAGCGCAACGGAGTCAGTGGGCTCAGAAAGGAGCACATCGGGTATGAAAACGGTGTGCTGGGGGGCGTGGTGAGCGCTCTGAATGTGCTCTGCTCCCGGGGAGACAATGTGCTGGTCCACTCTCCCACTTATATCGGTTTTACCAATAGCCTGAGCAACAACGGCTACAACATCGTCCACTCCCCTCTGGTGAAGGATGTCGGCGGGGTATGGAGGATGGATTTTGAGGATATGGAGCGGAAACTCGTGGAGGGGAACATCCATGCAGCGATCTTTTGCTCCCCTCACAATCCCTGCGGCCGGGTTTGGGAACGCTGGGAGATCGAGAAGGCCATGGAGCTGTTTAGGAAATACGACGTGTATGTAATCTCCGACGAAATCTGGTCGGACATTATCCTGGCTGACCACAAGCACATACCGACCCAGTCGGTGAGCCAGGACGCCCGGGACCGGACCATCGCCCTCTATGCTCCCTCCAAGACCTTTAATCTGGCGGGGCTGATCGGCAGCTATCATATCATCTATGACAAGCGGCTGCGGGACCGGGTGGAGAAGGAGAGCTCCCTGAGCCACTATAACAGTATGACTGTGCTGTCCATGCACGCCCTGATCGGCGCCTATAAACCTGAGGGTTATGAGTGGGTGGACGAGTTGCGCCAGGTGTTGACAGAAAATGTAGACTATGCCTGTGTATATATGAAAGACCACTTCCAGGGGGTAGAGGTATCTAAGCCCCAGGGGACCTACATGCTTTTCGTGGACTGTACCAAGTGGTGCGAGGAACACGGGAAAACCATTGAGGAAGTGGAAAAAGCGGCTTGGGATGTGGGCGTGGCCATTCAGGATGGCCGGATGTTCCATGGTCCCTGCCATCTACGGATCAATCTGGCCCTGCCTCTGAGCCGGGTCCAAGAAGCCTTTAAGCGATTGGATCAGTATGTGTTCAACGTCTGACGGCAGCCAGAACTGAGACAAGACAGCATACCTCCTCTCCCACCCCCGCCCAGCCTGATGGCTGGGCGGGGCCTTTTATTTACAAATTCTTCTTTTTTATTCCTGCAAAGTGTGGTATACTCTATACTCGTAGTATTGCGAGTATCACCGCACAAATGAAAGGTGAAATGAGATATGGGAATTTTGCGTAAACTATTCGGCACTACCTCTGAGAAGGAGGTCAAGGCCCTGGGGCCCCTAGTCCAGAAAATCGAGGCCCTGGAAGAGCCCTATAAGGCCCTTACCGACGCTGAGCTCCAGGCCAAGACGCCGGAATTTAAGGAGCGGCTGAAAAACGGGGAGACTCTGGACGATATTCTGCCCGAGGCCTTCGCCGTCTGCCGGGAGGCCTCCGACCGGGTGCTGGGGCTCAGACCCTACCGGGTGCAGCTCATCGGCGGCATTATCCTTCATCAGGGAAGAATCGCCGAGATGAGGACGGGCGAGGGCAAGACCCTGGTGGCTACCCTGCCTGCCTACCTCAACGCTTTGACGGGGGAGGGCGTGCACATCGTCACTGTCAACGACTACCTGGCCAAGCGTGACTCGGAGTGGATGGGCAAGCTCTACCGCTTTTTGGGTCTCACCGTGGGCCTTGTCATCCACGACGTGGAGCCCAAGGACCGGAAGGCCTCCTACGCCGCCGACATTACCTACGGTACCAACAACGAGTTTGGCTTTGATTACCTGCGGGACAACATGGCCATTTACGCCTCGGAGCTGGTCCAGCGGGGTCACGCCTTCGCCATCGTGGACGAGGTGGACTCCATCCTCATCGACGAGGCCCGCACCCCTCTAATCATCTCCGGTCAGGGGGAGAAATCCACCCAGCTCTACACCGTGGTGGACCAGTTTGTCTCCCGGCTGAAGTGCCGGCGGGTGGCCAAGACCGACGAGAAGGAGGAGGAG